>CAUJIC010000024.1 GCA_963205305.1 Pseudomonadota bacterium | reverse complement strand
GTGAAAAAGATTACCAGCAGCTTTGCGTTATCAAGCAACTCGTGGCCGATTTGAATATCAACACGCGTATCATCGGCGTGCCCACGGTGCGCGAGCCCAGTGGCTTGGCGCTCTCCTCGCGTAACCAGTATTTATCGGAGCAGGAACACGCTATTGCCCCGCAACTGAACGCAACACTGCGCGAAGCTGCGCAGGCGTTAGTGGCTGGCGCATCCGTAGAAGGCGCACTATCACAAGCGAAAGCTAACATACTCGCCGCAGGTTTCGCGCGTATCGATTACCTCGAACTACGTGCCGAGGATACGCTTGCGCCGCTATCCACATTCCAGCCACCAGCCCGCTTGCTTGTCGCGGCTACGCTCGGTAAGACACGGCTGATTGATAATATTACTGTGGAGTAAGACATGCTGACCGAACAAGAAATCATGGCAGAATTCAAGGAAGCAGAGGCTATTCTGAGCGGCCATTTCATTCTCTCGTCGGGTCTACATTCCGATACCTACTTGCAATGCGCGCGCGTGCTGATGAACCCGAAACGCGCCGAAAAACTCTGCGCTGCTCTTGCAGAGAAACTTAAAAATACCCTTGGCGGCTCGCCGATAGACCTCGTCGTTGCGCCTGCCATGGGTGGTGTGATTGTAGGTTATGAAATGGGGCGCCAGCTTGGGGTCGAAACCATTTTCTGCGAGCGCGAAGCGGGCGAATTCACCCTGCGCCGTGGCTTCACCATTCCCGAGGGTGCCAATATCCTGCTGGTCGAGGATGTGGTCACCACAGGTAAATCCTCGCTCGAAACGGTGGAATGTATCAACCGCCATGGTGGCAAGGTGGTAGCCGAGGCATCGCTGATTGATCGCAGCAACGGCAAACATGGCCTACCATTCCCGTTGGTCTCGCTCCTCACGCTCGATGTGAAATCCTACCCTGCCGACCATTTGCCCGAGCATTTGGCGGGCACTCAAGCTGTTAAGCCAGGAAGTCGTTTTTTGGTGAAATAGCTGCAAACTGTCATAATTCTGTAGCAAATAGCTGCTAAGCCCTATTTTTAAAAATAGAGGTCACCATGAATTCAAACGGTACAGAAGAAAAAGGATTGCTTCGCAGCAACAACATTATTTTGGATGTGCGCGAGGCTGTCATTGCAAAAAAAGCAAAGAACGAGCCTGTAAAACTAAGTGCTTACTATCAACTAGTGGGCAACGACCGCGCTATTGAGCGTATTCAAGATGCTATTCGGCAGTTGGTCGAGGCTCGCAAAAATTCTAAAGCCTCCGGTCAAATTGCCAATCGTCGTGATTCGCTGAGCCATGCGTTTGGTGATTCAATGTCCTCGCTTACAGATAACAACGTAGTGATTGACCCAGACGAGGCAGCAAAGAGCGTTGATAATGCAATCCTAACGTCAATCGCTAAGCGCAGCATTCAGCATATGGCATACGGCAACTTGTAGAGTTTAAGCCGCTAATGCTTAGCGGGTGCCACCACCATCATCACTTGGCGGCCTTCCATTTTAGGCTCGTGCTCGACCTTGATTTTATCGCCTAGCTGCTCGCGCACTTTGTTGAGGACGGCCATGCCGAGCTCTTGGTGTGCCATTTCGCGGCCACGGAAGCGTAAGGTAAGCTTCACCTTGTCACCTTCGTCGAGGAATTTGTGGATGGCCTTCACCTTAATTTCAAGGTCATGCGCGCCAATACCGGGGCGAACTTTGATTTCTTTAATTTGGATGACTTTTTGTTTCTTACGCGCTTCTTGGAATTTCTTTTGCTCAGCAAAGCGGAACTTGCCGTAATCCATCACTTTACAAACGGGCGGTTCAGCGTTGGGGGAAATTTCCACAAGGTCCATGCCAGCGGCGGCGGCAACGCGCAGGCCCTCGGCTACATTGGTAACACCAATCATCTCGCCATCAGCGCCAATAAGGCGGATTTTATCCGAAATAATTTCACGATTGATGCGCGGTTCGGGTCCGCGTTTTTCCTTAAGCGCCATGGGTCGTCATCATACTTTAAGTTCTCCAGTAGTTACGCCGCGCGTGGCGGTTGGCAATCCTTTACAAGGGTTTGAACGGCTGCGTCAAGCGCCAGTGTTTGCTGGCCTTCGCTGCCGAGTGTGCGTAGCGCCACGCTGCGCGATTCAGCATCGCGCCCACCCACGGCAATAATGTAGGGCACTTTTTGCAAGCTATGGTCGCGCACCTTGAAGTTAATTTTCTCGGCGCGGTTATCGAATTGCGCGCGAATACCCGCCGCTTTCAGCGCTTCGTACACTTCCGTCGCATAGCCATCGAACTCGTTGGTGATGGAGCAGACAACTGCCTGCACAGGGGCGAGCCATTGCGGCAGCTTGCCAGCATAATGCTCGATAAGAATCCCGATAAAGCGCTCATATGAGCCAAAAATCGCGCGGTGAAGCATCACAGGGCGGTGTTTTTCGCCGTCCTCGCCCACATAGCTGGCATCAAGCCGCTCAGGCAACACGCGGTCGGATTGAATGGTGCCCACTTGCCATGTACGGCCAATCGCATCGGTCAGGTGCCATTCCAGCTTCGGCGCATAGAACGCGCCTTCACCCGGCAATTCCTCAAACCCGTGCGCTTTATCAAGGCCTGCCTCAAGCACGGCAGTTCTCAGCTCGGCCTCGGCCTTGTCCCACATTTCATCGCTACCGAAGCGTTTTTCAGGGCGCAGCGCCAGCTTAATGGTGTAGTTGGTGAAGCCCAAATCTTTATAGACGCGGTCGGCAAGTTCGCAGAATTTTTTGGTTTCTTCGACAATTTGGTCTTCGCGGCAGAAGATATGTGCGTCATCCTGCGTGAACTGGCGCACGCGCATCAGCCCGTGCAGCGCGCCGTGTGGCTCGTTGCGGTGGCAGCAGCCATTTTCATAGATGCGTAGCGGCAAGTCGCGATAACTCTTGATGCCTTGTTTAAAGATCAGCACGTGCGCGGGGCAGTTCATGGGCTTTAGGGCCATCCACTCCGCCTTGCTGCTCACAATAGGGCCGCTATCCTCGGTGTTAGGCACTTCATCAGGAATCACAAACATATTCTCGCGATATTTGCCCCAGTGGCCCGATTGCTCCCATTGCTTGGCGTCCATCACCTGCGGGGTTTTCACTTCGCGGTAGCCGCCATCATCAATCGCGCGGCGCATATAGGCCTCCAGCTCGCGCCAGATGAGATAACCATTCGGGTGCCAAAACACGCTGCCATGTGCTTCCTGTTGCAGGTGGAAAAGGTCGAGCTCGCGCCCCAGTTTGCGGTGGTCGCGCTTTTCGGCTTCTTCTACCATCAGTAGGTGGGCTTTCAGTTCCTTCTCGGTCGCGAAGGCTAGGCCATAGATGCGGGTGAGCTGCTTATTTTTGGCATCGCCGCGCCAATAAGCACCCGATAGCTTGGTAAGCGTGAACGCCGCCGTGATTTTCGCAAAATTAGGCACGTGGGGGCCAAAGCACAAATCGATAAACGCCGCGTCGCCTTCGCCTTGGCGGTAGAGCGACACGTGGCCTTTGGTGGTGTTCACGCCATCGGCATCCGGCGCGGTGCGGATAATTTCAGCTTTGTAGCTTTCACCACGTTTTTCGAACACGGCAATCGCTTCATCGCGCTTCCACATCTCGCGGGTGACGGTTTTACCTTGCGCCAGAATCTCGCGCATTTTGGCTTCAATTTTTGGCAACTCATCGGGCGTGAGAGGATTTTCGAGTTCGATATCGTAGTAAAACCCGTTCTCAATCGTCGGGCCAATGGCCAGCTTCGCGCTAGGGTAAAGCTGCTTTACGGCGCTTGCCAGCAATTGCGCGGTGATGGTGTGGCGAATCACATCCAGCCCTTCGGCGTCGCGCGCGGTGAGGATGCTTAAGTTCACATCGCGCTCAATCGGCAAATACAAATCGCGCTGCACGCCATCAATCTTCATGGCCACAGCGGCTTTGGCAAGGCCAGCGCCAATGCTTGCGGCCACTTGCTCACCCGTAGTGCCGCGCGGATAGGCGCGGGTGCTGCCATCGGGCAGGGTGACAGTAATTTCAGCAAGGGCGGCTTGGGCGTTACTCATAGATACTCCGAAAAATGAGGGCAGACTCTACGCGTTACGCGCGCGGTGTCAAGGTCACGAGCACCCGATCAACGGTCAGCGTGCTCAAATCTTTCTCGCGCAGGCAGGTCACGTTACTGCCCACGGGCGCGCTGCGTACGGGGTCGCTGGCATAGCTAAACAGCACGGTGCTGGGGCAACCGCTTGCGGCAATCACATGCATGGGGCCCGTGTCATTACCCACCGCCAGTGTGGCATAGCGGGCGAGGGTGGCCAGTTGGGCGATGCTGGTTTTGCCGCGCAAGTTGATGGCGCTGGGCACGCGCGTGGCGATGGAATCGAGCGCCGCCGCCTCGGCGTCGGTACCGATCAGCACAGGGCGGATACCTTTGCTCGATAGTTCCTGCGCGAGGCTGGCGAATTGCTCGGCTGGCCAGCGTTTTTCGGGGCGGTGGGCGGCACCGCCTGCGACCAGCAGTGCAAAGGCATTGATTGTTTCACCCTGCGGCACGCTGCGGTGGCTACCGATTTGGGTGGTAATGTCGCTAATATCCGCCGTAAGCCACGATAAATCAGGCTTGCCGATGGTGATGCCTGCAATGGCAAGTTGCAGCTTGTCATTCTCATACGAATGTTTGCCGTGCCGCGCGGGGTCGGTGTAGCCGTGGCTCGTAAAGCGGCTGACATTGCTAATCTTTGGCCATGGGCGCTTGAGCAGCCATTGGTAGTGTGTGCTGCGCTTGCTGGTCTGCAAATCATACACCCATTCCCAGCGCTTGCTGTTCAGCATCGCTTTCAAGCGCCCCAGCGCCTTACGGTCGAACAGCTTGGGTTTGCTATCGACCCATATCTCGTCAAAATAGGGGCTTTGCGCCAGCAATTGGGCATAGCTCTTGGTGGTCAATAAGGTGATGTGCGCCTCAGGGTGCTGCGCGCGAATAGCGGCCATGGCGGCCGTGGCAATCACAATATCGCCCAGCGCGCCGTGCTTAATGACAAGGATATTTGGGCGCGTCATGGCAACAGCTCGCGATAGACCGCAATCGTATCTGCCTTCATTTTCTCGCTGCTAAAATGCGCGCGTACGTGTTCTTTGGCATAGTCGCCCATCATTTGCACGACGCGCTCATCGCGCCCCAACGCAAAGCGAATGGCTTCCGCCATCATATCGATATTCTCAGGTGGAACCAGATAGCCCGTTTCGTTCCCCACCACGGTTTCGCGCGCGCCGCCGTGGTCGGTGGCAATAATCAGCCGCCCCATGGCCTGCGCCTCGATCGCCACGCGGCCGAACGATTCCGCTTGGATGGAGGGGACAACAACGATGTTGGCGAGCGTATAGGCCTCGGTCATGTAATTCGTTGGCCCCGCAATTTTCACTTTGCCTGCGAGGCCGCGCGCCACCACAAGGCGTTCCAGCTCCTCGCGGTAATCCTCGTGGCCATTATCCGTGCCCGCAATAATGCACAAAAACTGATGGCTGTGCTGCAATTTCGCCAGTGCCTCGATGAGGATATGCTGCCCCTTGATGCGGCTGATGCGCCCAGGGCAGAAAATGACAGGCGAGAAATTTTCGTATAGCCCCCAGCTTTTGGTGAGTTCTTGTAAGCGCCCCGGTTTGACCTTCGATTCGTCGAACAAATTAAAATCCACCCCGCGCGGAATAGTGCGAATGATAGAGGGGTCGACACCATAGGTCGCCAAAATATGCTCGCGCACGAATTGCGACACGGCAATCACGCGTTTGCCCTTCACCATCACGCTATTATATTTCCGTTTGAATTGACTCTCGGTGCCGTAAATGCCGTGAAACGTGGTCATGAACGGAATCCCCGCCCATTTGGCGGCGTAATAGGCGCTCCATGCGGGCGCGCGGCTGCGGGCGTGAATCAGGCTCACCTTGCGCGCCTTAATCAGCCGATAGAGCTTCCACGCATTGGCGCGGATGATGAACGGGTTTTTGCTATCGAGCGGCATGGTTATGTGCTCGCCGCCAGCGTGGCGAATATGCGGAATCAGCGCGCCACCCGCCGAGGCAACAAGCGCCGTCATCCCCGCGCGGGTAATCGCTTCGGTGATTTCAACCGTGCCACGCTCCACCCCGCCTGATTCAAGGCGCGGCAATACTTGCAAAATAACGGGTGTTTCGCTCATAGCAGCAGGAATAGAGAATCGTGCGCTGTGTGCAACGCTTTATTGATTCATCCACAAGCTGCGCTATAAGGGCGCGCATGACCCCAACCTTCCACACCACCGCACGCACCACCCGCGTTGCCTACCACACCACTGCGGGGCAGGGCACAGGCGTGGTGTTCTGCTGCGGCTATCGCTCCGATATGTTCTCGACCAAAGCCACCGCGCTGGGCGAGTGGTGCGCCGCGCACAACATCCCCTTTACGCGCTTCGATTATTTCGGCCATGGCAAATCCGAGGGTGATTTCAAGGATTTCACCATCGGCAGCGCAATGGCGGATGCGCTGGAGATTTTGGATCATGTGGCGACGGGCAACCAAATCATCGTCGGCTCCTCCATGGGTTCGTGGATTGCCCTGAACGCCGCGCTGGAGCGTAAAGGGCAGGTGCGGGGGCTGGTCGGCGTCGCCAGCGCGCCCGATTTCACCGAACGGCTGATGTATGCCCGCTTCACGCCCGAGCAGCGCCGCGAATTGGCTGATAACGGCCTCATTTGGGCTCATAGTGAATTCACCGAGAGCGATTACCCCATCACCCAGCATTTCATCGAGGAAGCGCGCCACCATTTGCTGCTCGATGATATTATCGGCCTCGAGATCCCCATCCATCTCCTCCACGGCCAAGCAGATGTGGATGTGCCATGGGAAACCAGCCTGACGCTTGCTGAGCGCCTGATGGGCGATGAAGTTTCGCTCACCCTCATTAAGGATGGTGACCACCGCCTTAATCGCCCCGATGATCTGCGCCTGATGACCGACGCGCTGGGGCGAATGCTTTCAATCTAGTAGCCCCAAGCCTTGCGTTTCACGCATGGGCGGCTTGCAATTTGAGCTGTCATTTCGTCACGAAACTGACGCATGTCGATGCTACTAAAGCCCTCGAACGTTTTTTGTCGTGGGCACACAGTGAAGCAAGAAATTCCATGGGTGGTGGTTGATACAGGCACCTTGCTGACCCTGCTGCTGGGTGGCGAGGGCAAGCATGGCCTCGGCTACACACCGCTATTGGCGGAGTTGGCCAAAAAGAAACTCATCCATCTGGCTATCCCCGATATGGTCTTGTCCGAGTTTATGGGCGCACTCACCCCCTTGCGCCGCAAGGATTTTGCGGGCGATGAAAAGTTTTTCGATGCCGATAAAAATATCCCCTACGGCTTTTCCAAAGCAAGGGAGCGCGTGGCGTTCGTCAAAGATTTGTTGGATAGCAATGCGGCAGAAATCATCCGCACCCCCTGCGGCGACGAATATTTGCAGCGCCTGCAAACTGTGCTGGTCGATAACCCAGACTATAAGCGCGTGAAGGATAAAGAATGGCCACTTGATGTTAAAACACTGCGCAGGCGCTTGAGTAGTCCGCACAGCCACCTCTACAAAGCCGTGAAGCAAAACAGCTTGGTGGATGCAGTGGGCAACACTGTCAGCTCAGGCAAGCAGGATAGGGGTGAATTGGCGGTGGCAGATACATTGCGCATTATCCACGAAAAACACGGGCAGGCCACGCCCGCTTTTGCGCTGTTCGAGGGCAGTGATGTGCGCGGACGCATTATTCAGCGGCTGCTTAGTGCCCCAAACACCGCTGATTATGACCAGCTTCATGGCGAGTTGCTTGATAAATACAATCCAGGGCGTTCTGAATTCGTTAAAAAAGAAGCCGCAACACTCGGCAACATCAACTTTCTTTCCACCAAAGCGTTTCTCGCTGGGTTCATGAAGGCTGCAAAGGAGTTGTCGGTTGCTGGTCGGGTGAATGGCATGCCAGAATGGTATATCCTCCACCCCGATGAGGCCAAGAATAATGGCGACCTCAACAAAGGCTACCGCGAATTGATGACGCAGGTACAAGAGCATGGCCTAGGCCGTGCCTACGACAAATACCGTGATAGACCCATCACCGATATGAGCCCCGAGGATGAGCATGAATACGCCATGGTGAAACAAGTACCGCAAAACGCACCGTGGATGAAGCAGGTGTCGAGTTACCTAGAGAACAGCCAGCAGCGCGAAGTGTTGCGCGATATCATCCACGTATTTGTAAAAAAGCGGCAAAAAGCATTGCTCAAGGAGTGTGAGGAATCCTTTGAAACCATTTTCAGGAATATTCCCAAAATGTTCCTCGAAACCGCTAGCGCACTGATGATTATGCTCACCAAGCAAATGGGCGAGGTGGCCAAACAGGTCGAGCACAAGTTTGAAGCCCGCGCGGCTTGAGGAATTGACAACCCGCCCCCCGACCGCCTAGTAAGACGCATCGAATTTTTAAGCGTACTGCGAGGCCACCATGAAACCGACCATTAAACCCAACAATCCATGCTTTTCATCGGGCCCTTGCGCCAAGCGCCCCGGCTGGACATTGGATGCGCTAAGCGGTGCGGCGCTTGGCCGTTCCCACCGCGCGAAGATTGGCAAAACCAAGCTGGCGGAAGTTATCACCCGCAGTAAAGCTATCCTCGGTATTCCATCCGATTATGTGCTGGGCATTGTTCCAGCCTCCGATACGGGTGCAATCGAAATGGCAATGTGGAGCCTGCTCGGCGCACGCGGGGTCGATGTATTGGTGTGGGAAAGCTTCGGCAAAGGCTGGGGTGCGGATTGCAAAAAGCAGCTGAAACTCACGGATTTGAACATCATCGAATCGGGCTACGGCGAAATCCCTGACCTCTCGAAGCTCGATTGGAAGCGCGATGTGGTATTCACATGGAACGGCACCACCAGCGGCGTGCGCGTACCCAATGCCGATTGGATTGCCGCCGACCGTGAAGGCCTTGCGATTTGCGATGCGACGAGCGCCACCTTCGCTATGGAGCTGGATTGGAAAAAGCTCGATGTGGTGACATGGAGCTGGCAAAAAGCCTTGGGCGGCGAGGGCGCACATGGCATGATTGCCCTTAGCCCCAAAGCGGTGGAGCGCCTGCAAACCTATAAACCAAGCTGGCCGCTGCCGAAGATTTTCCAAATGACCAAAGACAGCAAACTCATCGACGGTATTTTCGTCGGCGAGACCATCAACACTCCCTCCATGCTCGCGGTCGAGGATGCACTCGATGGCCTGAAATGGGCGGAGCAGGTGGGTGGCCTTAAAGCTTTGATTGAACGTTCAGAGAAAAATCTCAAGTCGCTGGAAAATTGGGTGAATAAATCATCTGAGTTCGCATTTCTTTGTGCGGATAAGCCAACCCGTTCCTGCACCTCGGTTACTTTCAAAGTGACCGATAGCTGGTATGCTGGGTTGAGTGTGGAAGCGCAGGCCAAAGCCCTCAAGGATTTCACCGCATTGCTTGAGAAGGAAGCAGTGGCCTACGACATCGGTGCGTATCGCGATGCGCCAGCAGGGCTTCGCATCTGGGCAGGTGCCACGGTTGAAAATTCCGACATCGAAGCATTGCTGCCATGGCTCGATTGGGCATGGGCGGAAGTGAAGCAAAGCCAAGCGAAAGCAGCGTAAATCTAAATAAAGCCGCGAAGCGGTAAACCAATGGAGTGAATGATGCCTAAAGTACTTATTTCCGATAAACTCAGCCCCGCTGCGGTCGAAATCTTTAAACAAAAAGGGGTCGAGGTCGACCTCAAAACGGGTCTTTCCGAGGACGAGCTGATTAAAATCATCGGCGAGTATGATGGCTTGGCAATTCGTTCTGCCACCAAGGTAACGCCCGCCGTATTGGCCGCCGCGCACAAGTTGAAAGTCGTCGGCCGCGCAGGCATCGGGGTGGATAATGTGGATGTAAAAGCCGCTACCAGCCACGGTGTGGTGGTGATGAATACGCCATTTGGTAACTCGGTAACAACCGCCGAGCACGCAATCACCATGATGATGGCGCTCGCGCGCGACATTCCGGCTGCATCGGCCTCCACCCATGCAGGTAAGTGGGAGAAAAATAAATTCATGGGTGTCGAAATTGCGGGTAAAACCCTCGGCCTCATTGGTTGCGGCAACATTGGCTCCATCGTGGCCGATCGCGCACAAGGCCTCAAAATGAAAGTCGTTTCGTACGATCCATTCCTCTCGGCCGAGCGCGCCGCTGCAATTAATGTCGAGAAAGTGGAACTGGATGAATTGCTGAAACGCGCGGATTTCATTTCGCTGCACACGCCAATGACGGACAGCACGCGCAACCTGCTCGACAAAAAGAACCTCGCGAAATGCAAAAAAGGCGTGCGTATCATCAACTGCGCGCGTGGCGGGTTGATTGTTGAAGCTGACCTCAAGGCCGCGATTGAATCGGGGCAAGTAGCAGGTGCCGCGCTCGATGTGTTCGAGGAAGAGCCAGCAAAAACCAACCCACTTTTTGGTATGGAGCAAATCATTGCCACGCCGCACCTCGGTGCCAGCACGAATGAGGCACAGGAGAACGTGGCCATTCAAGTGGCCGAGCAAATGGCGGAATACCTTACGGTGGGCACCATCACTAACGCGCTCAATATGCCAAGCGTTTCGGCCGAGGATGCCTCGCGCCTGAAGCCCTACCTTGATTTGGCGTCGCGCCTTGGCAGCTTTGCAGGGCAAATGACCACAGGCGGCCTCACCAAGGTGACCATTGAATACGAAGGCAAGGTGACGGATTTAAACACCAAGCCACTTTCTGCCGCTGCGCTGAACGGGTTGCTTGCGCCGCTGATGGAAGGCGTAAACATGGTGAACGCCCCCGTGGTCGCTAAAGACCGCAACATTGATGTCAGCGAAGTGCGCCATGATCGCACCGCGCACTACAAAACGCTCATGCGTATCACTGTCGTGTTCGATGGTGGCACGTTCAGCATCAGCGGCACCTTGTTTGGCGATAGGCCGCGTATCGTCGCATTGGGCGATGTGATGCTCGAGGCATCGCTTGGCAACCGCATGCTGTTCATCAGCAACGAGGATAAACCAGGCCTCATCGGTAGCGTTGGCCAGCTGTTGGGCGAGGCCAAAATCAACATCGCCAACTTCAACCTTGGCCGCAACAAGGAAGCAACACATGCCGTGGCGCTGATCGAGGTGGATGATTCCGTTGACGCTAAGCTATTGGAAAAAATAACGAATCTTCCAAACGTGAAGGATGTGCGCCTGTTGCAATTCTAACGCGCGCTGAGGGTTTTGGAACCCACCGCTGTTGCAAAATAACAACGATTGTTGCCTTTTTGCCTCAAAATTACCGTTTATCCACAGAAAAACCTTTCTGGGGAGGGGTTTTTGCGTAAATGTTAGCCCACGTGATGGGAATTCGCGCTGGGCATTGGCAAGTAACACAAAAAAATCGGCTAAAAATTTCCTCATTAATCAAACGTTAACCCTTGTGTGATAGGTTAAGTCATCAAGGATAGGGGAAATACCATGCTTATTAAGGTAAATAAAAAGATCAGCGCAAGCAAAGCTGTACAATATTCGGCACTCAGCTCGGGGCTCAACATGGCCACATCGAGCGGCGTATGGCACGACGAAGAAACCAGCAATCTGGGCACCGCCAAACGCCAGAACCGCATCCGCATGACGCGTGATTTAAGCAAAGCATTGGCGGACGAACGTCCACAGGCGTAGTCCTTCTTTTACTCTATACTTAGCGAGGTGCACATGCCTAATAGCTTCACCATTACTGAAAACGCGCCAGACAATGGCGCCATCAATGTTACTGTCGCGCATGGACGTGCAGGGCGTGGTGTTACAAAAGACTACACGGTTTCATTGGAAGACCATGCTAAGCTAGTTGCCCTCAAGGATCAGATTGTCACTGAACTAGCGAAAGAGGAGCGACTGCCCGCCGAGAAGACGGCTGCTCCAATCTATGCGGCGTTGTTAGAATTAAACGACAGAGGGCCCATGCCTAGAACCGATAAAAAAATTGGCTTGCTGAAACGCAGTGTCATTCATGGTAATTTGGATAACCCTGCGCACGTGGCGAAAGCCATAGTGAATTCAGTTGATAGAGCTAGCACTCATGCCGAACGCGTGGCGCGCTCAAAAGATATTAGTTGTGGCTTAGATATCTAAGCTACTCCATGTATTGTCCGCCATTGACGGACAATGTTTCACCCGTGATAAATCCTGATTCATCCGCCGCAAGGAAGCACACCGCGCGCGCAATTTCGGCAGGTTCGCCAAGGCGGCCGACGGGGATTTTGGCAACAATGCCCTCCAGCACTTTCTCAGGCACCGCCTTCACCATATCAGTCGCAATGTAACCTGGGGCAATGGTGTTGACGGTAATGCCTTTGTTGGCCGATTCGCGTGCGAGCGCTTTGCTAAAGCCAATCACCCCAGCCTTAGCGGCGGAGTAGTTGGCTTGGCCCACTTGCCCCATTTGGCCGTTGATAGAGCTAATATTGATGATGCGGCCAAACCCGCGCGCGCGCATGCCTTCAATCACGACACGACTCATGTTGAACAGCGAGGTAAGGTTGGTTTCGATTACCGCGTGCCAGCTTTCTGCGCCCATTTTGTGCATGAACCCATCACGCGTGATACCGGCGTTGTTGATGAGAATATCGATCGGCCCAATTTCGCTCTCGATTTTCTTCACGGCTTGGCTGCACTGGTCAAAATCCGCAACATCGAAGCGTATCACTTCAATGCCCGTGTCTTTTCTGAATGCGTTCGCCGCTTCCTCGTTACCATGATAGCTCGCGATGACTTTGCAGCCCGCTTTTTTCAAATCGCGCGAGATAGATGCGCCAATGCCGCGTGTGCCGCCCGTGACTAGTGCTGTGCGATTTTTCATACTCATGGTTCTCCTTTTTTAATTTTTATTATTCGAGGTATTAGGCCGCTTCCACGCACATCGCGATGCCCATGCCGCCACCAATACATAGCGTGGCAAGGCCGCGCTTGGCGCTGCGGCGCTGCATTTCGTGCAGAAGACTGGTGAGAATGCGCGCGCCTGAAGCGCCAATGGGGTGGCCAATCGCAATCGCGCCGCCGTTCACGTTCACTTTGCTTTCGTCCCAACCCATGCCGCGGTTAACCGAAATCGCTTGCGACGCAAATGCTTCGTTCGCCTCAATCAAATCAAGTTCGCTATGCTTCCAGCCCGCCTTCTCAAGCGCTTTGGTGCTGGCAGGAATGGGACCCGTACCCATGATTTTTGGGTCAACGCCCGCCGTCGCCCACGACTTAATAACGGCGAGGGGTTTCAATCCGCGTTTCTCGGCTTCGCCGCGCGTCATCAGCACCACAGCGGCAGCACCATCGTTCAGGCCGCTGGCGTTGCCTGCGGTCACTGTGCCGTCGGGTTTGAAGGCAGGGCGTAGTTTGGAGAGCACATCAAACGTGCTTTCACCGCGAATGAACTCATCCTTATCGACCACCGTATCGCCTTTGCGGCCCTTGATGGTGACAGGCACAATCTCGGCCACAAACTTGCCATCGGCCTGCGCTTTGGCGGCTTTGGCTTGGCTGGCAGCGGCGAATTTGTCTTGGTCTTCGCGGCTGATTTGGAATTGGGTAGCAATATTTTCTGCCGTGATGCCCATGTGGTAGTTGTTGAACGCATCCCACAGCCCATCCACAATCATGGTGTCCTGCATTTTGCCGTCGCCCATTTTCACGCCCGTGCGCAGTTGCATGGCGTGAGGGGCAAGGCTCATGGATTCTTGGCCGCCCGCAATCACGATGGTGGAATCACCCGCTTTGATGGACTTCATCCCTTCGGCCACGGCGCGTAGGCCGCTGCCGCACACTTGGTTGATGGTCATGGCGGTGGATTCTTGGGCGAGGCCAGCCAATATCGCCGTTTGCCGTGCGGGGTTTTGCCCCGTGGTGGCCGTCAGCACTTGGCCCATAATCAGTTCGTTCACATCAGCGGCCGCAATCTTCGTGCGTGCTAGCAGTGCCTTCACCACTTCCGCGCCCAGTTGCGCGCCCGTGAGGGTGCTAAGCCCACCGCTGAAATTACCCACTGCAGTGCGTATTGCATCCACAATCACGATGTCATTTTTGTCGGCCATGATGTTCTCCCTAATGTGTGTTGCGACGTGTGTAAGCGGCAACGAGGGAGATGTCTAGCAACTCAGTGTGCGGTGCAACTAACGAATCCGCGCGGGGGTTCTTGGAGCTAGTCTTTCTAGTTCCTTGGTTAAGTCACCAACAGCATCCGCCATTTCCTGTGTAGAGGCGGGAGTGCCGCCTTCAGATGTAATAAATCTATCGTAGCCATCATTTAGCATTTTTGGAAGTTCCTGTGTTGCAGCTTTAATCTTATCGTCCAGCGAGGCCCATGTGGATGGCATTTTGGTCATATCATATTTTACGAGAGTCTGTTTTCCTGTTGTATAATTTCGTTCGTGGATATTCGTCTCTGAAAGACTAGACCCCATTTCGCTCAGAATTAATTCGGCCAGCTCACCTCTAACAAGCGACTCGTTGCTGTATCTTGATTGAATGGCCGCACATTCTTTTGCTGACTTGGGTTCGCCATGCCAATACTCATCTTTAATACGAACAACTTGCTCTAAGTGGCTTGCGATATGCTTTAGCTCATCAACAGTAAAGCTTCTGGCTGCGTTAGTTTTTTGCGCGTGGTCAGTTCCAGTGGTCATATAATCTCTCCATTGTTTCATTTCACAGCAGAGTATAGATGAAGTATGTTAAAGTTTTATGACTAAAGATGAGTTTTTATTATCAAATAATAACAGCAACTTAAAACTTATCCTCGAGCCAATTCGCCACGGGTTCCCACATTTGTTTCCGCGCGTTTTTACCCACGACCATGCTCACGTGCCCGCACTCGGGCATGATAGTGTCGCACCGTTTAAGCAGTTTCGTTAAAGGCGTTGCACAACCCTTGGGCACAATCGCATCCTTTGTTGGGATAACGGCGAGGGTGGGGCAGGTGATTTGCTCGGGCTCGATCCACCGCCGCCCGACCTTCCATTGGTGCTTCGCAAGGATGTTTCCCTGCGGCCAATCGACAAAACATTCCTCTGCCACTTTGTTCGCCAGCGGCACACCATCATTTACCCATTGCTCGACGGCAAGGAAATGCTGTTTTTCAGCCTCGCTGAGGAAGGGGTAACGACTGAATTTTTCCTGCACACGCCACGGGTCAATGAGGTGGAACAGTGTCTGGGTAACAAGCGGCATCACTGGGTATTGCGTGTTGATCCAGTTGCGCAATGTAACGTGCGTGCTCGGCGCAAGAAGCACGGTGGGTGTATCAGGTGCCGAAAAATCCCAGGGCGTGGCGAGCAGAATCAGCGCATCTACCTCGCGCGCGGCCAGTTGTGCCATCGCGGTGGTGAAAATGCCGCCCATACAATAGCCCAGTAGGGCAATCGGGCCATCATGGTTCTCGCGTAGGGCATGCAGCGCATCCAGCGCATAGAAGCTGATATAATCCGCCATCGCGAATTCGCACTCATCCTCATTCGGGCTACCCCAATCGAGGATGAGCGGACGAAAGCCGCGTTGTTTGAGGAATTCCACAAAGCTCACCTCAGGGTATAAATCGAGGATGGTGGATGTGTTGATGAGTGAGGGCACACATAGCACCGCCACACCTTCCGTGGCTTCAGGTGCAAGGTCGAGCAGGCGCGCACTGCCGCGTTGCCACAGCACATCATATTCTTTTTCGGGGCGCTCATAGTCGCTCGCCATATAGGCTTGGATGCCTTGCAAAAAGCCTGTGCTGCGGTTCATCGCCTCGCTACTGAGCGATTGCATAAATTCGGGATTTAAAAAATCCGCAAAAAAATCGGCGAGGGGGCTCTTATCGCTTGGATTTTGCTTTTGGCTTGGTGGCGGCTCGCTTTGGCTTAGAAACGGGTTTGCGCTTAGCCACTGTTCGCTTAGGCTTTGCCACTGGTTTTGCATCTGCTCGCCCAGTTGTTCGAGCGGACTTTTCGGCCGCATCCAATCGGGCATGAAGGCGGTGAAGCTGCTGTTCCACGGTGTGGAGGCGTTTGGCAAGATCCCCGATTGCATCATGGCGAGCATCAGGTGCATGGGAAGGGCGTCGGGCATTCGCATCATGGGGGGGCGCTCCAAATTGTTGCATGGCGGCTAGCATAGCGGCAATCGTGTCGGGGTTTGTCATTTGGCGGGTCATCTGCTCCTGCCACTGTCGCAAAAACTCCGCAGCCCGTTGTTGATAATCCTGATTTTTGTTCATAATGCCCTGAACGCTTGCAAAAACTGTCTGGGTGATGTTAGGTCAACCTTATCGAAAAAGAAAGCGTGAACCCACACGAGGAAATCATGAGCAAGAAATCAGCTACCAGCGAACCGATCGTTATTAAAAAATACGCGAACCGTCGCCTCTATAACACCGACACCTCAAGCTATGTCACACTCGAAGATTTGTGCACCATGGTGAAAGAGGGCGCCGACTTCATCGTCTACGATGCGAAGTCGGGCGAGGATCTGACCCGCCAGATTTTAACGCAGGTCATTTTCGAGCAAGAAAGCAATGGCGAGCATTTGCTGCCCACTAACTTCCTGCGCTCCATCATTGGCTATTACGATAATTCGCTGAAGGACTTCGTGCCGCACTATTTGGAAAGCACGATGAAAACCTTCGGTGTGAACCAAGAAAAAATGCGTGAGATGATGGGCGGTGGTGCGATGGGCAGCTTTGGCCAAGTGGCAAGCCAGCTCGAAGAAATTGGTAAACAGAACATGGAAATGTTCACCAAAGCCTTCAGCATGTTCACGCCCTTTACGGCGCCTGAGGCGAACCCCAATAAAAAGAAATAGCGTTTTCCTCGCTATGAATGAAAAAGCCCGCTGCGAAGCGGGCTTTTTTGTATTGGGTGGTATGCTGATTAAATGCTACGGCCTTTGCCACGCTCTGGCGTAAACAAATCGGCAAGTAGCTTCAGTGCACGCTCCGAACCCGTAACGCCCGAGATATGTGCAGGGCCCGAGAAGGTAGCTTCTTTAGTAGCATCGCGGTGCGAGTTGATGAGGTCAAGTGCCGCGTCGCGCTGTGCAATAAAGTCAGCGCTCAAATTCTTTAATTCGCCTTGCACGCGTTCTTTAAGATCCAACGCACCTTCGCGCAATTGCGGAGTGTTCGTTTTATCTTCGATGCCCGATGGGTAAGTGATGGTGCTCATAGCGCGTTTCCTGTGCGTTAGTATTTTCCCTTACTCTCAACCTAACACAGGATTGTTACAGTATTATGACAAGACACTCGATTTTCTGTGACAATTCGATGACAAATGGGAATAAAATTACCTAAAATTTTAGGTAATTTAGGCGCGGCTATTATCGCCCAAGGCAGCACGCAGATTTTCGCGGTCAGCATTTAGTTGTGCCGAAAAGTTAGGGTCGCGTGGCGTTATCGAGGCCGCGTTTTTCATGGGGCTGAATTTGCTAGCCCAGCTACTGCGCGTTGCAGGCTGTGCGTTGTTGGTGTCGCCGTGCATACTAGCATGGTGCGCCATATCCGCCGTCGCGTGAGAGAAATCATGGTGCATCGCAGTCGATGCTTTTACTTGCGAGAGGATGGCGGTATCGGCATCCACATCCACAGTGGCGGTGCTATCGGGCGTCGTAAGCGCGAGCGCTTTAATATGGGGGGTCACGGCGTGGACGCCGACAGCAATCGTCGCGCCACCTGCTATGGCACCTAAGCCACTGCCAAGTGCTGATGCATTGGCGGCCACGGCAGGGGTTGCCAAAGTGCTAGTAAGGCCAAAGAAAGATGGAATAGCAGCCCATGCTGAGGCGGCTGTGCTTGCGATAGTGCCAAAGGCGCTGGTGATCCAGCCGCCGAGTGTAACAGCGCCTTCAACCGCGCTGGCGGCCAGGTAGCTTGCGGTGCCTGTGGTGCCGATGAGGCCGCTAACCGCACCAACGGCAGCCGATATGCCATACGCGCCCACAACACCTGCCACGGCCACGGCCGAAACCAGCGCCACGCCTTTGATAACGCCGCCCCAGTTGATATGGCTTGATGATGGTGTCGATGCGCTCATAATGCCCTAGAATTAGTATTCGTTAGCATAAGTTGTAGCACATCACCCCATTAAGGAGTGTGACAGTTTGATGAAGATTGGTACTAAAGCCCGCATCTAGGCGGGGGTGGAATCACTAATTCATGCGGCTTTGCTGGTCTTCGCCCTCGCCGTAAGCCATGCTATCGAGGCGGTGCACGCGCTGGTAAATCGCATGGCTGCGTTCCGACAGGTGCCTCAAGTAATAGGGCATCGCCTCCAGCAGCTCGGGCAGGTGGTTCAGGCACACATCCGCACCATCGAGGCGGTACGAATCCGAGGCTTTTTCCTCGTCAATACGACCAGCATACACCGCTCGGCGCACCATCAGCCACGCCATCACGCTTGTTAGGCGCATGGTCACGCGTGTCATCTCGTTGCTGTAATGCATCCGAAGCTCAGGGGCGATGACCGCCTGATCCTCCGTCCCGCGCGATTGAAAATAATGGTGGGCATCGAACAGGAGGCTCAAGGTTTCGTTGAATACACCAGGTAAAAAGAGTAACTGGTTATCCTGTGTTGCTTGTCGAGCGACTGGGTGCATGGAGCGGCCTCTAGCTGTTGATGTGCGTTCGGTTTGCCCGAATCTAGAGCCAGCATAGCATGGCAGTGGTAAATTTAAGGTTAACGGGGCGGATTTAATAGATTGGATTTTATCAATATTTGATGGTTAGGGCGCTTGATTTTGCTACCTATTCAGTAACAGCGGCGATTTTTGGGCATCACAGGCGAACAATATTTCTTTTCTAAACATTCATTCAACAATAGGTAATATTCTGACAACTATATTAAAATCAGAATGGGTGATGGCCAATGCCGGCAGCGGAAAAACATGGAAGCTGACCGAGCGCGTGGTGCGCCTGCTACTGCTCGGTGTGCCGCCCGAGCGCATTGTCTGCATCACCTACACCAAGGCAGCAGCCAGCGAAATGCGGGAACGGGTGCTGCGTCGCTTGCGCGATTTGCTGCTGGCCGATGAACAAAAATGCAAAGCCGACATCGAGAAACTCACAGGCGCACCCGCAACAAGCGAGCAGCTAACGCTGGCGCGCAGCCTGTTTGCAGCGGTGCTCGATAGCCCAAGTGGCGGGCTGCAACTCACCACCATCCATGGGTTTTGCCAAAGCATCCTGCGTCGCTTCCCGCTCGAGGCGGGCATCACCCCCCATTTCACCGTGCTCGAAGATGCCGCCGCCGATGATGTGGTTTCGCGCGCCAAACACGCTGTCCTGCGCGCCATCTCGACCGAGGATTGGTTGGGCGGTGCGTTCGAAATCATTGGCAGCCGTGGTGGCGAGCATCGGTTCGAGTCGCTCGCCGCTGACATCATCAAATCGCGTCGCCTTTGGAAAAAAATCTGGCATATGCAATCGGCCGAATCGCTGCGTGGGCATATCTATGCCCTGCATGATGTCGCGCCCAAACTAACCCACGAAGCGTTGGCGCAAGGGGTGTGTGAGTCCATCAGCGCTGCAGATGAGGCTGTCATCCGCGCCCATTTGCCAGAGTTATTGGTCCATAAAACCAAAACCTATCGCGAGTTTGGTGAGAAACTAGCGGCATGGCTATCGCTCGATGCCGCCTCGCGCCTACGGGAACTCGATATGTTCGTTGATGCTTTCCTCACCCAAAAAGGTGAGCCTCGCGCGCGGCTACTTAACGATAAAGAACACCCTGCAGGCACCCCGCTGCGCGCAGCGGTGGAGCGCGTGGCGGAGCAAGTGTTGCGCTATGCCAGCCGCGTCGCCGCGCTTGCCTGTGCCGAAGAAAGTTTCGCCACGGCCATCCTCGCGCGCAGCTTGCTCGAACAGTACGAAGCCGCAAAAGCCGCCACCCACGCGCTCGATTACGATGATTTGATTGAGCGCACGCTGGCGCTGTGCTCGAAGCCTGAAACCATTGGCTGGGTGATG
>CAUJIC010000023.1 GCA_963205305.1 Pseudomonadota bacterium | reverse complement strand
TGAGAAAAAGGAAATAGCGGGGAGTTTCGGCAACGATAAACCCACAGAGAAACGAGAAACAAAACGGTCAATCGACCCAGAGCAATTTTAGGAGAGAAATATGGCTGAACAATTTGACGTAGTGGTTATCGGTGGTGGCCCAGGTGGTTATGTGGCAGCGATTCGCGCCAGCCAACTTGGCAAAAAAGTGGCGCTGGTGGAGCGTGAGCATTTGGGCGGTATCTGCCTTAACTGGGGTTGCATTCCCACCAAAGCGCTACTGCGCTCGGCGGAGGTGTTTCACCTGATTCAGCACTCGGCAGATTATGGTATTTCCGTAAAAGATGCGAAGTTTGACATGAGTAAAATCGTCGCCCGTTCGCGTGGCGTCAGCGAGCAGATGAAAAAAGGTATTGGCTTCCTCATGAAGAAACACAAAGTGACGGTGTTTGAAGGCTTCGGCGCGCTGGCTGGCAAAGGCAAAGTGGTGGTGAAGGATAAGGACAAAAAGACGATTGCGGAACTTGAAGGTAAAGCTATCATCCTCGCCACCGGTGCGCGCGCGCGTAACATTCCTGGGCTTGAGGCGGATGGTAAGTTGGTGTGGAGCTACCGCGAGGCGATGGTGCCTGCGGAAACGACATACTCCCTGCTCGTCATGGGTTCGGGTGCGATTGGGATCGAGTTCGCGAGCTTCTACAACACGCTGGGCGTGGATGTGACGGTTGTGGAATTGCAAGACCGCGTGATGCCCGTTGAGGATGAAGAAATCAGCAAATTCGCGCAGAAGCAGTTCGAGAAACAAGGTATGAAAATCATCACCGGTGCGGTGGTGAAGGAGCTGAAAAAAGGTAAGAACAATGTGACTGCCGTCATCGAGAAGGATGGCAAGAAGCAGGAGATCACTGTCGACCGCGTGATTTCCGCCGTGGGCATTGTGGCCAATACTGAAGGCCTCGGGCTTGAGGGCACCAAGGTGAAGCTGGAGCATGGCCGCATTATCGTCGATAGCAACTGCCAAACGAACGAGGCTGGCATCTACGCGATTGGTGATATTACGGGCGCGCCATGGTTGGCGCACAAAGCCAGCCATGAGGGGACGATTGCGGCCGAGCACATTGCGGGCGGGCACCCACACGCCATGAAGCGCGAAAACATCCCCGGCTGTACCTATTGCAACCCGCAGGTGGCAAGCGTTGGCCTGACCGAGAAAGCCGCGAAGGAAAAAGGCTACGAGCTAAAAATTGGCCGCTTCCCCTTCATGGGTAACGGCAAGGCCGTGGCGCTGGGCGAGCCAGAGGGCTTGGTGAAAACCATTTTCGATGCGAAAACGGGCGAGCTGCTAGGCGCACACCTTGTGGGTGCCGAGGTGACGGAGCTGGTGCAAGGCTTTGTGATTGGTAAGCAAGCGGAACTGACGGAAGCCGACTTCATGGCCACCGTCTTCCCGCACCCAACGCTAAGCGAAATGATGCATGAGAGCGTGCTGGATGCCTACGGCCGCGCGCTGCATATTTAGTATGAAAAAGAGAGATGCTTTCCTATTTGGTGTTGTGTTAGCCTTAGGGGCTATCATTATCATGGGAATCATGATTTATTTGTTTGCACAGCAAGGATTTAGAGATCCCGATCGTTACATAGGCATAGCTATATGTGCAGCTATGGGTACTCTAGGTTTCTTTATTGCGCGGACTCAATCATTTCTACTTCTTGCAATTGTTGCACCAATAACCCTCATCATCGCTCTGTTTCCGATTGCTTTGGTGGGTAGTGATGGTGGAATTGAGCGCTTTCATTACCTAGCTATTGCCATAGTTGCGATTCTTTTTAATATATCAGCGCTAGTTGATGCGCGACGACGCCGTAAATATTTGAAAGACGGAATAGAACCTAAGTATCATAGTGACCTGCATTATTGGTTATCTCGCGGCATCATACTCATAATGTTGATAGGATTTATTCCTTTAACGTCGTTTCTGATTAAGGCGACTTACTAAACTGGCAGCGTTTGCACTGCACTCATATTTCTGCTATACTGAGGACAACAGCCAGCGAGATTCACGCGGCGGCAAGCATGTAACTTCCGGCTCGGAGGCTTATGAGGCTTAGCTCGTTTCGACCCAAGCGCAAACCGCCGTTGTTTTTCCGCACGGTGTATGACGAGGCGGCGCTGGATAGCTGCTTTTATGACCTCATCCATGCACCTGTCTCCGAGCAGGATAAAATCGAGGTGGGCTGCCTCATCCAATATTTCATGATTTTGAAAAGTAATAGGCTGATTGATTTGCCCATCGATATTACCAAGCACCGCCAAGGCGAGGGGCCAGATTTTACCATCTGCGATAATACGGGGCTGTATGGTGTCGAGATGACCAAGGTGACCACGCAGGATTATCAAGTGTGGCTGAAGCGGCGGAAGAATTATCGCCCCATCCACGATATGAGCGAGTTTATGGAAAACCGCCCCGAACAGCGCGTGGCTGCACTCTCCGCCCTACGTGTGATGCGCAAGAATTTTAAAATCGAGAATTATTACGCCAGTGTGCCCGATATGAGCGCGTGCGATTTGGTGTTGGAGGAAGATGGCGACACCGCCATGAACGAGCATGTGCTGATGGCGCTGGTGCAGGCCGAATTGCCCAAACTGCGTAACCAGCGGTTTCGCCGTATTTCACTGCTATCAGGCTCGGTGCTCTATTATGCCATCAACACGCCCGAGGCGCAGGTGCTGTATGCGCCTGAGGTGCGCCCTGTGTGGCTGAAGCCGATGCGCGGCATGGTGGGGCTGACGCCACCTGTGGGGTGGCATTAAGCGCCGCGCTTCATGAAATCGGGCAGCCAATCCTCCGCCTTGCCGAACCCATCACGCAGCTTGGCTTTGGCCTTTTCAATCTCCATCACATTTTCGATGCGGCGGCGAAGGAAGGCCTCCGTTTCTGTAAGGTTCTCACTGCTATCATCGAGCCAGACTTTGACCGTGCTGGTGAACACGCCCGCAAGCAGCGCGCGCTTGGTGTAGAAATTATAATCGGTGCTGGTGTCGCCCGCGGCGCGCCACATGGCATCCACCGTGGCATAAAGCGCGGTGAGGCCAGCGGCTGCATTCCATGGCAGCGCATAGAACCCGAGCGCGCGGCGCACGGCCTCGCGGTGCTGGGTGTTTTGGCGTAAACGCACCATGACGCAGGTGGCAATGCGCTCACGGATTTTCATTTTTGGTAAGTCGTAATCAGCCGAAAGGGTGGCGAGCATTTGCTCATCGGCACGGGCGGAGAACAGGGCGACTGCACCCACCACGCCATTGGGGAAGGCGCGCTTTACATCGAACGCGGTGAGGCCGATGGAGGTGGCTGCGGCTTCGAGTGTCGCGAGTGTCCAGCCATCGAACACAATGGCGGGCAGGGCGGCATCGAGGATGCGGGTTTGGATGGTGCTCATGCGCTTTAGATAGCCCAAATGGCAGTGATTGTCACGCTTTGCGAGCGATGAATTGGTTAGTTTGAGGTGCGGCGGCGCTGGGGCATGCCATCCAGCACTTTGCTGGTGGGCAGGATGATGGAGACCACGGTGCCCTTGTGGCGCACGGAATCGATCATCACGCGGCCACCATGGCGCTGCGCGAGTTCCTTAGTGAGCGAAAGCCCAAGGCCAATGCCGCCCGATTCGATGTTGAAATAGGCGACGTCCGACGTCAGGGCTTTGCGGATGATATCGAGCTGGCCACTGGTGATGCCTTCGCCCGCATCGCGCACGCTGACAATCACGCCTTCATCGGACTGCACGCGCACGCTGACGGTTATATTTGCGCCATCGGCTGAGTGGCGCAGGGCATTGGTGATGAGGTGCGAAGCAGCGCACATGAGCTTCGCGCGGTCGCCCATCATTTCGAGCTTCAATTTGCAATCGAGCGTGATGGTTTGCTGGCGGGCAAAGGCTTGGCGGCTGTGGATTTCAATTGCTTCGGCCAGCATACCGTCCAAACGGAATTCTTCTTCCTCAATTTGCAGGCCACCTGCATCCATGCTCGCAATATCGAGTAGATCGTTGATTTTGCCGAGTAGCTGCGAGCCAGAATCGTGAATGTGTTTCGCGTATTCGACATAGGTCGGGTTTTCGAGTTCGCCGAACACGCCCGATTTCATCATTTCGGAAAAGCCCATGATGGCGTTGAGCGGTGTGCGAAGCTCGTGGCTCATGGAGGAGAGGAATGCCGCGCGGCTGCCTTCGCTCATCGCTAGTGCGGATTCGGTTTGGGCGAGGGCAACTTCGAGCGCTTTTTGGTCGCTCAGGTCGCGCATCATCACCATCACGTTGGGTTGGCGCGCGGTGGCGGCTTTAATATCGAGCATCAACCAGCGCTCCTCGGCATCTTCCTTCAGGCGGCGGGCTTGGACAAGGCAGCTTCCATCGATTCCCTCAAGCGCATTGAGCATGGCTTCGTTCACCGCATATTGCTGGGTGTGGTGAATCATATGAATCCACTCGTGCCCCGCGCATTCGCCGCTTGATAAACCCGTCACACGTTCAAAATTTGCGGAGAAGAGGCTGAAGCCTGCATCCTCGTCCCACACGCCGAAGGCATGTTCGCCATCGACACTAAGGCGCTGGAGGTAGGTGTTGTGTGGTGCCGCCTCGGGCGTTGGTATTTCGTCGCTTTTAACAACATAATCGACTTGGCGTTTCGCGGCGCGGCGCGGGCGTTCGGCTTGGATAGTGTTCTCGGGTGGTTCGCGGAAGACAACAGTGACAAGCTGCGGTGGTGGAAACTGGCGCGACTGGGTGGCGGATGCGGTAACGTCATCCTGCGTATTCGTTGTATCGCCCGTGAAGTATAACCAGAACATTCAGCCATCCATTACTTCATTGATTACTTGAAGTGTTAGAGGCGCAAGGCTGAAAAACAAAAGAAATGGTGGATTATTTAAGCACAGTAATGATTCCACGGCCCACTGCGACATGGATGCCACATTTAGGTGTGTGTGAGTTGCGACGCTGTGTGTGAAAAGCTACGGCTAGGCCGCGAGTAGCGCATCCAGCTTGCCGGCCTTATCGAGCGCGTAGAGATCGTCGCAGCCACCGACATGGGTTTCACCAATGAAGATTTGTGGCACGGTGCGCTGGCCACCAGCTTTTACAATCATCGCGGCACGCACATCGTCATCCTCGGCACTGATTTCGGTATAGGCCGCACCTTTGCGCTTCAGCAAATCCTTCGCGCGGACGCAATAGGGGCAGTAGGTGGTGGTGTAGATGGTGACTTGGGGCATAAATAACTCCGTTGTTGCGCGCTATATAGTAGCGATACGGGGTTGGGGCAAGCTGTGGCTAGCAGATTTGTGCTGGCTTACGATTCTTATCCATCCAGGCAATAAAGTCGCCTGCGAATTTGGATGCGCTTGGCTCTGAAAATTTTATAGCATCGTGCTCAACGGAAGTGCCATTTTGGTGCGTATTGTATTTAATTAACTCGGCTTCAGGATAAGTTTTTTTTATTTCCAGAAGTAAGTCGCTAAGCGAGGCCCACACTTCAGTAGTGCCTCGGCGAATGAGTGCAATACTTGTACCGTCGCTAGCTTGTAGGTTCGGCAAAAGAGCACCAAAGGATAAATCTCTCCCTCTGGTATCCGAAGCGACATGACTTTCTGCCCAAGTTTTTTTCATAATAAACCTAATTGTTTAGGCTAGTATAATGCAAAAACCTTAATAAATCATGAACCTAGTGTATATTATGGCGTGGACTCTTAAAAATCGGGGTCAGCGTAATGGCTGGGGGCCTTGAAACCCTGCACGGAATCGCCCAGCAAATCGCGGAAGGCAGGGCGGCATTTAATGAGGGCATACCATTCTTTGACACTTGGGTGCTGCTCCCAGTCTACATCGCCCAAATAATCGAGGCTAGA
>CAUJIC010000022.1 GCA_963205305.1 Pseudomonadota bacterium | reverse complement strand
ACCTTGCTCATCGACAAGGCAGTGATGAAATCGATCGCCCCTGCCCTCATCGCGGATTTGCTTGCCGCAGGGTGCGAACTGCGCGGCGACGAACACGTCCGCGCGCTTGATAATCACATCATCGCCGCTACCGAGGAAGATTGGGTAACGGAATTTCTCGCGCCCATCCTCGCGGTGAAAACTGTCGATGGCGTGGGCGAAGCCATTGCCCATATCAATCAGTTTGGCTCGCACCATACGGATGCCATCATCACCACCGATGCAGCCGAGGCTGAACGTTTCATGGCCGAGGTCGATAGTGCCATTGTGCTCACCAACGCTAGCACGCAATTTGCCGATGGTGGTGAGTTTGGGTTCGGTGCCGAGATTGGCATCGCCACAGGCCGCCTGCACGCACGCGGGCCCGTTGGTGCGCCCGAGCTGACCACGTATAAATACCGCGTCACCACCACCAAGCCAAACGGGGCGGTGCGTGCGGGGTAAGCGAACCATAGGCCTACTCGGCGGCTCGTTTAACCCAGCCCATGCGGGGCACTTACACATTTCGCTCGAGGCCTTGAAGCGTTTGCAGCTCGATGAAATCTGGTGGCTGGTCTCGCCGAAAAACCCACTCAAAAAAGCGGATGATTTGGCCGATTATGCGCTGCGGCTTTCGTTCGCGCGCGGCCTAGCCAACCACCCGCGCATCCGCGTGCTCGATGTCGAGGCGCAGCATCAACTGCATTACACCATCGATAGCATCCGCTTTTTGCAAAGCCACCGCCGCGATTGTGCTTTCGTATGGCTCATGGGCGCGGATAATTTGGCGGGCTTTCACCGCTGGAAAAACTGGCGCGAAATTGCCCGCCGCCTTCCCATTGCCATCCTCGATCGCGCACCCTTTGGCATCCGCGCACTGCATGCGCGTTTTGCAACAGCCTATGCCACACATCGGCTGCAATCCGCTAAGGCGGCGCGTTTGGCCGAGTGTGCAGCGCCGCAATGGTGTTATCTCACCATCCCCCGCCACCCCTTAAGCGCTACCCATTTACGAAAAACGCTTGGAAGAAATGCTTTTTTACGCCATAATGCGCGGGATAAAGTCGTTTGAATTTAGAAAGATACGCACGCGAAAATAGTGCGTTTCGAGAACCGTAGCGCAAATGTACATCAAGTACATGCGCAACGGAATGCGCAGCAACGTGCTATTTGCAGCCGCGTATCTTTCTAAAGTCAGACGACGAAAAACCACTTGAGGAGTAACGGCCATTCCACCGCGCACCACTGCTAAAAAACCTGCCCCCGCGAAAAAACCTGCAAAAAAATCTGCTGTCGCCAAGGCCGTTACCAAAAAAACTCCTGCTAAAAAAGCACCCGTGAAAGCGAAAGCCGCCGTTAAATCGGTGAAGAAATCGCCAGCAAAAACTACCCCCGCCAAAGCCATGAAAAAAAACGCGGCAGTCAAAGCCCGCGCCAAAATCGAAACATCGGCCGCTAAAAAAGCCGCCGCACCTGCTAAAAAACTCTCGCCCGCCCAACTGGCCACCGATGCGCTGTGCAAAAAAATTGCCACCATTTTGGATACTAACAAGGCCGAGGAAATTACCACCCTCAACCTGCGCGATAAATGCAGCTTCGCCGATTTCATGATTGTGGCATCGGGCCGCGCGCCACGCCATGTCAGCGCGCTTGCCGACTACGTCGCCGATATGCTCAAAAAGCAAGGCACCCCGCCACTGTCCGTCGAGGGCAAGGAATCGGGTGATTGGGTGCTGATCGATGCGGGCGATATTGTCGTCCACATCTTCCGCCCCGAAGTGCGCCAGTTTTATAACATCGAAAAAATGTGGGCGATGCCCATGGTGAATTACTAGGCCGTGCAGATTACCATCGCCGCCGTTGGCCGCGCCAAGCACAAGCCCGAAGCGGAGCTGATTGCCCATTACCTAAAGCAAACACGGTGGGACATCACCATCAAAGAAATCCCCGATGCGCCGAGCAACATGACGGCAGATGCACGCCGTGCGCGCGAAGCAGAAGGGTTCCAAAAACTCCTCACCCCGCAATCGCGCTTATTCGTTATGGATTCCACAGGCAAATCGCTAACTAGCGATGCCTTCGCCACCCTCTTCAAAAACGCGCAGCGCGATGCTGTTAAACACGCCGTGTTTGCGATTGGCGGACAAGATGGCCTCGACCCCGCACTGATCAAGGCCGCCCACACCACCATCGCCTTTGGTGCCGCCACATGGCCGCACCAGCTGCTGCGCGCTATGTTGATGGAGCAAATCTACCGCGCCTATACCATCACCATTGGCCATCCCTATCATGTGGGGCATTAGAATCTATTGCATGTGGCGCCGTCACTGCTAAAACCACCCCATGAGCAAACCAAAACCTGTTATGTTGTGCATCCTCGATGGCTGGGGCGAAAGCGATAGCCGCGAGCACAATGCCATTGCACAGGCGAACACTCCAAATTTCGATGCACTTCGCGCCAACTATCCGTTTGGCACCCTTAGCGCGTCCGAGCTCGATGTGGGCTTGCCCACTGGGCAAATGGGCAATTCCGAAGTGGGACACATGAATATCGGCGCGGGCCGCGTGGTGATGCAGGAACTACCACGCATCGATGCGGCAATTGCCGATGGATCGCTTGCCAAAAATGCTGCGCTTTTGAACTACATTGCGGCACTGAAAAAGTCTGGCGGCACGTGCCATTTACTTGGCCTACTTTCCGATGGTGGCGTGCACGCGCACCTTGCCCACATGGCAGCACTGGCCAATGTGGTGGCCGCAAGCGGCGTGCCCGTTGCCGTACATGCATTCCTCGATGGGCGCGATACATCACCCAAAAGTGCGCTCGGTTATGTAGCACAATTCGAGGCAGCGATTGCTGCACAAAAACTAGTCTCCATCGCCACTGTCAGTGGCCGTTATTACGCCATGGATCGCGACAAACGTTGGGATCGCGTGGACTTGGCCTATGCCGCCTTGGCCGAGGCGCGCGGCAATAAAGCGCCCACAGCCAACGGCGCGATTGAAATGTCCTACAATGCCGATAAGTCGGATGAGTTCGTGTTGCCCACCATCATCAACCGCTATGAAGGCATGAAGGATGGTGACGGCATTCTCATGGCGAATTTCCGCGCCGACCGCGCGCGCGAAATTCTGCATGCGCTCATCGACCCCAACTTCAACGAATTCGAGCGCAAACACATCGCGCAGTTTGCAGCAACCCTCGGCGTGGTGGAATATAGCGAGAAACTGAACCCATTCATCCCCGCCATGTTCCCCGCGCAAACGCTCGTCAATAATTTGGGCGAGCTGGTGGCCAATGGCGGCATGAAGCAACTACGTATCGCGGAAACCGAAAAATACGCCCACGTCACCTTCTTCTTCAATGGTGGACGCGAGGAGCCATTCGCGGGCGAGGACAGAATTCTTATCCCCTCTCCCAAAGTGGCAACGTATGATTTGCAGCCCGAAATGTCGGCGCCCGAAGTGACGTATAAACTCGTCGAAGCGATTGGCAGCGGCAAGTATGATTTGATTGTGGTGAACTACGCGAACACCGATATGGTCGGCCATTCG
Source organism: Pseudomonadota bacterium (assembly GCA_963205305.1). Taxonomy (GTDB): domain Bacteria; phylum Pseudomonadota; class Alphaproteobacteria; order Rickettsiales; family UBA3002; genus QFOX01. Next base: position 10,649 of record CAUJIC010000022.1, on the reverse strand, counting down.
GGTGATTTGGCAGCGGCCATGAAAGCGGTCGAGGCGGTTGATGCATCGCTAGGCCGCCTTGCCGATGCGATTCAAAGGGCAGGCGGCGCCATGCTCATCACCGCCGACCACGGCAATGCCGAATGCCTGCATGATGATGATTCGGGCCAAGCGCATACCGCGCACACGCTGAATTATGTGCCCTGTATCATTGTCGGTGATGCCTACAAAAATACGCCAAAGAATTTAGGTCATGGCATCCTTGCCGATATTGCGCCTACGCTGTGTGCCATGCTTAACCTCACGCCGCCGCCAGAAATGACTGGCCGCAATTTGCTTGCCCATGCGCGCGCTTAGCCTCAGCATTGTAGTGGCCTTAGTGATGGGCAGTGCCCACGCACAAGCACCGCAACAAAAGCTGGATACTACCCTCGAAAATCTCGCCAAAAGCAAACAGGCGCAAGCTGCCCTAAAAAAGCAACTAGATGAAACTGAGCGCGAGATGGGTGCGATGCGCGAACGCGCGGCCAGTCTTGCCGAGCAACTGCAAAAAACCGAGCGCCGTGTCGATACCGAGGAAGATGCACTGGCCAAAGTGAACGCGGAATATGCTGAGAAGCGCCGAGAGTTCGACCTACGCAAAGATGATTATACCGCCACCGTCGTCAGTTTGCTGCGGATGCGGAACATGCCAACCACTGCCCTATTTTCCTCGACCGAGGATACGCAAACCATGCTTCGCACCGCGAGTGTGCTTGAAAAAACCAACGCCGCCGTGGCGGCCAAAGCCACGCGCCTCAGGTCAGATATGGCGCAAATGAAGACGCTGCAAGCCACGGCAAAAACGCGCGATGCCCGCACCAAGGCCGAGAAAGCAAAACTGGCCGAAGAACAGAAAAAGCTGGAACGCGAACTTAACGCGCGGCAAAAACTGCAAGCGCGCCTGAGTGCCGATCAAGTACGCCAAACGGCGAAGGTGGCCGAGCTCAGCCGCGAATCGGCCTCGCTTCAGGAGCTTATCAGCAAGCTCGACGAAAACCGTAGAGAAAAGGTTAAAGACAAGACAGCGCTCAAGCAAACCGCCAAGTTACGCAACTTCGATGGCAAGAAAGGTAGTGCGCGTACCCCCGTATCGGGCGAAGTTATCCACCGCTTTGGCGAAAAGCAAAACGACAATGGCACCTATCGTGGCATGGTGTTCAAAGCCCGCGCGGGCGCTACGGTCGTTGCCCCGTATGATGGGGAAGTGGTGTTCACCGGTCCCTTCCGCGATTACGGAAACATGGTGCTTATCAAACATAATAATGGCTTTATTTCGCTCATTGCGGGGCTGGGAAAAGTCAATACCAGCCTCAACCAAGCCGCCATCAGGGGCGAGCCCATTGGCACCATGCCAAACGGCGGCAATGGCGAGGCCTATGTGGAATTACGCGATAGCAGTGCCAAGCCTATTGACCCTGCCAACTGGTTCGCTAATGTTGCTGGCAACTAACCGCTTTGATCAAAGCGCTTAAAAACACTTTCGCACGGATGATTCATGCGCCACGCCACTCGCTTTGTTGTTGCCCTCCTCCTTTCCACCTCACTTGCCCACGCAGCCGCACCTGCTGCCGCTGCCGCTGCCAAAGCAAATAGCAGCTCAACCTACGAGTTACTCAACTTGTTTGGCGAAGTATTTGATCGCGTGCGTAGCGATTATGTCGAACCCACGGCGGATGATAAACTGATTGAATCGGCCTTGAATGGCATGCTCACCTCGCTCGACCCGCACTCGAGCTACATGAATGAAAAAAGCTTCGGCGACATGAAAATCCAGACCAAGGGCGAGTTTGGCGGCCTTGGTATCGAAGTGACGATGGAAAATGGTCTCGTCAAAGTGGTTTCCCCGATTGATGACACCCCCGCGGCCAAGGCAGGCGTCAAACCAGGCGATTTCGTGAGCGAGATTGATGGCGTAGCCGTCATGGGGCTGACGTTGCAGGATGCCGTCGATAAAATGCGTGGGCCTGTGGGCACCACGGTTAAGCTCACCATTTTGCGTGAAGGCGCGAAAGAGCCGCTGCCACTAACCATCAAGCGCGACCTCATCAAAATTCAATCCGTGCGCAGCCGCAGCGAGGATGACGTGATCTACCTTCGCATCACCTCCTTCTCGGAAGCCACCGCCGACAACATGAAAGCGGCGTTCGATAAAGAGAAAAAGAACATCGGCGCAAAACTCAAAGGCGTGGTGCTCGATTTGCGTAACAACCCTGGTGGCCTACTCGACCAAGCGGTCGAAGTCTCGGATGCCTTCCTCGATCACGGCGAAATTGTTTCCACGCGCTCACGCAAGCCCGAAGATTCGCGCCGCTACAGCGCCAAAAAAGGCGATATCGCCAATGGCCTGCCCATGGTGGTGCTGATTAACGAGGGTTCTGCCTCCGCCTCGGAGATTGTAGCGGGTGCACTCAAGGATCACAAACGCAGCGTGGTGCTTGGTATTAAATCCTTCGGTAAAGGCTCTGTGCAAACCGTGATTCCGATTGAGGATCATGGTGCCATCCGCCTCACCACCGCGCGCTACTACACCCCATCGGGCGTGTCGATTCAAGCAAAAGGCATCGCACCCGATATTGTGGTCGAGCAAGCGAAGGTGGAAACTATCAAACCTTCTGTCAATTTCTCGGAGCAAAATTTGCCAGGCCATTTGAACAATGACCAAAGCAAAGAGGATGGCTCAACGCTTCCTGCTGCGAATGACAACAAAAAAGACAGCAAAAAGGATGCTGGCAAAGATGATAAGAAGGACAGCAAAAAAGATAAAGATGCTGGCGCGGATTATCAACTCAGCCGCGCACTGGATTTGATTCGTGCAGTGTCGATCTATCAAAACAATGGCGATGCTACTCCAGCACCAGCTGCGGCCACCCCTGCTGCCAAAAAATGAGGTAGCGCATGGCGGGCGGTCGTAAACTGAGCCTACCGTATGTGAGTGGTTTTGCTCTATGGGCAACGATTGCTGGCCTACTCGCGCTAGGACTGACAACGACATTGGTCGATTTCATGGGACTTTCCGAGCAGGAATCCATACGTGCGAACGAAGCGCGCCAGCGTTTTGTTATCAATGCTGTAACAGGCGAGGTCATGTTGGGAAGCGCCCCTACTGCGGCCGATGAATCTAAATTCGACGTTGGCGAACCAGAAGCCCCCAAGCCAGCCGCTGCAGCGGCGGATCCTATGGTCGCGCCCACGCCTGAAACACCTGCTGTTACCGATGGCGCTACCGCATCACCCACCACGGGTCCAACCACACCGACTGCGAGCGAAGCATCCGCCGAACCCCCTGCGACCGATGCAGCACCTACACCAGCTGAACCTACTGCCGAACACGCAGAAACTACAGCCCCCGCTGCTGAAGCAGCTGCACCTGCTACACCGCCAGCTGCGCCTGAACCTGAACTTGCAGGGGCACCCGCCTTACGCACTAACCCCATTACGGCACCCATCACCACACCCGCCCACAGCAAAGAGAGCCTTGTGCCCGCCCCTGCGCGCGAGGTTACCGAAACCGTCCACGGCCTCACGCTACCTAAACGCGGCGAGAACAACATCATCCCATCCAAACTCTATGCGCGTCCCTTCGCCCGCAAAGAAGACCAAGCTGAGCTAACTTTCGTCATCATGGATGCGGGGCTCGATGCCCAATCCATTGGCCTTGTCATGGCGCTTCCACCCGAAATTACCGTCGCCTATTCGCCCTACAGCCGCAAAACCAGTAACTACAGCGAGCATCTACGCGCGGCAGGCCACGAGGTGTGGACGATGCTGCCTGCCATGAACGACCGCTACCCCGCCGATGACCCGGGCCCCATGGGCATCATCAGCAAAATGCCACCCGAGGAAGCGCTGCGCCGCACGCATGAAATCCTCGCCGCGATTGATGGCAGCGTAGGCCTTGTCACCGCACCCAACGAAGCCATCGGCACCTCGGCCGATTCCATCGCACCGGTGCTGGGCGAAATAAGCAAGCGTGGGCTGCTGTTGCTCTCGTCGCACCCCACCCACACACTCAGCCAAATGACCACCAACCAAGGCATACTCGAACTTATGCGCCGTGCCGATTTGGTACTCGACCCCGCCCCCAACGAGGCGCAAATCCGCAGCAAGCTGGCAGGCGTTATTGCCTCCGCCAAAGAGAAGGGCAGCTACGTGGTGGTTCTTTCTGCACGGCCGCAAAGCCTCCAACTGCTCGCCGAATGGCTGAAAGCTAACCCAATGAGCGAGGATCTCGTACTTGCACCACTTTCGGCAGCGTTTGTAGCCAAGGAAGCGCCAGCACCGAAGGCGGAGGAAGCTGCTGCTGACGGCGGCCATGGCGCGCCACCGAAGAAAGAAAAGAAAAAAGAAAAACCGCCTGAGAAAAAGCAAAAGCCATTGCCACAGGATAAATACCTCAAACCCGCAAGCGGCGAAAAATCCAGCGATGGCCACTGATGAGTCTCTATAACCACCTGCCCTACCGCGATGGCGTTGGCATCATGCTGCTGAACACAAAAGGCGACGTATTCGTCGCCAAGCGCCTTGATACACTGGCCGAGGCATGGCAAATGCCCCAAGGCGGGATTGATGCGGGCGAGCCGCCGCGGGCAGCGGCGTTGCGCGAATTGACCGAGGAAACAGGAGTCCCCGCCGATAACGTCACCATCCTCGCCGAGTCGAAGGAGTGGCACCGCTACGATTTACCCGACGATTTAATCCCCATCATCTGGAAAGGCCAGTATCGCGGCCAGCAACAAAAATGGTTTGTGCTACGGCTTGATGGCGATGATTCCCTCATCGATATCACCGCGCACGAGCACCCCGAATTTTCGGAATGGAAATGGATAAAAATGCACGAACTACCCGAGGTGATTGTGCCCTTCAAACGCGAGCTCTATGCCGCGCTGGTGGCGGAGTTTAGGCATCTCGCCTAAGCCTTGATCATCGTGCTCGCACCACCTGCGGTGAATACCTCAATCAATAACACATGCGGAATACGGCCATCGAGGATGTGGGCTTGCTTCACGCCATCGCGCAGGGCATTCACGCAGGTTTCCACTTTCGGAATCATACCACCCGTGATGGTGCCATCGGCTAGCAGCGCATCAATTTCCACCGCATCAATTTCGCTGATGAGTTGTTTATCCTTGGTGAGGATGCCCGCCACATCGGTCAGCATCATCAGCTTATGCGCCTTAAGTGCGCTGGCGATGGCGCCTGCTGCCGTGTCGGCGTTGATGTTATACGTCTCGCCATTGGGGCCCATGCCAATGGGCGCAATCACGGGGATCATGCCGCTGGCCACAATATTTTGAATCGCCTCAGGGTTGATTTTGGTTGGCTCGCCCACATAGCCCAAATCGAGCACACGCTCGATATTGCTATCGGGGTCTTTCTTGGTGCGGCGCAATTGCTGCGCTTCAATCAGGTTGCCGTCCTTACCCGAAATACCAATCGCCGTGCCGCCCATTTGGTTGATGGCGGTGACAATTTGTTTGTTGATGGAGCCCGAGAGCACCATCTCCACAATCTCGACCGCCGCTTGGTCGGTCACGCGCAAGCCATCGACAAATTCGGAATGGATTTTGAGGCGCTCTAACATCGCGCCAATTTGTGGGCCACCGCCATGTACCACCACAGGGTTGATGCCGATGGTTTTAAGCATCACAATATCGCGCGCGAAGGTTTCTGCGGTGCGCTCGTCGCCCATCGCGTTGCCGCCGTATTTGATGACAAAGGTTTGCCCCGCGAAGCGCTGGATATAGGGGAGCGCCTCGCTGACCGTTTTGGCGGTACGCAGCAATAATTCTTTCGTTTTAATGGTCTTAATTTGCATGGGCTATAGCTTCCCTTCCAATGCCTCAATAACAGCATCCTGCAGGGCGTCAATCCCCTGTTTGTCGTGGGCGCTCGTGGTTACCAAATCGGGGTGGGCTGCAGGGTGTTTGCGCGCTACGGCACGTACGCGCTCCTGCACGGCTTCAATATCATCCGCCTTATCGGCCTTGGTCAACACGAACTGGTACGACACCGCTGCATCATCGAGCCGCTGCAACATGTCGTCATCCGCGTCCTTCACCCCATGGCGACCATCGACTAACACGAATGCACGCGCCAGCTGACGACGTCCACGCAAGTAATCGAACAGTAGATTTTGCCACTGCTTCACGTCCTTTTTGGCAGCCTTGGCATAGCCATAACCAGGAACATCAACGAGGTGCAGCACCTCGTTGAGGTTGAAGAAATTAAGTTGTCGCGTTGCACCTGGTGTGCCCGATGTACGCGCAAGGTGGTTTTGCCCCACCAGCGCATTCAGCAAGCTTGATTTGCCGACATTGCTGCGGCCAATGAAAGCCACTTCGGGCAAGTTAAGCTCGGGAAATTGCTCCATCGTCGCCACCCCTGCCACAAAACGGATGGGTTTCGCAAACAGCGCGCGCGTGAGGGGTTCTCCCGTCATTTCTTTTTCTTACTTTCTTTCTTATCCATCAGCCCTTTTTTCTCGAGGTGCGTGTTGATGTAAAGCTGCTGCAGAATCGTCAGCGTATTGTTCCACGCCCAATAGATAACAAGACCCGCAGGGAAACTCGCGAACATGAACAAGAAAATATACGGCATGTAGTTCATCATGGCCGCTTGGATGGGGTCGGCGGGTTTGGGATTCAACCGTTGCTGTATCACCATGGTGATACACATGACAATCGGCCAAACGCCCAGATGGAGGATACCTGGTGGTGTCCACGGAATCATGCCAAACAGGGTGAAGATGTTGGTCGGGTCAATCGCCGAGAGATCGTGTATCCACCCAAAGAACGGCGCGTGGCGCATCTCGATGGTGACGAACAACACGCGATACAGCGCAAAGAACACGGGAATCTGAATCAGAATCGGCAAACATCCTGCGGCAGGGTTCACCTTCTCGCGTTTGTAGAGCGCCATGATTTCTTGGTTCATTTTCATTTTATCGTCTTTATAGCGCTCACGCAGTTCCGTCATTTTTGGCGTCAACTGCTTCATCCGTGCCATGGCCGTCATCGATTTATTGGCCAATGGGAACAGCAGCAGCTTGATGACCACCGTCAGCAGCAAAATCGCAATCCCGAAATTACCAACCAAACCCTGAAAATAGCTGAGCAATTCGAAAATAGGGCGAGCGAGGAAATAGAGCGTACCAAAATCCACCGCGCGGTCGAACAGCGGAATAGTATAAGCATTGCGGTAGGCATCAAGCTGCGCCACTACTTTTGCGCCCGTGAACACACGCATCGTGCTGGTCACCTCTTTGCCTACGGGCACATCCATGGGCGCGCCGCGCATATCGGATTGATAGGCGTCAATCTCGCCGCGCTTGAATTGTTTATAATGTGCATCGAATACCATCCCACTTTCGGGAATCACCGCCGCCAACCAATATTGATCGGTAATACCCAGCCAGCCTTTGGTCGCCTCAAATTTCTGTGGGCCGTCATCCTGCAAGCTTGCATAGGTGATATCATGCAGCACTTCGTCCATCACCCCGATAGGGCCTTCATGCATCATCATCGTGTGCTTGCTGATATCTGCATAGTTGCGACTGACGAGACCATAGGGATACAGTTTTACCACCGCGCTCGCATTGTTTTTCACGCTGTCGGTAATGGTGAACATAAAATGTTCGTCCACGGCAATTTTGCGGGTGAAGGTTAGCCCTGCACCATTGTTCCATGTCAGGGTGATGGGTTTTTCTGGTGTCAGCTCGCTGCTGCTCGATTGCCAGCGCGTGGTGGCCGTAGGTGTCGCCACGCCATCACCGGCCAACATACCCACTTCTACGAAATAGGCGTCCGCCGCTGTTGCGCGGGTAAGCAGCTTCACTTCGGGCGATTTTTTATCGAGCTGCTGGTGGTATTGCGCCAGCGTCAAATCGTCAAACCGCGCACCCACTAGGCTGATCGAACCATGCAACGATGGGGTGCTGATGCGAATACGTGGTGCGCCTTCTGTTGCGTCGTGCCCGCTATCCGTCGTCACTGCCTTGGGCGCGACAGGAGCTGCATCCAGTTTCTTCGCTTGTTCTAATTTTTGCTGTGCTTGCAGCGCTTCCATGCGTGGGCGCTCATAAAAATACTGCCAGCCGAACATAATCGAGGTCGCGGCGATAATAGCGAACAGTAGGTTCTTGGTTTCAGGGCCTTGGCCAACAGGAGACGTCATGGATTGCACACTAACTTAAAATTTAACATTCACCGCACGAGCGTCATTTTATGGCGCGTCACGGTACAGGATCTTCGCCGCTTCCACCCCACGGGTGGCATCGGGCAACGCGTTTTATGGCAAGCCACCCCCCCTTGCAAGCACCATGTCGCGCAATCGCCTCCGCCGCGTAATGCGAGCAGGTGGGGTTATAGCGGCAACTGGCAGGTGTGAGGGGCGAAATCACGTACTGATAGAACTTAATCAGCCCCAGCATCAGCATTTTCACGAAGGAGCGCATCACTTATGAACGCCTGCAATGGCGCGGTTCATGGCGGCGCGTAAATCATCATACACTGCCTCGGCGGCATTGGGTTTAGCCTTATCGAGCGCAATCAGTATATAATCGTGTCCTGCTTTAGCACTTTCAGGGAAAATCTCGGCAACCAGCGCCCGCAAGCGCCGCTTGGTGCGATTACGCAGCACCGCATTGCCGCATTTAGTGGTCACGGTGTAGCCCACTCGCGCACCCACCTGCCCCGAAACATCTGAAGGTGCCGCGCGCAAAATAAAATACGGTGTGGTGAATTTGCGGCCATTTCGAAGCCGAAGAAAATCCGCACGGTTTTTTAGGGTTGTAATGGCAATGGTCATGCCTATCCACTAGCACATACGAAAAAAATGAATAGCCTAAGTAAGCCTAGGTCATGCAAGGCATGACCCGCATAGCGGCGGGAGTTTGAGGGTTAAGACCCTCATCAGGCACGAAGTGCTGGAAAACTCAGCGCTTAAGCGCTGAGAACTTTGCGGCCTTTAGCGCGGCGTGCGGCAAGAACCTTGCGGCCACCGACGGTTGCCATGCGCGCACGGAAACCATGGCGACGAGCGCGAACAATTTTGCTTGGCTGATAGGTGCGTTTCATAGCACTCTCCTTCTAGGGTATTATTTAAAGAGCGAGCCTTATAGATGGCGACTTGGTGGCTGTCAAGCCTCGCTTTTTGGGGTGCAACCTACGCCATTATTAATCCCTTTCAAGGGCGTTCGCCTCTAGTTTCGGTTGTAATTGGTTGGCAAATAGCTAGAATAATCGGATGTTTACACATTTACGCTATTTGGCCGCAATTAGCTTTGTCCTGATGCTTATCGCAGGCGGATTCGTTGTTTTTTATGCACAAAGTTACAAAAATACGGAAATTGCAGAATCCACCAAAAAGCAAGTAAGCGCGACGCTCTCCAGCTATTCCGCTACCATCTGGGATCGCTATGCCGCCGAAATAACCGGCAACCCTGCCACGCCCTATCTTCCCTCGTTTGCCGCTGAAACAAAACGATTTTTAGAGAAACACCCCTTAGACAAAATAACCATTTTCTCGCCAGAGGTGCAGCGACTCTATTATCAATCAAACAACGAAACCGCCACGACCGATGGCAGCACCCGCATCACCTTGTTCGACCTGAAAAAGGCCATCGCAGGTGAAAGTGTCATCCGCTTGCATAAGGACATACTCCTCATCAACAGCGCTGAGCCCAACAGGAAACGTACCATGTTGCAGGCTATTATTCCCATCAGCCGCACGGGCACCACCAAGGCCGAGGCACTAGCTGAAGTGTATGTGGATATTACCCCGCAAACGACAATGATGGGCAATAGTCTTTATCTATTTCTAGGCAGCATCATCGGCCTTTTTTCACTGTTGATTGTTGTGCTGCTTGTCACAGCCAGTCGGGCCGAGAGCGTCATTAACAAACAGCATGAAGTGAACATGGAGCTGATTGCCGCCGCTGCACAGGCCGAAGCACAAAGCCGCGATAAATCGCAATTCCTTGCCAGTGTCAGCCACGAATTACGTACACCACTCAACGCCATCATTGGCTTTTCCGATATTATTCGCAACGAAGCTCGCGAAAAACTCGAAAAAATCCACCAAGAATATATCGATGACATCAATGCTTCAGGCAAGCACCTGCTTAGCCTCATTAACGATATCCTCGATTACTCGAAGGCCGAGGCAGGCAAACTGCAAATCGAGTGGGCAGAAACCGATGCCACCAAAATTGTCCGCAACTCGCTACGCATGGTTATGCCTCGTGCGGAAACTGGCCAAGTCACCCTCATCGAAGATCTGCCAAGTCACCATCTCGTTATCGTTACGGATGCTAAGAAACTCAAGCAGGTGTTACTCAACCTGTTGTCCAACTCCGTGAAGTTTACCCCTGCGGGTGGTGAAGTGCGCTGCCACGCATGGCACGATGTGGTCACGGGCGCGCTCAACATACAGGTACGTGATACAGGTATCGGTATTGCCCCCAAAGATATTTCGCGCGTCATGACACCCTTCGGTCAGGTAGATTCCGCCCTTTCACGCAAATATGAAGGTACGGGCCTTGGTTTGCCCATCGCCAAAAAATTCGTCGAATCCATGGGTGGTGTTTTCACCATCGAGAGCGAGCTAAATGTCGGCACCAGCATCACCAT
>CAUJIC010000021.1 GCA_963205305.1 Pseudomonadota bacterium | reverse complement strand
TGAGCAGCCGAAAATTTCGCCGCACCGCGAGGCGATGCGCGCGGCCATTGCCAGCATGCTGCACCTGCCGCTTAGCCATGTGAGTGTGAAGGCGACAACGACGGAAAAACTCGGCTTCACGGGGCGCGAGGAGGGCATTGCCTGCCACGCCATCGCGACGGTTAGTTTGCCGATGGAGGCCGCATGAAACGCCATTGCCTGAGCACAATGTATGGCGTGGGGCTGGTGCGCATTGCACCGGGCACGCTGGGCTCGGCGGTGGCGGTGCTGCTCGCTTATCCCATCCTCATGCTGCCGTTTGGCTATGTGTGGTTGGCGCTGGGCGCAGTGCTGTTCACCATTTTGGGTACGGTGAACGCCGCGAAGTTCATGCGCGACCGTAACACATCGCACGACCCGAGCGAGATTGTCATCGACGAACTCATCGGCCAGTGGTTCACCTACGCGGTGTGGTATGGCTGGCTGCTCACCATGGCGGGCAATGCCGCCACCGCCGAGCGATTGCTGAGTGAGCTTGCGACATCGCCGCTTTATTTGGCGCTGGGGTTTGTGCTGTTCCGTATTTTCGATATCCTCAAACCATGGCCAATCAGCTGGGCGGATCGGCGCATCAAGGGTGGTTTTGGCGTGATGTTTGATGATATTCTCGCCGCGATTCCTGCGGGCACGCTGCTGTATGTGGCCTATATTTTCTCGCCACTTTTAACAGGCGATTTGCCGAGCCAGCCGTGAGTATTTTTGCTGCAGCGTTGTTGCAATCGGCTGAGAATGTGCTGCAGCAATTGCGTGCCAAAAAACTGACCATCGCCACGGCGGAATCGTGCACGGGTGGTTTGGTTTCGGCGCTACTCACCGAAATTTCTGGCAGTTCGGATGTATTCACCCATGGCTTTACCACTTATGCCAATGCGGCAAAAATTAGCATGCTGGGTGTGCCGCAAACACTCATCGATACGCATGGCGCGGTGAGCGAGGAAGTGGCGCGCGCCATGGCTGAAGGTGCGCTGCGTGCGGCTAATTCCGACATTTCGGTGGCCATTACAGGTATTGCGGGGCCAAGCGGGGCGACGGAAAATAAACCTGTGGGGCTAGTGCACATCGCCTGCGCGCGGGCTGGATTTCAGATGCTACATAGCGTGCATCAGTTTGCGGGTGACCGCACAGCGGTGCGGCTGCAAGCGGTTGAGGCTGCGCTGGCGTTGGTGACGCAACAGGTGGCCGCTTAAGCTTTTTTCTTCGCCAATTTCTCGGCAGATTTTTTAGTGCGGAATTCTTTCGCGCCGCCAGCTTTTACGGTTTGTGCGGTGCGTGTAAGGGCGATGGCATCGCCCGCGACATCTTCGGTAATCACGCTGCCTGCGCCGACCATGGCGCCATCACCCAGTGTGACTGGGGCAACAAGCGCGGAGTTGCTGCCAACAAACACGCCTTTGCCGATGGTGGTTTTGTATTTGAGGTAGCCATCGTAATTGCAGGTGATGGTGCCCGCGCCGATATTGGCATCTTCGCCCACACTTGCATCGCCGATGTAACTGAGGTGCGAAATTTTTGCGCCCGCTTTTACATCCGCGGCTTTCAGCTCGACGAAGTTTCCAACCTTCACATCGGCACCCAGCGTGGTGTTGGGGCGCAGGCGTGCGAAGGGGCCAACGGTGCTATTCGTGCCAATGGTCGCACCATCGATATGCGAAAACGCCTTGATATGTACGCCTGAGGCGACAGTAACGCCCGTACCGAAAAACACATTCGGCTCAATCAGCACATCGTTTGCAATAGCCGTATCGGCAGCGAAATAGACACTGTCGGGGTCGATCAATGTCACGCCAGCATCCATGAATTTTTGGCGTGCGCGGTATTGAAAAATAGCTTCGGCAATCGCGAGTTCGTTGCGCGAATTAATGCCGAGCACTTCATCTTCATCGCCTTCCACCGCCAGCGCCGTGTAGCCCGCCGCACGCGCGAGGGCGACGATATCGGTCAGGTAATATTCCTTTTTCGCGTTGTCGTTCTTCACCTGCGCCAATAGCTTCCATGCGACGTTGGCGCGGATGGCCATGACACCCGAATTGCATAATTCAATCGCCAACTCGTCCTCGGTGGCATCCTTCGCTTCGACAATTTTTTCAAGCGTACCATCATCGGCCAACACCAAGCGGCCATAGGCGCCAGCATCCTCAGGAATAAACCCAAGCACCGCGACGGCGCATTTGCTATCAGCGTCCATGGTTTCGATAATCTGCTCCAACGTGGTTTGGGTGAGTAATGGCGTATCGCCGTAAAGCACCAGCAAAATACCATCCAGTTCGCCGAGCACGGGGCGCGCGGCGAGCACAGCGTGGGCTGTGCCGTTTTGCTCCTTCTGGATGGCGACATCGACCTCGCCCGCAATCTCGCGGCCTACGGCGACCACATTCTCCATACCCTCGGCTACCACCAGTGCAATCGGCGCTGCGCCTACATCCAGCGCGAGTTTGACCACATGGCCGACCATGGGCACGCTGGCCACAGGGTGCAGCACTTTAGGCAAGCTCGATTTCATGCGCGTGCCTTTGCCCGCAGCAAGGATGACGGCGGCGATGGGGGTAGATTGGGTCGACATAGAAAACCTCGTGAAATTACCGCGGCAGAGTGCTATTGTTCGCGCGGATAGTCAAGGGAATGGAGCCAGTGACCAATGAGTGATGAAATAATCAATCGGCTAAAAAATAGGCCGGCCGCTAATGATAGAGTGTTTGTCAGCGGGGTTGAAACCGACATTTTGACTGAAGCTAGGCGAATTGCTGCATTCATCAAAGCAGACCCAGAGGTAACGAAATCTACTATTAGAAAAGCACAAACCAAATTTGGTTTGCTTGGAAATCCAGATAGTTGGGATAAGGCAGACTTTAATAGAGTGGATGAATTAATCGATCTTTCTATTGCGGTCGTTGCCCAGAAGCACTTACAGGCAGGCATTGCGGGTAAGGATATGGGGGCGGGGCAGGAGTTGATTAAGAAAATGCACCAGGCCATCGAGGAGACAGCAAGAGCCATGCCCCATATGATTGGTAGATAACGCGGAACTAATTAAGTTAGGATCAAACATATGCTAGAACCAACCCAAATGCCGATGCTGGTAGCGATGCTAGCGGTTGTTGCCGCGGTGCTGTGTGTGGCGCTGTTCATCACGTGGCGAGCAAAAAGCGCCATCGAGAGCCGCCTGCGCGAGGATGTGGCGGCACGCGCGAGTGCCGAAGCGACCATGGTGCAGCTAGAGCGCGAATTGGGCGAAACGGACGAGCAATTGGCCGCCGCGCTGGCGGAGCGCGAGGCACTTCAAAGCCAGCTAAATGTGGCACAGAAAAACGAAGCCCTTGCCAACCAAAAGCTGGAGGGCATGGAGCAGCGGCTGAAGGATTTTGAGGTGCTGAAAACTCAGTTCGAGCAATATGCCAAGGCGGCTGCGCTGGAGACGGGTAATCAGCTGAGCAACAAGCTGATGGCCGACCATGTGCGTGCGCGCGAAGAAACCCACAAACAGTTCGAGCAATTCACCAAAACCGCGAGCGAGCAGCTGCTGGCCAAGCAGCAGGAATTGGCGACCACGCTGGGCGCGGTGCAAGGGCAAATGAACGATTCCAAAACTCAGCTGGCAACCCTTGTGCGCGCCATGCAAAACCCCATTGGTGCAGGTGCCGAGGGCGAAATTGTGATGAGCAATATTTTGCAACAGCACGGATTTACTCTGGGCACTGATTATGAACTGCAAGTGCACCTTGCGGGCGACGAGGGCAGTTTGCGCCCCGATTGCGTTATTTACCTGCCGCACCAGCACGCAATCATTGTCGATTCGAAAGCGAGCCAGCATATTTTGGCACTGTTCAAAGCGGAAGGAACGCCCGAGTTCGACGAGCGCTTCCGCGACATCCAGAAAACCATGCGCGACCACGCGAAAGAGCTGGGCGGCAAGGCCTATCAGGAGAATTTGCGTAAGCTGAAAAACCGCAATGGCGAGGCCATTACACGCACCACGCTGGTCATGTTCATCCCCAACGACGAGGTGGTAACGCGGCTGATGAACAAAGACCCGAACCTGATGGATTACCTACGCACGCACGATATTGTGCTCGCTGGGCCTGTCACACTCTCGGGCATTTTCCTCACCGCGCGGGCGCTGGTGCGCGAGGCGAAACAGATCGACGCTCACCAAGCCATTGTGGAGCTGACGAGTGAGTTGATGGCCGATTTCATCACCTCGTTTGGTTACGCGGAGGATGTGATCAAAGGCATCAGCAACAGCGCGAAGGCATATGATAAATTTGGTGGTTCGCTTCGCAATGCGCTGTCGAAAATGCGTAAGCTGAGCAACAAGGGCGTGCGCCCCGCGAAGAACAAGCAAATCCCCACGGGGCTGGCGCGCTATAGCCTCCACCGCGAGGACGATGTGGTGCAAGGCGAAGCCGAGGAAGTGGCCGAAGTGCTCAGCATTGCCAAGGGTGATGCGGCCTAGGCTTAACGGCTTCTTTATAACATTCGATAATCTCCCCGATGACATTTTTACATGGGTTCTGGCACAGCTGCTCCACGTAAACTTATCTGGAGCATGTCATGAAACCTATTCGTCTAACCTTTCTCGCCCTTGCAGCCATTGCGCTGACGATTGGCGCAAGCTCGGCCATGGCCGCAACTGCCACCAAAGCCGACCTTGATCGCGATTCTTCGGAGGCGATTGCTAAACTGACCAAAGCTAACCCACTTGCGGCGGATGCTGCGAAGCAAGCGAAGGCCGTATTGGTTTTCCCGAGCATTGTGAAAGCGGGCCTCATTTTCGGCGGTGCGTATGGTGAAGGTGTGCTGCGCGTGAACGACCAAAGCGACAGCTATTATAATTCTGTTACTGGCTCATTCGGCTGGCAAGCGGGCGCACAATCCTATGGATATGTGGTGTTCCTGATGAACGACAAAGCGCTTGATTACATCCGCAAATCGCATGGTTGGGAAATTGGTGTTGGCCCAACGGTGGTGCTTGTGAACGAGGGTGTCGCGAAAAACCTGAGCTCCTCGACCTTGAAAGAGGATGCCTATGCGTTCATCTTCGACCAAAAAGGGCTGATGGCATCGCTCAGCATCGAGGGTACGAAAATCTCACAAATCAAAACGCCATAATTGGCCGTTGGTGAGTTTGAGTAAATTGGAAACGAAAAACCGCGAGGGTAATACCTTCGCGGTTTTTTAATACGCCACGCGGGCGCTGAGTGCGGCACCCAGCGTTCCGTCATCCATGTAATCCAACTCGCCACCCATGGGGATGCCTTGGGCAAGGCGCGTGATGGTGACGCCTGATTCGGCCAAGCGCTCCGCCACATAATGCGCGGTGGTTTGGCCTGCGACGGTGGCCGACAACGCCAAAATAACCTCCTTACAGGAGGAGGCACGTTGTAAGAGAGGTTCGATGCGTAATGCATCGGGCCCGCGTCCATCGATGGCCGATAAGGTGCCGCCCAGCACATGGTAGCGACCACGAAACGCACGGCTGCGTTCCATCGCCCATACATCCGCCACATCCTCGACTACGAGGATAGAGCCATTGTCGCGGCCGTCATCGGTGCAGATTTTGCACGGGTCGGATTCATCGAGGCTGCCGCAAACGTTACACGTTTTTACGGTTTCTAAGGCGGTGTGGAGTGCGCTAATGAGCGATGGAATTCGCTGCTCGCGCTGGCGTAATAAATTGAGCGCGAGGCGACGCGCACTTCGCGGACCAACACCCGGCAGTTTGGCAATTTCAGCAATCAGGCGGTCGATGGAGGTGGTCATTACTAGAACGGCAGCTTCATGCCTGCAGGCAATTTCAGCCCACCCGTTACGTTGCCCATAGCATCGGCGAGGGCGGCATCAGCTTTGTCCTTTGCATCGTTGTGCGCGAGGATGATGAGATCTTCGAGTATGTCTTTTTCATCGGCCTTGATGAGTGATGCATCGAGCGCGATTTTAGTCATTTTTCCTTTACCCGTGAGGGTGAGCTTCACCGCGCCGCTGGCGGCTTGCCCTTCGAACTCGGTGGCTTCCATCTCGGCTTGCATTTGGCCGAGCTTGGCTTGCATCTCTTGTGCTTGTTTCATCATTTTTTGGATGTTCATGGGAGTCTTCCTAATATGAGTGTGGGGTGTGCACCAATTACTTAGTGATTAATTTCGGGCTCAACCAGTTTTGCCAAATAGGTGAGCGATTGCTGCCAACCCAGATAGCACATTTCAACGGGGATGACTGCAGGAATATTCTCCTGAGTAATGGTGAGATCTGTCCCAACCAGCACTGGTTTTAGCTCCACGGTAACGAGTATTTCGCCTGGTAAATTGGGGTCATCGAAACGGTCAGTGTAGACAAGCCGCTGGTGGGGCACCAGTTCCTTGTATTCGCCACCGAACGACGAAGTTTGCTGCGTGGTGAAATTGGTGAACGACATTTTGAACGTGCCGCCCACTTTGGCATCGAGGTGATGCACTTTGGCGGTGAATCCATCGGGCGCTATCCAGCGAGTTAGTGCATCCGCCTCGATGAACGCGCGGTACACTTTCTCGGGTTTTGCGGCAAGGACACGATGAAGATGAACCGTGTTGGGTTTAATCATGGCACTCTCCCTCAGTGTTTACTCGGAATAAAATCGACCAGCTTCGCATCGGGGAATACTTCGAGCACCGCTTGCACTTTGGGGTGGGCGAAGGCGTAGTCGCGCTGTTGCTTGGCAGCGTGCGTGCGCTGCTCGCGGATGGAGGGCTCGCCTTCCGCATTGGTGTTGAAGACAAGGTTCCATTTATCGCCTGTCCACTCCGCCAAGCGGCGGTTGATGCGCGCGGGCACATCCGCATTCATATGGGCGATGGGTTTGACCTCGATACGCCCCGCCTCGAACGCGACAAGGCGCATGTCGTTAATGAGGTGGGTGGCGAGGATAGGCTCGCGGCGTTCTTCGAATAGTTTCACTACGTCCGCGAAGCTATGCACTTCAGCGAGGATGACGGGCTCGATTTTGAGCGCTGTGGCGGTGGCGGCGTTGCCCGCGTTCATCACCGTGGTGCTGGTGGGCGCGAAGGGGTGGGCATCGGCGCGCGAACTTGCAACGGCGGCGGTGGAAGCGATTGTTGCGGCAGGCGCAGCGCTGGCGCGCGCGGCGGGTGCCGATGCAGCAGGTGGATTGCTTTGCAGGCTGCGCACCAGCTCGTTCGGTGTGGGCAAATTGCTGGCATAGCCAAGGCGCACGAGAATCATTTCGAGCGTGGCGCTGGCTTGGGTGGCATGCCGCATTTCATCCGCACCTTTGGTGAGGATTTGCCATGCGCGGGTGAGGGCGGGGACGTTGAGGTTAGCCGCCATTTCTTTGGCGAGGGCTTGCTCGGCGGGGGAATAATGCAGGTTGTTGAGCAGCGCGGGTGCAACCACAATGCGCGTGAGGTAATGCACAATATCGAGCAAATCGCTCAGCAGTGCGGCGGGGTCGGCACCTTGGTGGTGCAGGCGCTGGGCGGCGTCGAGCGCTTCATCCGTTTTGCCAGCGAAGAGTTGTTTGAGCAGCGTGAAGCTTTGGGTTTTATCGGCCAGCCCCAACATGTCGCGCACGCTGGCGGTGGCGATGTTCACCGCGCCCGCGCTATCGGTGTGCATGGCAATCGCTTGGTCGAGGATGCTGAGCGAATCACGCACCGAGCCTTCGGCAGCGGCGGCGATGAGGGTCGCACACTCGGGCGGCAGGGCGATGTTTTCTTTGGTCGCGATGTTGACAAGGTGCTGGCTCAGCTCGTCCATCTCCACGCGTTTCAAATCGAACTTCTGGCAGCGGGAAATAATCGTGACGGGGATTTTGCGGATTTCCGTGGTGGCGAAAATGAACTTCACATGCGGCGGAGGTTCCTCCAGCGTTTTGAGGATCGCGTTGAACGCGCTCTTACTCAGCATGTGCACCTCATCGATGATGTACACTTTGTAGCGCGCGGAGACGGGGGCGTATTGCACCGAGTCAATCAAATCGCGCATATTGTCGACGCCGGTGTTGCTCGCCGCATCCATCTCGATGACATCGACATGCCTGTCCTCCGCAATCGCGATGCAGTTGGGGCACACGCCGCAGGGGGTGGTGGTGGGCTCGCCCAACCCATCGGGGCCGATGCAGTTGAGCCCGCGTGCGATGATGCGCGCCGTGGTGGTTTTGCCGATGCCGCGAATGCCCGTGAGCACAAACGCGTGCGCAATGCGGCCACTGGCGAACGCATTGGTGAGCGTGCGCACCAGCACCTCTTGGCCAATGAGATCGGCAAAAGTCTGCGGGCGATATTTACGGGCGAGGACGCGATAGATGCTGGACATGGAGGGAGATTAGAGTGGTTGTGCCATTAAGCCAAGCGGCACGTGCGGGTTATTAAGAGGGGGAAGAAATTGTGGGGAGATTAATTATTGATGCTGCATTTTTTATAAATTGATGAAGTGCCCTTAGTCGAGTCAAAGATTCCATTCTTCGTAAGGCACGCTACTAACGGTTGGTCATAAATTTTTCGTTTATTCTGATAAGCGCCCAACGCTATTTGACGGATTTTATTTCTGGTTTTCAAATACCCATCAATTTGGGAGTCACTACCATTAATTAATACTTGAGTAAAATACGGATAGCGCTCATTCTTGGGGTCTTGCTCCCAAAAAGACGGGGAGAATGCAACATTCCTTAGTATAGGCTCATCATCCTTGAATAAGCTTAGAGTAACACGAAGATCGGCGCCAACGTCAGTAGCCTTTAATGAAGGCTGAGAACCAACAATGCGGTATGTACCGAATGGTAGTTCGCACGTGTAATCAAACTCCCCGCCCATCGGCATTCCAAAATAACCGTGCTCTTTCATAACTTCTATAAAGCGTTTTGTCTCATCGGGAGGGCCATTGTATGAAGCGAGATAAGCATCAATCTGGTCTATATGAAAAATTCCCAACTCTGGAATGCATGTGGTACGCACAATACTCCATGGGGTATCTGCCCACACAGGGGATAAAGCGCTAAATATAGTAATTAAAAAAACTCCAAGTCTAATTTTATTCATCTCACTCTCCCCATTTTCTTTCGCTTAGCCGATGGAGGATGCTCACTTATATGCGCGTGCCCTAGGCGGGTGCAAAGTTAGGTGGCTGGCGGACGACCCGCTTTCGTATTCGATACGGTTGCTGCCTTTCGGCCCTGGCCGGGTTTTCAAAAGAAACCGCCCGCCGCCAGCCAAGGCCAGTGTTGCCACGGATGTGCGGGGAGGGCAAGGGGATTTACGCACTGAATTTTCCCCTAGCTGTGCAGTTGGTTAGGCGCTATCTGTTGGAAACTTATACAGTTAATCCGCCGGAGAACCTAAATGCAGTGGCTGCGCCGTTTGATGGGCAAGGAGACGACATCGCCCGAGGCGGTGGCGGATGGCAGTCGCGTTTTCAGCGTGCCTGCTGGCGTGCGGGTGTATGCGGTGGGCGACATCCATGGGCGCGGGGAAGTGCTGGCGCGGCTGATGGAGTGGATTGCGGCGGATGTGGCGGCGAACCCATGCCGCGAGATTGTCGAAGTGTTTCTGGGTGATTATGTCGACCGTGGCATGCAAAGCCAGATGGTCATCGAGATGCTGCACAAAACCACGCCGCTGCACCATGCCCGCGTCTGCCTGATGGGCAACCACGAAGAGGCGATGCTGAATTTTTTGGATGACCCGAAGCAGTTGCGCCTTTGGGGGAATATGGGGGGCTATGCCACGCTTGCTGCCTATGGCATGGGCATCCCTGCTGCGATGACCCCCGAAGCGTTAACCGCCGTGCGCGATGAATTGTTAACGCGGATGCCCATTGCCCATGTGGAGTTTTTGAGGGGGCTGCAGTTGCGGCACCAAGTGGGGGATTACCTGTTTGTGCATGCAGGCATCGACCCGCGCCGCCCGATGGAGAAGCAAACCCGCGAGCATTTAATGTGGATTCGCAAACCCTTCCTTGAATATGAGGCCTACCACGACCATTACATTGTGCATGGCCATTCGCCTGTTACCGCGCCCGATATTTTGCACCACCGTGCTAATTTGGATGTGAGCAGTGCAGCAACGGAAAGCCTTGCCTGTTTAATCATTGAGGGCGACCAGCGTCGCTGCCTGCTCGCCACGCGCGAAAAGGTTGACGTTTGGCCAATTAAGTGAGAAGTTTAGCGGTGAAGTGGAGCGTTACGATGAGCCAAAACGAGAGACACTTTCGATTGCTGCTGCGGCCTGTGGCACTGCTGCTGATTTCGGCAGTCTCCTTGGTGGCAAGTTCCTCCATAGCACAAGAAATACCTGCTTCCGCTCCGCTGAGCGTGCCGCTGGAGCAAGCGACGGATATTAAAGCGCAGCCGTTATCGCTTCTGGCGAAATTTCCAACGGCTGGCCCTGCACTCGCACGTTACGTGGCGCAAGCCTTGGCCAAGGAGCCCGCGGCGGTGGATGCCGTACTCTCGATTTTGCCAGACACCACACCCGCGCAGGCTTCGGCTATCGGTGCGGGTATGGTGCGCGCGATTCGCGCGTTGAGTGGCAAATCTAAGGATATCGTGAGCAGCTACACATACAAAGTCATGCAATCGGAGAATAAATGGCTAAAAACCACTTTTTCGGCGATTGGCCCCCATGGTGGCGGCAAGTTATCCACGGGTGGTAGTATTGGGTCGCGTGAATCGGACATGCGCCGTACGGCAAACAACGCTGGCGGCGGTGGCGCTGTAGGTTCTACTCTTGCGGATGACGAAGGACGGGTTGGCCCCTCGGTGGTGACTAATCTGGATGGATTTTGGGCGATGGAACGCGAGAGCGATGGCTTTGAAAGCCAGTTAAATGCTAACCTAACGCGGTATGGCATGATCGTTGCACTAATCAAATCGGACGGGCCGAGTAATGGGGTGGTTTCTATCAGCCCATAATCATCGGTTTCCACAAGCCTAACAATTTCAGTAACACCAATAAAATTCTAGTAGTAAGACAATAAAAACAACACGCTGGATTCATCGCATGGATATCGCACTCATCAAGGAAGCGCCGCTCAACAAGCCCACGGGGCTTGAGTCCGATGATTTGCCCACGTTCCGCGACATTATTGCGGTGTTGCAGCGGCATCGGAAGCTGATTCTAGTCTGCGGCCTTACGGCGCTCATCCTTGGCCTCATGTATATCATGTTTTCGGCGCCACGTTATACATCGACCATTTCGATACTCATTGATCCGCGCCAAAACAATGCGCTGCCACAACAACTCGCGGGCAGCACGTCGTTTCAGGAAAGCCTTATCATCGATAGCCAGATTGAGGTGATTAAATCCACCCGTCTGATGGATAAGGTAGCAAAGAAAGCGGGGCTTTACGATTCGGCCGAGGCGGCAAGCAAAAGCCCGTTGATGCGCCTTAAAGAGTCCATCTTTGGGGTGACACCTGCGGCAAAACAAGCGATTGATACGAGCCTAGAGCAGCAACGTCGACTCGCAAATCTTATGTCGGGGGTCAATGTCGAGCGTGTTCGCAACACGTATGTCATTGCCATCAGCTTTACTTCGGGCAACCCACAACGCGCTGCAAAAATTGCCAACATGATTGCCGAGACCTACCTTGATAACGAGTTGGAAGCGCAATATGAATCCTCGCAGCGCGCCAGCGTTTGGTTGAAGAGTCGCTTGGAAGGTTTGCAAAAAGAACTGACGACGACCGAAGGCGAGGTGGAGTCGTATAAGGTTGAGAACAATATTGTTCAGACGCAGAATTATAATCTTATCTCCGACCAACAGCTTTCCGAATTGAATAGTAGCCTTATCATTGCCCGAGCGGATACGGCGCAAGCAAAGGCACGCTACGACAACATTCAAGCGATTATTGAAAGCGGCAACCCCGAAACCGCGACGAGCGACGTGCTGGCCAACCGCGTGATTGGCGATTTGCGTGGCAAATATATTGAGCTATCGCGTATGGCGACGGAAATTCTTCGCAAGCAAGGCCGCGAACATTTAATGTATCGCAATTTGCTGCAACAGATGCAGGATATTCAAAACCTGATTTGGGGAGAGTATCGTCGTATTGCTGAGAGCTACAAGAACGAGCTTGAAATTGCGCAATCCAAAGAAAAAACCATGCAAGAGCAGCTCGATGCGGTGAAGGGAACTACAGCGGTCACTAGCCGTAGCCAGATCGGCCTGCGTGATATGCAGCGTCGCGCCGATTCGACGCGTAATCTCTATACCAAAATGCTCGACAAATCGAACGAGGAGATTGAGCGTCAATCCTTGCCTTCGGTGAACGCGCGCATCATTAGCTATGCGATTCCGCCGCTTTACCCAAGCTGGCCAAATAAGCGCTTTGTTCTTCTGGCCTCGGTGTTTGTGGGGATGGGTGTGGGTGTTGGCCTTGCCTTCCTGCGCGAGCAGTTCGAGAAATTTATTTGGAAAGTGGAGGATCTGGAATCCGCCGCGCACCACACGTGCCTTGGCATGCTGCCCAAAATTGCTTTCGACCGCGAGAAGATGGTGCATTTCAGCAAGCGTTGGTCATCGAAAGAGCTCAGTGTTACCGAATTGCCCTCGCGTGATTTTAACAGCGCGGCATTTAGCGAAATCACCCAGATGCTCGATAAGCAAACGGGCGTGGTGACCGAGATTATGCGTAATGTGCAACTGGCGACGCAGTTCACCACCGACAACATGCACGCGAATGAGGCGAAGGTTATTTCCTTCGTTTCGGCGCGCCCTGGTGAAGGCAAATCGATCACCTCCTGTTTCCTTGCCAAACACCTTGCGAAAAGTGGCGCACGCGTTGCTCTCATCGATTGCGATTTCCGCCGCCCAAGCTTGACGCACTGGTTCCTGCCTGGCGCTACGACGGGCTTCTACGAACTCGCGACGCGCATTGGACACGAAGACGAAAAAGCCATTGCGATGGACTTGGCGGGGATTTGTCGCAAGACAGGTCAGGAGAATTTGTATTTCATTCCTGCCAAGGGCGCGAACACCTCGATTGCGAACCTGAACCTTGTTGGCTCGGGTCAGATGCATGCTCTCATCAATTACCTGAAGCAGATTTTTGATGTGGTGCTGATCGATTTACCACCCATCCTGAACATTGTGGATGCACGCGTGATTGCGAACTCGATCGATAGCTTCATCCTGCTCGCGCATTGGGGCAAAACTGACCGTAGCGTGGTCAGCAAAGCCTTGCACCGTGCGCCCGAAGTTTACAAGAAAACCGTAGGCTCGTTGCTGACGTTGGTTGATACCGAAAAAGCCAGCCGCTACGGCTATTACAACTACAATTACTACTACTATTATAATCATCAATCCTCATGAGCCGCCAGCGTCTAGGGTTGTTTTTAGCCGCTGCTATTCTCGCTGGCTTGTGGTCGACGCAAACACTGATTGGTCATGTGGTGCGCTTGGCAAACCAGCCGACATTGCAGGCCATTCGTAAGGGCGAAACTGCCCCAAGCCACAGCATGCTAAAGGGTGCCATTTCGGGCTACGAAACGGCGATGGGCTGGACACCCTGCAATGCTGCACTTCAAGCCGATATGTCGCTATTGCTTGCACAGCATGCCGACGCGGCCATGGCGCAAACCGATGCCGCACAGGGCGATGCAGCACTTGAGAATATGCAACATGCAGTGCTAGAGCGCTTGGCCTGCACCCCGCGCGATGGCAAAGCGTGGCTCGACCTTGCTATGCTGGATGTGTTTCGCGAAGGAGCTGGGGCAGCATCGTTCACCGCGTACCGTATGTCAGCGCAGGCCGCTCCACGTGAAGGCTGGCTTGCCAAGAAACGTCTCGAATTTGCGTTGACGTTCCTACCGATTTTGACAGCGGAAGAATTAACTGTCGCGCGCGCCGACTTGGCCGTGCTGGAGCATGCACACCCCAACAACTTGCTTGCCGTTCAGGCCGCAGCAAAGGTGGAGAATAAGCAAGCGCTTTATGCCTTATTTGGCGCAACGATGCCTGTCGAAGCACCGTAAAACAGCAGGAAATTGCATGTCATTATCCCCCTATAAACTCGCGCGCAAAGTGCTGCCAAAACCAGTGCAAGCGTGGCTTGGCAACCGCAACAAAGTCAAGCGCGCCACACTCGACCCGTTGCTATTTCGCTTTACGAGCCACCCTAATGAAGAGCGCTTGAGCTACGAAAAGCGCTCCACGCTGAATGTGCCCGAATCGGCGCTGGAACAAAACCCATTTATCCCTACGCGCATTGCCGCGAGCTATCGGCAATGGTATCGATCAGAGCAAATTCAGCAGATTGTGCGCGTGCGGGGTGAGGTGTTGATTGAACCCACCACGGGTTGGCCGATGGGTGCGGGCAATGCGCTGTACTCCTCGCTTTTTCCCTCAGGGCTTTCGCCGTTTTTGCCCGTGCCGCGCTATCAAACCATTTGGTGCAAAACACCCATGTTGCGTTTAGGTAAGGTCATCAGTTTGCGGAATGCGAACGAGGGCGGTTACTCGCATTTTTATACCGACCTGATGGCACAGATGGCGCTGCTGATGCGCGCGGGCATCAACCTTCGTGACTATAGTTTGGTGGTCGCGAAGAAAGTGGCCGAATCGGCCTATGGCCGCTATTTGCTGGCGCATGTGCCCATGTTCCAGCAGGTGGCAAACATCGTGGTGCAGGGCGATGAATTCATTGCCTGCGAGGAAGCTCTATTCGTGAACGCATTCGGCAATTCCACCAATAGCGAAGTGTTCTTGGATGTGGTGGAGCAGGCCAAAGCCGCGCACCCTATTACCGTGCCACGCGGGCAGCGGAAAATTTTTCTGGTGCGCGGGAAACATCGCAGGCGCACGATGAGCAACAGTGATGAAATTTTTGAGATACTGAAGCCCAAAGGGTTTGAATCGGTCGATGCCGATTTGCTGAGCCTGTCTGAACAGATTGAGACCTTTGCCCATGCCCGCCATGTGGTGGGCATTCATGGCGCGGGGCTGATCAACATACTTTACCGCCACCCTGAACATTGCTCGCTGTTTGAAATTGCTGAGCCGATGGTGCGTGAGGCGCATAGTTTGAACGGACAATACCACAACCTTACGGTGGCACTGGGGTTCGATTACGGCACGACGATGGGGCAGGTGGCCGAGGTGCATGATTCGAGGTTTTACCTGCCGCCAC
The DNA here is from genome assembly GCA_963205305.1 of Pseudomonadota bacterium. Taxonomy (GTDB): domain Bacteria; phylum Pseudomonadota; class Alphaproteobacteria; order Rickettsiales; family UBA3002; genus QFOX01. The sequence goes on along the minus strand of CAUJIC010000021.1, from coordinate 55,156 downwards.
AGCAATTCGAGGCCGATTTTGGTGCGTTCTGGGGGCGCTTTGGCAGTTAATTGGCGGGGCGGCCAATGCTGACATAGGTGAAGCCGAGCGCGGCCATATCGCTTGGGCGATAGACATTGCGTAAATCGACAAACACCTTGCCACGCAGCGCAGCAAAAATGCGCTTCAGGTCGAGCGCGCGGAAGGCATCCCACTCGGTGATTAGCACCACTGCATCGGCACTGGCCACGCAATCATACGTATCGTTCGCGAAGGTGATATGCTGCATTAGTTTGGCTGCTTGCTCCATGCCTTCGGGGTCGTAAGCGCGGATGGTAGCGCCCGCTTTTTGCAAGCCCGCGACGATATCGATGGAGGGCGCGTCGCGCATGTCGTCGGTCGAGGGTTTGAAGGTAAGGCCAAGCAGTGCGATGGTTTTGCCTTTTACATCGCCCCCCATGGCAGCGATGATTTTATCGGCCATGGCGCGTTTACGCTTGGCGTTGATATCGAGCACGGTTTCGACAATGCGTAGGGGTGCGCCAAAATCCTGCGCGGTTTTGACCACCGCCATGGTATCTTTCGGGAAGCACGAGCCGCCGTAACCAGGGCCAGCGTTCAGGAATTTATCGCCAATGCGCTTATCAAGCCCAATGCCGCGCGATACTTCCTGCACATCCGCGCCCACTTTTTCGCACAAATCGGCAATTTCGTTGATGAAGGTAATCTTGGTCGCAAGGAAGGCGTTCGACGCGTATTTAATCAGCTCGGCCGTGCGGCGGCTGGTGAATAGAATCGAGTTATTGTTGAGCGAAATGGGGCGATAAATATCTTCCATCACGGCGCGCGCGCGGGCATCGATGGTGCCGATAACCACGCGGTCGGGGTATTTGAAATCGTGGATGGCTGCGCCCTCGCGTAGGAACTCGGGGTTGCTTGCTACCGCGATATCGGCGCTGGGGCGGTGCGTAGCGATGAGTTCGGCCATGGCATCGTTGGTACCCACGGGCACGGTGGATTTAAGAATGAGTACAGTGAAGCCATCGGCCGCATCGGCCACGGCTTTGGTGGCGTCCGTCACTTGGCTTAAATCCGCCGCGCCGCTGGTGGCACCAAGTGGGGTACCCACACAAATGAACACCGCATCGCTTGCTGCGACAGCGCTTCTGAGGTCAGTAGAAAAGCTGAGGCGTTTTTCCGCCATGTTGAGGGCGACGATTTCTTCCAAATCAGGTTCGAAGATAGGGATTGCGCCTTGGGCGAGGCTTGCGATTTTGGCGGCATCTCGATCGATGCATGTTACCTCGTGCCCGAAATTGGCAAGGCATGCCCCCGTTACCAGCCCCACATAGCCGCTACCAATGACTGCAATCTTCATATGAATTCTCTCTTGTGCAAAACGATTATGCAATTGCGCGCGAAGCGAAATCACTATAAACTCTCGCGATAACAAATAGTGAACTGCTGGTAGTGTCAACTAACAACGTGCCAGCGCCTCATTTGGAATTGTGCTATGTTAACGAGGTATGTCGTGCCCAAGAATACCGCTGTGCTGCATGCAAAAAGCTTTTTTGCTTCGCCGATTGGCTATGCGATATCGCGCTGGCAGCACGCCAAACGTTTGGGGCTGTACCGTTGGTCGAATGCGGAAAGCTTGGATGACCAGTGGGACGAACGCACCACGTTGATGGCAGGGATGATTACGCCCAATTCCTCGGTGCTCGAATTTGGTGCGGGCAAAGAACATTTACGCAAATTTTTACCGCAAGGCTGCGTTTATCAGCCATCGGATATTGTGGTGCGCTCGCCAGAAACCCTGATTTGTGACCTGAACAAGGAATTCCCGCCGCTTGAGCAAAAGGTGGATTTTATCGTTTTCTCGGGCGTGCTGGAATATGTGCATGACGTGCAGCGCGTGATGCACTTAGTGCGTGCGAATTGTAATGCTTGCTTGGTTTCCTATGCCTCGACCGATGCGCTGGAATGTATGACCACCCGTATGCGTAGCGGTTGGGTGAACCATCTCTCGCGTGCGTCGTTCGAAGCGATTTTAAAGCAAGCCAACTTCACGATTCAAGAGAAGCGCGTGTGGCGCGGGCAAGATATTTACAGCCTGCGCTAGGCATCCGCCACGGGTTGCGATTTGCAGTAGACCTTGATGTTGATGCGTGTAAACTACTAGAAAGTAAGGCAATGCTTTTCTAGGGGCTACATGAGAAAATACATTTATTTAGTTCATGATCTCTTCTGCATTGTCGTAGCATTGCTGGTGGCGCTCTATTTGCGTAATGGGTTTCCCTTGATTCAAGAAGGCCAGCCACAGGATATTTACCTGTTGGTGGCAGTGACACTGGGAACGGCGCTGTGTGTGCTGCCCTTAATGCACACGCATACTAGCATGTGGCGTTTCACCTCATCCCCCGAGTTGGCCAGTATGATGCTGGCGGTGGCGGTGGTGGTGTTGGTGGGCAATACGGTGCTCTTTACCATTAGCCGCCTCGATATGATGCCGCGCTCGGTGCCGCCGATGCATTGGGCGCTTGCGGTGGTGGCTATGGGCGGCAACCGCCTACTGGTGCGCTATTTGTTTGGCCCCGAGCGTTATTCACCCAAGCACCACTCGGCGTTGAAGCAGCATGTGCTGGTGGTTGGCGCAACGCATACGGCAGAGCTTTATTTCGAGTTCATCAAGCGCATTGTGCAGCATCAGGTCGTGGTGGAGGGCGTGCTCGATAGCGATAAGCACCTCACCCATCGACTCTTCCAGAAGCGGAAAATTCTTGGAACGCCAGAGGATTTGCCGCGGTTGCTGGAGGAGTTCCATGTCCATGGTATCCACATCACCCACGTGATTTTGGCACAATTGATTGAGGATTTAACGAACGCCGAGCGCAATACCTTATTGGATTTGGAGCAGCGCGGCGTGATTCATGTGGTGCAGTTTGCCAAAGATATGGCGCCGCAATTTCAGCAGCGCGTGGTAAAAAATGAGGCCGATTTTTATCATAACATGACGGATATCGACCCTACCCTGTATGAAAAACCAAAAGGCATCTACCCGTATGTGAAGCGTGGGTTTGATGTGGTGATGGGGCTAACCTTGTTGGTGCTTGCTTTGCCGTTGTTGCTGCTCACCGCGCTGATGGTGGCCCTTGATGTGGGGTTGCCACTTATTTTTTGGCAAAAGCGCCCCGGGCTGTATGGGCGCTCGTTCAGCCTCTACAAATTCCGCACTATGCGTCGCACCGTGCGGCGTTTGGATGAAGACCGCCTTGCCCATAAATCGGGGGATAGTTTGCGTACCTCGCCGATTGGAAAAATGCTGCGCCGTTTGCGGCTTGATGAATTGCCCCAGCTTTTTCATATTGTGGCGGGCACCATGTCGTTTGTGGGGCCGCGCCCGCTGCTGCCCGATGACCAGCCCGAAGGCGGCGAAGTGCGCCTGAGTGTGCGTCCCGGTGTGACAGGTTGGGCGCAAATCCATGGGGGTGATGCCTTAACGCCCGAGGAAAAACTGGTGCTTGATATTTGGTATATTCGCCATATGTCGCTGTGGCTTGACTTGACAATTATGTTTCGTACCTTGCTCGTGGTACTTAAAGAAGATATGCGAAATGTAACCGTTCCTTCACGAACTGCAAAGGCTGCTGTGCATGAGTAACCTGAACCAAATTACGTTCGCCCGCGGTATTCGTGGCCGCTTGCATCGCATGCGGTTTGATTGGTTAAAAAAGCATGTGACCGAGCAACCAGATAGCTATACCCTGTTCGAGCTGGGTTGCTTTGATTGCCGAAGCCTAAGTATGATTCCTAAGCCCCGCACCTATGTAGGTGCCGATGCTGGCTGGGAAGGTGGCATCAACGATGCCCAAATGAGCTATGTCAACGCGCCATGGGTGGAGTTGGTGATGGCGCACTCGGCGCATGATCTGGCGGCCTATGAAGGACGCAAGTTTGATTATAGCATCGCGATGAAAACGCTGGAATTCATTCCTGACGCGGTGCTGAAGGGCTATATCGAATTCCTCGCGCGGGTGACGAAGAAGCGCCTGTTGATCACGGTTCCTGTTGAAGTGGGGCCTGCGTTTTTGTTTAAGTACATCATCAAGCGGTTATTCTCGCATTTGCATAGCGATGCGAAAACCTACACATGGCGCGAAATTTATTGGGCGACGCGTGGCAACGCCGAGCAGGTGGAGCGCTACGAGCATAAGGGGTTCGATTACCGCAACCTGATTGCCCAGCTTTCGCAGCATTTCGATATTGTAGCGGTGGAAGGGTTGCCGTTTACCAGCCAGCCTTTCTATAGCTTGCAGGTGGGCATTATTGCGGAGCCTAAAAAGGGCCGCAGCGCATGAAGGTGCTGGTGACAGGTAATGCGGGCTTCATTGGCTTTCATGTGGCGCGGGCGCTGCTGAAACGTGGCGACGAAGTGGTGGGCTTCGATAGCATCAATAGTTATTACGACGTGAACTTGAAGCATGCGCGCTTGGCGTTGCTGGAAAAAGAGGCTGCGAAGGGTAAGTACCACTTCATTCAGGGAAGCCTTGAAGATAAAGAGGCGGTGAACCGTTGCTTTGCAGAACATAAGTTCGACCGCGTCATCCACCTTGCGGCGCAGGCGGGGGTGCGGCACAGCATAACGCACCCTGAGGATTATGTTTCATCGAACCTTGTCGGGTTCATGCATATTCTGGAGGCATGCCGCCACCAAAACGTGCCACATCTAACCTATGCATCGAGTTCGAGCGTGTATGGCGCCAATGCGACCATGCCGTTTTCGGAGGAGCATGGGGTCGACCACCCGTTGCATATGTATGCGGCGAGCAAGCGCGCGAACGAGCTGATGGCGCACGCCTATAGTAATCTGTTTAAATTGCCCACCACGGGTTTGCGGTTCTTTACGGTGTATGGCCCTTGGGGACGACCCGATATGGCGCTATTTTTATTCACGAAGAATATTCTCGCAGGGTTGCCCATCAAGGTGTTCAATAATGGCAATCACACGCGCGACTTTACCTATGTCGATGACATTGTGGAGGGCGTCATCCGCGCGAGCGACGATGTGGCCTCGCCCGACACAGCGTGGGATGCAAACGCGCCAAACCCCGCCAGTAGCTTTGCGCCGTATCGGCTGTTCAATATCGGCAATAGTTCGCCCGTTAACTTGAGCGAATACATTGAAACGCTGGAAGAGGCGCTCGGCAAAAAGGCCATCCGTGAATTATTACCGCTGCAAGCAGGCGATATTCCGAGCACTTTCGCCGATGTTTCGCGCCTGCAGCGTGCCACAGGGTATAAGCCCAGCACCACGGTGTACGAGGGGATAAGCGCGTTTGTGGCGTGGTACCGCGAGTATTACCCCGCTGCCTAGTAGCAATTTCCACCAACATCTAATTACTAATAATTGTTAAGAATAAATCCGTGGTTCCAAGTCATCCACAAGCAAAATTGAGTATACATTCAATCTACTAGCATTATATACTGGTATTAGAATAAGAGTGCTAATCATGGCGCCAACACATCAGCATGTAACACGTAACTATGAGCTCGTACAGAATGCATAGGCGGTCGGTTTTAAAAGTGCGAACTGCAAAGTTCCGCCAGTTGTTTTCTGTGCTGGTTAGTGCAGCGCTGCTTGCTAGTTGTGGCTCGATGCCCAGCGGAGGCCCAAGCGGGCGCTCGTTCAGCAAAGCGAAAACCCAATACACTGCACCCACTAGCGGCGCCGAAGCGGCGGAAGCAGATTTGCCATTTGTTTTAGTCAATGCCGATCGCAAGATTGTGCGCACCCTTTCAGGGCTTGAGGATTTAAACTATTTCAAAGGGGCGTTCACGGATCGTACCCCGCCCGCCGAAGCAGTGCTGGGTGTGGGCGATGTGGTGCGCGTGACCATTTTTGAAGCAGGTGGTGGTGGATTGTTCGTTCAATCCGGCGGCTCGAATAATGGGGGCAATTTTGTTACCTTGCCCGATCAGGAAGTCGACCAAGCTGGCCGCATCAGTGTTCCTTATGCGGGCAAGGATAATAATAGCGGATTTGTGAAGGCTAAGGGCCGCCGTTTGGTAGATGTGCAGTCCGATATCCAGCAACGCTTGATGAACAAAGCGATTGAGCCGCAGGTGATTGTGACGATGGTGAAGCGCACCTCGAACCTGTTCTCGGTGATGGGTGATGTCAACTCGCCAGGACGCTTTACCCTCGAGCAGGGCGGCACTCGGATTCTCGATGCGTTGAGTGTGGCGGGTGGGCCGCGTAGCAACGATTACAATACATTGGTTACCTTGCAACGTGGCAGCCGTTCAGCCACCGCACGCTTGAGCACACTGCTCACCCAAAGCGAGAACAATATTTTTGTGCAGCCGAATGATCTTATCGCCGTGAAGAAGGACGAGCGGCATTATAACGTTCTTGGCGCAACCCAGAACAACAGCCGCGTTGCCTTCGAGGCCGAAAGTGTCATGCTGGCGGATGCGATTGCCAAAGCGGGTGGGTTGAACAGTGAACTGGCGCAGCCAGCCATGGTGGTTATTTTCCGCCGTGAAGGCTTTAATACGTTGGTCGATATGGGAGTTGACCTGAAGGATCAGACAGAGGGGGAAGCAGTCCCAACCGTCTATCGTTTCGACCTGACCGAGCCAACGGGCTTGTTCCTTGCTCAAAAAATGCCGTTGCGTAATGACGACGTTATTTATGTTTCGCAGCATCCATTTGCCGATGTCTCGAAACTGGTCGGTATCTTGCGTGATGTGCTGTTTATCAAGCTGATAAATAACTAATGGCCTCGCCAACGATTAAGCGTGATACCATGCCGTTTACTCGGCTGGAGGGGGCGTCGATGGCGTTTGCCGTCATGCTTTCTGCAGCATGCCTCGCCAAAGGGGCAGCGGTCGATACGGTGGTAGCATTCCTATTACTCGCATACCTGCCGATTTTATGGTTTGCCATCGGTTCAGGCCGAAGAGTTTGCGCGCCGATGAAACGTATCGGCATTGCTGCGGGGGCATTTTTTTTGGGGGTCATTCTTTTGCAGCAGATGCTGCCCGCAAGCGGTACGAGCGCAGTGTTATGGCATGAAATCAATGCGGTGGGTGGCGATGCCCGCGCCGTGATGGCGCAAGATAAAAGCGCTTGGATCCAAGGAATTGGAAGATTCATGCTGCTTGGTTTTGTATTCACTATCGCACTGTTCGTCGGCTCGTGCGAATCGAGTAGCAGGCTGTTTTTCAGAGCTTTGCTGATAAGTGGAACCATTGCACTGACCATTACCTTTTTTGGCGCCACCCGCGATGGCGTGCCTGTTTCGACGCAGCATTCGTTTGCGCATGGGTTTGTTAACCCCAATACTGCCTCGGCGTATTTGGGCATGATGCTGTTGGTGACATTGGCGCAGGTGGTGCGCTTTTTTAAGGTGCCGAGCAAAAGCTTTTATAAAATGATCCTCAACATCATCGACCAATTACGGATGACGGTGATTCTAAAAGGTGGCGGGTTACTGTTCGCGCTGCTGGTGTCGCTGGCGGGTTTATTCATGACGGGCAGTCGCGCTGGGATTCTTTTCTCGTTGGTTTCAGCGGCATTCTTTTGTCTGATGGTGCTACGTAAGACCGATTTGGAATCACGGATGATGAAATGGATGATGACCACCGCCGTGGTGGTGATGGTAGTGGTGTTGACATGGAGTTTCATTAATTTTGGCCAAGTTATTACACATAAACTCGAAACCAATGGTGTGAGCTCGAACTCGCGTCTCGATATCATGGCAGCAGTGGTGCCCATGATTGCGGATTACCCCCTGCTTGGCACGGGATTTGGAAGTTTTCCAACGGCATTCCAACATTATCGACCTACCGATATTTCGGCGGATGAAATGATTGATAAAGCGCATAACAGCTATCTTGAATTTGCGGCGGAAATGGGTGTGCCTGCGTTATTGGTTTTGCTGGCGGCACTTGGTTGGGTGGGGTATCAGCTTTATCGGGGGATGCGCGATCGCCGCGAACGCTATGTTATACCAACCCTTGGTCTGGCTGTCTGGCTACTTGGTGGAGTTTATTCACTGGTCGATTTTCCACTGCAAATTCCTGCCATTGCGGCATTGTTCATCGCGCTGATGGTGGTGTGCGTTTCGCAATCGGATCCGCGATTCTCGGAGCCTGCGCCCCCCACGGTGCGTGGTACAACATCCTCGTCGGGGCGGGTGCGTATTCGTAAGCGTCGCAGCCGTAAGCGCGACTAAATGGCTGTAAGTGCTTCAATGTAAGCCGCGAAGACGTGCTTCTCGTCGAATTCGCGTTCCGCTTTTTGGCGGCTCGCATTGCCCATGGCGGCGCGTGCTTCCGGCGCGAGGGCGATGAATTGTAGCATGGCATCGGCCAATGATTGTGCGTTATGTGGAGCGCACAGGAAGCCATTTTCGCCTGTGACGACGACTTGGCGGCAGCCTGCCACATCCGTTGCGATGAGCGGTTTTCCCATCGCCGCGGCTTCGAGCAATACGCGGCTGAGCCCTTCGCGGTAGGAAGGCAGCACAATGCAATCTTGCGCGGCAATTGCGGCGCGCACATCGTCGGTCTCGCCGAGATATTCCACCACCCCTTCGGCTACCCATGCGGCGAGGGTGGCTTCGGTAATCGCGGTCTGGTTTTTGACGGCATGTGGGCCAATGAGGCGAAACATAACCTGCGGGTGAGTGGCTTTCACAATGCGTGCCGCGTCGATAAACTCGCCAATGCCTTTATCCCACACCATGCGGGCGATGAGGCCAAAGGCAAGCGGTGCTGCGGCATTTAGCGGCGCGCCATCGGGCTTGAAATACGCCAAATCGATGCCCGAACCCGCGATAAGTTTTGCTTTATGAGGTGCCACCAGCTTGTGCGCGAGGAACAAATCACGGTCCTCGGCATTTTGAAAAAATACGCAAGCAACATGGGCAAAGGCGATGCGGTAGAGCAGCATGACCACACGCGTCAGCCATGTCGTGCGGATGAAGGCCGTGCCAAGCCCCGACACATTGGCAATGACGGGGATGCCCAGCAGTCGCGCCGCGAGCGCACCATAAATGTTGGGTTTAATGGTATAGGTCAGCATGGCAGCTGGGCGCACACGGCGCAGCAGTTGCCAATAGCGAAAACACAGCAGCATATCGCGCAGAGGCGAGGTGCCCGCATTATCCATCGGCAACGGATGGTGGGCATCGACCAGCCCGCGCAAACGCTTGGTATAGGCGTCATCGGGCGCGGCGCTGATGATGGGGTAGCCAGCGTTGCGTAAGGCGGTGATGAGTGATGCGCGGAAATGAAAAATATTCCACGAGGTGTTGATGGAAATCAGAACTGGTTGCTGCTTAATCATCGAACAGCAGGTTTTTGTAGGGCATGTAGGCAAAGGCATGGTTGCCAAGGGTGAACCACGTAAACAGCAGTATGAAGTGGAAGAGCACAATGGCCACAATCATGCCTGTTTCGGAGCGTTTGCCATAAATGGTGGTAAGCGCTGGATATACCATCATGGGCACGAAATAGAGGTAAACCGTAAGGCGGCTGGCTACGGTGGATGAGACGAAGTTAATCATCACGATGCTAAGCGATGCATACAGACCAAAGCGCAGCAACGTAGTACTATGAATATTGTAAATAATGCGCTTGCGGAAGATAAAGCCCAGTGCGGCGGGCACGGCAATCATGGCGATATGGTAGATGGAACCGAAGGATTTTTCCATGAAGGAACCTTCGAGGTAGCGCTGCTGATAGCGGACGATATTCTCGGAATAGATGGGCACCGAGCTGCTGAGATAGAAGGTAAATAGCAGGACAACAATACCAAGCAGGATTTTATACTGCATGGAGATTTTCATTTTGAGGACGAGGAAAATATTATTCACGAGTGCACTGGTGTGAAACATGGCCGCCACGAGAATGTAGAATACGCGCGTGTGGAGCCGATAGCGCTCCCAGCGTGAGAAAAGGAACAGCAGGATGCCTGCGGCCATGGCTTGCCGCACGCCTGACATACCCATCACGATGATGAAGTAAGGGGTGGCTACAATAAGTGCTACCCATGGGTTGGCCGTGCGCCGCGCGAAACAGAAGACGCCTGTCATGACAATGAGGGCTGCAACGATGTTACTGAAATAAACATCGAAGCCAAGGTTCTGCGATGACCAGAATAGCAGATAGGATAAAGGCTCGGCCTGCGCCGCCACCTCCAAGAAGTCGTAATCTGCTAGGCTGGTATGAATGAGGCCGTATTGCATCCAATCGGGGCCTACCTCAAAACGTAAGCCCACGAAGGCAACATAAATGACAAACGTGAAATACCATGCCGCAAGCGACAGGCGATGGGTGTTGAACAAAGCAAACACCGAAGGCAGAAGCAGCAATAAGAAATACGGAGTCATCGGCAAACTTTTTCTGGCATTTTTGTGCGGCTCGCATCACCCTAGCGTTGGTACTAGGGTAGGACAATCAAATGTGTGGTATTGCAGGTATTTTTCATACACATCCGCGAACAGATGCGGCATCCCTGCACGCTGAGGCCACTCGCATGGCCGATGCATTGCGCCTGCGTGGCCCCGATGCGGGCGGAGTTTGGGCGGATGAAGCCTCGGGCGTAGCCCTTAGCCACCGCCGCTTATCGATCATTGATCTCTCTCCCGATGGGGCGCAGCCCATGGTTTCGGCCAGCGGCCGCTATGTGGTGAGTTATAATGGCGAGATTTATAATTATCAGGAATTGCGCGCGCGGCTTGATTACCCGTGGCAGGGCCATTCGGATACGCAGGTGCTACTCGCGGCCGTTGAGGCATGGGGCATCGAGAAAGCCTTGCAGGAAATGAACGGCATGTTTGCCTTTGCGCTGTGGGATGCGCGTGAGAAAACCCTGACCCTCGCGCGTGACCGTATGGGCGAAAAACCTGTCTATTATGGCTGGGTGGGCGATGCGTTCGTATTTACTTCAGAATTAAAAGCGCTGCGAACGGTGGAGGGGTTTAGGCCCAGCATCAACCGCGAGGCGCTGACGATGCTCATGCGCACCAGCTACATCCCCGCGCCGCATAGTATTTATGAGGGGATTCATAAGCTAGAGCCTGCGCACTATATTACGCTCAGCGCGGGGCAGCGCGGCGCCGTGGCGAAACCCTATTGGTCATTTGAGAAAATGGCACGCGCGCAAAGTGCTAGGCGCTTTGGCGGCACGGTGCGCGATGCGACCGATGCGCTCGACGCGCTGATGCGCCATGCGGTGGGGCAACGCATGATGTCAGACGTGCCGCTGGGCGCTTTCCTCTCGGGTGGTGTGGATTCCTCGACCATTGCGGCCTTGATGCAGGCGCAATCATCGCGCCCAGTGCAGACATTTACCATCGGGTTTAATGAGCAGGGGTTCGATGAAGCACCCTATGCGAAAGCCGTGGCGCAGCATTTGGGGACAGATCACCACGAGCTGTATGTCACCCCGCGTGAGGCGGCAGCGGTGATTCCGAATTTGCCACATATCTATGATGAGCCATTTGCCGATTCCTCGCAAATACCTACCTTTTTGGTGGCGCAATATGCACGGCGGCATGTGACCGTGGCGCTCTCGGGCGATGGTGGCGATGAAATGTTTGGCGGCTATAACCGCTACCTGCGCGGGCCTGCGTTGTGGCGAGCGATTTCGGCATTGCCCCTGCCGCTGCGCCGCTTGGTGGCCAAGGCGTTGCTGGTGGCGCACCACACACTTGCGGGCAAAATTTCGGGCAATTCGCGCACGCAGCGCTTGGTGCGAAAACTCGGTAATTATTACGAGAAAATCGGCACTGCATCGGCGCAGGAATTTTATCGCGGGCTATGCTCCATCCATAACCACCCCGAGGAATTGGTACTGGGCGCGAAGGCGGAAATGCTGGCGAATGATGACATGGGCTTGCCCTTTGCGGAATGGATGATGATGCAAGATGCGCTGACCTATTTCGCGGGTGATATTCTGACGAAAGTGGATCGCGCGGCGATGGCGGTAAGTTTGGAAACGCGCACGCCGTTCACCGACCCTGAATTGATGGGTTTTGCATGGCAGTTGCCGCTCGACATGAAAATTCGCGATGGCCAAGGCAAATGGCTGCTGCGCCAAGTGCTCGACCGCTATGTTCCCACATCGCTCATCGAGCGGCCTAAAGCTGGCTTTGCGGTGCCGATTGGCGAGTGGCTGCGCGGTGATTTGAAGCCGTGGGCCGAGGCGCTGCTTGCGCCTGACCGCCTCGCGCGCGAAGGGTATTTTAATGTGCAAGCGGTGGAGGAAATGTGGCGCCAGCACCAAACCCATGAGCGCGACCGTGAACACCAGCTATGGAATATCTTGATGTTCCAAAGTTGGTTGGAGACTCAGAGCGTGTGAATCAGCGCCGCCATGCGCGGGCCAAATTGCTGGATGGAATAATGCGACTCCACCCGCGCGCGGCCAGCAGCGCCCATGCGTATGCGTAAATCCGCATCACTCGCGAGTTGAGCAATCGCGGTGCGCCATTCCTCGGGTGTGTTGGCTAAAAAGCCGTTCACGCCATGCTCAACAATTTCGGAATTCACGCCCACGGGCGAGGCAATAACGGGAATACCGCAGGCCATGTATTGGATGAGTTTGTAGCCGCATTTGCCGCGCGCCCATGGCTCGTCAGGAATCGGCATGATGCCAATATCCATTTCCTGAATGTCGGCAATCTCACGCTCTTCGGCCCAATCGCGGAACTCGAAGGGCAGGGAGCTATCCGCCGCGTGTTGCGCGCCGACGATGAGGACGTGGCTGTTTTGCCCGCGCGCGAAATCGCTCAGCACATCCGCCATTTCGGCGCAGTAGCGCCATGTGGAAGGTGAGCCAATCCACCCCACGGTGATGGGTGCGGATGATGTGGCGGTGCGCGGTTGGTAGAGTGAAATATCGACTGTGGTAGGGATAATTTCGGTGCGCGCGCAATAGCGGTCGGCGTAGGCACGCAAATAGGCATTGCCGCAAAATGCAAGGTTAGCGCGGCGCATGAGTGGCGCGAGTTTGGTGCCAAGCACTGCGCGCACGGCGGGGTTTTTGTGCTGGTCATATTGGTGGAAAATCGCGTCGTCGTAATCATAGATCACGGGTTTACCGCTGATGGAAACAAGCCGCTCCATAAAGCTCGGCAGGTAGGGGAACAGCTCGCAATGCACCCAGATAAAATCAACCTCGTGCGAGGTTAGCAATAGTTGGATGCGTTTAGTATAAGCAGCTACAATGCTACCCATGGATTGCTTTTGGCCGCTAAACAGGCGGTCGAGATAGGCGTTATCGAACAAGGGCGCGATGTCGATTTCGATGCCCGCTTGTTTGAGGAACGGTTCGGCCTGCACAAAGCGCTGGCGGGTGCTGGCGGCGCGGGTGCCATATTTGGCAAATACCAGCCCGCGCTTCATGCTTTGAACCCCACAGCGCACCAATAGGGGGCGTTAGGTGAGAAGGTAATATCGCGCAGGCCCGCCTGTTCCATCATCGCTTGAATCTCGGCGCGTGTGAAGCGGTGCTCCAGCGGTGTACCAAATCGATCGAGGCTATCGGTGCGCATGGTATAGAAGCTGGCGTTGCGATAGGCATAGAGCGGGATGCTTTTGGCGTTAAGCCCCATGGCCTCGAGTAATTTACAGGTGCGCGCCAGTGGCCAATAGACAAGGGCGGCGAGGATATCCGTGGTGCGGGTTTTGGCGGTTTGGGGCAGGCTGCTGATGGCTTTACGCAGCACATCGCTTGCTGCCCAAATGAGACGGAAAAGCGGCGAGCGGTTATCGAAGCGGTAATAGAGATAGACCAAAAATGGCGCATTGGGCTTCAGCAGCCGCACGCATTGGGCAAGGGCGGCCTGTGTATCGGGGATGTGGTGGAGGACGCCTAAGGAATAGCCAAAATCGAGACTGGCGGTGGGTAACGGGACGGTATCGACCGAGGCGTGGTGCAGCTCGACATTGGCGTGAGTGCTCAAATTTTTACGCGCGACCGCGAGCGCTTGTTCGGAGGGGTCGATACAGTGCAATTTATCCACACGCGGGGCGACAAAATTTGCCCAACGACCCGAGCCACAGCCCATATCGAACCCGTGTGGCTTTTCAGGGAGTTTATCCCATGGAAAAACGTAGAAATACTCATCAAAAAAACGGCGCAACTCTGCTTCGGGCGCCTCGGATTGGTCGAAGCGCGACCATTCTTCGCCAAAAGAGTTAACGGTTTTTAGGTCTATATTTTCGTTTTTCATGTGTTCATTTCAGTGACAGGCCATTTCAAATAGCGTAACAAAAACGGATAGTGAAGGAAAGCATGCAGACACTGCCGAAGTTTTTTTCAGATATTGTTAAGTCCGTCAGCTCAAGCGGCGTGCAGTTTGGCATCATGATGGTAACCACGCCGCTGATGACGCGCCTTTATGATCCAGCCGCTTACAGTGCGTTTGGGGTGGTTCATAGTATCGCCATTGCCGTGATTGGCGTGGGTATGTTGTCGCTGCCCAATGTTTATCCGCAGGAGCGCGACACAGCCAAGCGCGCCGAGCTGGTGCAGGCCATGTTGGCCATACTGATCGTATTGGTGGTGCTTTCGGCCATCGCGGCTGTGGCAATGTCGGTGCTCGATATATTCGATTATGGCGTGGCCACCATGGCGCTGTTACCCGTACTGGTGGCAACCTTCGGCATTCGCCAGATGATGGTGAGCGTGGCCACCGAATGTGCGGATTTTAACAGCTTGTCGCTTGGCCAGATTGTGGAGCCCGCGACGGCGCGCAGTGGGGCAGTGGCGTTTGGCATTCTCTCGGGTGGTCACCCCGCATTCATTTTATTTTCAGTGGCTGTGGGGCACCTTGCCACGGCCTACACGGTTGCAAAAATGACCGTGAAAGAGCGCCTGCCAGAGTGGCGCTCGCGGCTCAAACTCCACGTAAATCCGCTGCGGGTACTAAGACAATATATGGATTTTGTAGTGTTTAACACGGCCTCGCAACAATCCCAAATGTTGGCTATGTTGGCTATTCAGTTGTTGATGGTGAAGTTTTTTGCGAACGATGTGGGAGGACAATATATCCTTGCCATCTCGATTCTCAACATGCCTGTTAGCCTTGTGGCATTGGCAACTGCGCCTGTGCTTTATCGCCATTTTATTGAGGTAGCGCACAGCAACCCAATGCAGTTGATGAAAGACGTAGGCCGCACCACAAGTATTTATCTGCTAGTTGGCTTGGCGCTGATGAGCCCTATTTTCTTTTTTGGGGAAGAAATTTTTAGATTTATTTTCGGGCCTATCTGGGGACCTGCAGGACACATTGCGGGCTTACTTAGCATCTCCTATGTTGGTTCGTTTGCATTGATTGGGGTTAGCTCGGTTTTCCGTGTGACGCGGCGCTTAAAACTACAATTTTACTTAGAGCTATTTACGGCGATTTTAATGGTCGCGGTGGCATGGCTTCATTTCGCCAGCCTCGATATTTATACGGCGGTTCTCTACCTCTCTGTTATCTGGACGCTGCGTAACGTGGTGATGTTGATTGCCTGCATTGCCGTGACCCGTTTTCCGGCGGATGATGTTTCTCGCGTGACATGACGCAGGAACGCCCCAACCTGCTGGTCATAGCCCCATGTGCGCCGCCACAGAACGCGGCCGAGGCAATTCAGGTGCGGCGGATTCTTTTACAGCTCGACACATCGGCGCGTGGGCGATTGGTGACGATGCGCCCCGATGGCGCCGCTGGCACATGGTCAGGGCGCGATGCATCGCTCGAGCTAACGCTCACGCATTTCGATACGCAATGGCTGGGCTTGCCTTTGCACCGCTTCACCAAGCGCCTGCTTATGTCGCATCGGTTGGCGCGGTTTCATATGCCCGATGCATTGTGCTGGATGATTGGGCTGACCTCGCGCGTGCTGCGCGCGCTAACCGAAAAGCCCGATGTGATTTACTCGCGTTCCTACCCCATGAGTGCGGCGGTGATTGCCCTGAAACTGGCGAATAAGCTGGATGTTCCATGGATTATGCATCTGAGTGATCCGTGGGCGGATAGCCCCTATGGTAAACCTAGTGCCGCGAATGAAAAACTAGAGGCGGCCTGTTTCGCACGCGCGGATGCGATTACACTGACCACCCATGGCCAAGCGGAACATTACTGCCGAAAATATCCAGATTATGCATCGAAAATTAGTATTTGCCCGAATGTGATGCCCGAGCCCGAAGAGGTTGAAGCGTGGCGCGCCGCAGCCCCTGCACCCGCGACGGATGATTGTTTGCACCTAGTGTTTGCGGGTAACTTATACGGCGAACGTTCGATTGCCCCGCTGATTGCCGCAATCGATTGTATGCGCCTATCGCGACCAGAATTGCTGAAGCGTCTGTGGGTCGATGTGTACGGTAAAGCGCAGGAGCCCTCGCTTAGCATGTTGCGCGCCGTGCCCGATGTGATTCATTACCATGGCTCGGTTTCGTATGCCGCGTCGTGCGCGGTGCAAGTGGCGGCGGATATGGTACTGAGCATCGAGCCCGATTTGGCGCACCCGCTGGGTAATTGCTTCATGCCCTCGAAGGTGTTGGAATGTTTCGCGCTCGAAAAGCCACTGCTCGCCATTACACCCAAGGCAAGCGAGACCGATGTGCTATGCGCGCAAGGTTATGGCTGGGCGGTAACAGCCAACAACCCGCAAGCACTGGCGCAGTGCTTGATTGCGCGTATCGAGAATTTGACTCAGTTGCGCGCTACGCCCGCTAAGCCAGCGCCTGTGCGCTACGCGGCCTCGCACGTAGTGGCACAGTTACTGTCGCAGGTGAACCAACTCATCGCGGCGAGGGCACAATGACGACCACGCGCGTGCTGATGAAGGGCTTTTATGGCTACGCCAATTTTGGCGACGACGTGTTGATGCTAGTCACCTTCAACATCATCCGCCGCTTGGTGCCTAACGCTGAAATAACGCTGATGACCGATGCCCCCAATGCATTGTATGTGGCGGCCATGTTGCCTCAGGTGGCGGTGGTGCCCACCAATGCCAGCGCGCATTTCGATATGATTGTGCATGGCGGCGGCGGCGTGTTTTTCGATTTCGCTCGCCACGGGTTTTTCCAGCGTGCACTTGAAACAATACTGATGGTTTTTGGCTTCAACAATTATCTATGTGCAGAAAAAATAGCGCGTCGTGTGTTGCATCGTCCGCGCATTGTCACGAAGCGTCGCCTTGGGTTGGGCATTGGTGTCGGTGGGTTTTCCGTAGGCTCGCCTTATCTGCGTAGCCGTTTGCATATGCTGGCGGAATTCGATGCGCTGTGGCTGCGCGACCCACAGAGTGGGGAACAATTAAAACGCTTCGCATCCATCATGCATGATGAACGCATCATGGGTTCCGACTTGGCATTTTTAACCGATGATTGGCTGCCCGAAGCACCGCCTGCGCGCATGCCTGCAAGCCGCCCGCGCCTTGGCATTGGCTTACGCGATTGGGCGGGCATGACAGAACCTGCGCTTAACCAAATAGTGGCTGCGCTCGCCAAGGATTACGACATCAGCGGCTTCATTCTCGATGCAAAACACGACCCCATCATGCAGCGTGTGCTGGCTTCATACCCCACACATATTTGGCAACCTAGCAAAATGACTGTGGCGGAGTTCGCCACAAAACTTGGCGCAATGGATGTATTGCTAACCAGCCGAGCGCATGCCTCTATTTGCGGTGCCTGCGTGGGTGTGCCCTCGGTGATTGTGAATATTGAACCGAAAATGGAACAGGTGCACGCCATGTTGCCCAACGCAAGCCGCCTTGTGGTGGCTGAGGATTCAACTGCATGGGCGCAAGCGATTGCGGATGCTGCGTTGGTGGATGACTCAGCCATTGCGGCAGATGTGAAACGTAACCGCATTGCCTCGATGGCAGCGCTCACCGAAATGAAGCGGTGGTTTGCATGAGTGCGCGACGCCGAGTGTTGATGCTCATCACCCAGCTTGGCTATGGCGGGGCGGAAACCTCGTTCATTCGGTTAGCAAATTTCCTCGCAGAATCGATGGATGTGACCGTGGCGTTATTTACGGCAGATTATGGCAACGCTAAAAAGTATGCTGCGGGGCACGAAAAGCTCGATGCTTCAGTGACGCTGCTTGACACACCACATCGGCAACACCACCTGCTGCGTTGGTTGCGGCGCATTTGGCGCGTGCGGCGCTTGAAGCAACAGCACGATGCAACGATCAGCTTTCTCTCGGGCCCAAATGCGGTGAATGTGCTGGCGGGTGTCAATCGGCGCACTATCGTTTCCCTGCGCGGTTCGCGTATGTTCGACTCTGCAGCATCGCGGCGTCAGCGCGTATTGTTCCAGTATTTCTTAGATCCGATTATTTATGCGTTGGCTGCGCGGATTGTCCCTGTCTCGGCGGGGTTGAAGTATGAGATTCGAAAGGCAGCAACCCCCAAAACACTCGGTAAAGTGAGGGTGATTCCGCCGTTCATCGATAGTGCGACACTCGCGTTGCGACTGCAAGAAGATGCGCCCGAGGCATTTCGCGCACTCAAGGGCCAGCCTGTGATTGTGGCAGCGGGAAGGCTGGCGGTGGAGAAGGGGTTTCATCACCTGATTCGGGTCGTGGGAGCGCTTTCCAAAACACACACTGGCATCAAATTGTTGCTGATTGGTGATGGTCCAATGATGCCAGAATTACGCGCGCTGTGCGGCACGCATGGGTTGGCGATGGACGATATGACCGCAGACGTGAGCAGTGTTATTTTCGCAGGCTACCAGAAAAATGTGTTGCCGCTGATGGCACTTGGCCGTGTTTATGCGATGGCTTCGGCGACGGAGGGGTTCCCGAGCGTGCTGCTGGAGGCCATGATTGCAGGTGTGCCTGTGGTGGCAGCAGATACGCCATGGGGCGTGCGGACGATTATGTGCGCCACACCGCCAGATACTGCGGATCCATACCCCACCACACGCGCTACCACGGTGGATTTTGGTACGCTGATGCCACGCATCGATGCGCCAGAATATGAAGCTGTGTGGGTGAACACGCTTGCGCAATCACTTGCTCATGTGCAGGCGCTCAGCGCTGCTATTGCAAAGAGGCCCTATGATTTCGACCTTGCAACGGTGGGCGAAAAATGGAAGCATTTGCTAACGGAGTTTGAGCCACGATGAAGCATCGCCCCGAGATTGATGGCCTGCGCGCACTGGCGGTATTGCCAGTGATTTTATTTCATGCGGGGTTTAGCGCGTTTGGCGGTGGTTTCGTCGGTGTGGATGTATTTTTTGTTATCTCAGGCTATCTCATCACGGGTATTTTATTGAACGAACTAGCGGGTGGAAATTTCTCTATCCGCCGCTTTTATGCGCGACGTGCTCGGCGTATTTTGCCAGCACTTTTCTGTGTGATGCTGCTTACTATTCCGTTTGCATGGATGTGGATGTTGCCCTCGCAAGTTGCGCCGTTCTCGCGCAGCCTTATAGCGGTGGTGGGGTTTGTATCGAACCTGTTTTTCTGGCGTGAAAGCGGCTATTTCGCAGCCGAGGCATCCGAAAAACCACTGCTGCATACGTGGAGCCTTGGAGTGGAGGAGCAATATTATGTGCTGTTTCCGCTAGCGCTGTGGCTACTATGGCGTATGGGCAAAAAACCTGCGCTTATTGGTGTGGGTTTGGCCGCGCTCATTAGCTTTGCGGCATGCGAGTATGCATCGCGCTATGCCCCGAGCGCGAATTTCTTTTTGCTGCCCACGCGCGCGTGGGAGTTGTTGGTTGGGTCGCTCTGCGCATTTGCGCATCTGAACCATCCGCCAAAAAAGAATGATGCGCTGGCGCTCATCGGCCTAGGTTTGATTGGTGCGGCAGTATTTCTTTTTAATGAACATATGCGTCTACCATCGGCATCTATGCTTGCCCCCGTTCTTGGTACGGCACTGGTGTTGCTGTTTGCGACGAACGATACTATCGCTTCGCGGCTGCTTTCGTGGCGGCCTGTGGTTGCGGTGGGGCTGGTTAGTTACAGCGCATATCTGTGGCATCACCCGTTATTTGCGTTCGCGCACATTCGTTCGTTTAACACGCCTAGCGTGAGCCTGATGCTTGGGCTTTCTGCCTTGGCGCTTCTGCTTGGGGCGCTGACATGGAAATATGTCGAACAGCCGTTCCGCCTTAAAACCCATCCGCGTTATGTGGCCAATCGCCCTGCATTGTTGGCAGCGGTTGCTGTAGCATTACTACTCCTTGCAGCTGGTGTTCATGGCCACCTCACACAGGGGCGTTTGGCGCAGTGGACAAAAAATGCGCCAGAAAACCAGCGCCGCGCTTTTGCACTGATTGATCACGAGCGCGCCCGCAATTTTGATTTCGATAATGGCGATTGTATTTTTAACGCCAACAGCCTGACGCCCGAAGTGGGCGAGCGCATAGTAGCTTGCGCCAAAAAATACGGTAAAGGCATTGCGGTGACGGGTGACTCGCACGCGATGAACATGTTCCATCTGCTGAAGGTGAAAATTGGCACGCGCCCCTTCATGGTTGGCTTGGGACAGGGCATGTGCCGTGCTTATGCGCCGCTACCAACCTGTAATTACGATAAACTGCAGGTGCTCTTGAGAGCGCATTCTAATCTGTTCCACACGATTATTTACGAGCAGGCAGGCTGGCATTTGTTTGTCGATGCACGTGGAAGCGAGATAGACCAAGACATGATTTCTGGGTTGCCGCTCGATGCGCGCGTGTCTGATTTTGCAACTAATAAGGAGCATGTGAATAGCGTGATTTCTTACCTAAAAACACTCGCCCCTCATGCGCGTATCATCTGGCTGGGGCCACGGTTAGAACCAGAAATTAATGAGCATGCGGTGATTCACCTAGGCTGCGATTATCCCTTTGCGCTGCGCCCCAATCAGGTAGAAATATTTGCACAGTTGGATGATGCGATAGAAAAACAAGTCAGCGCCTCTGGGCTCGAGTATCGCTCGCAGATCGATAGCGTGAAGCTCGATATGGCGAAGGATTTTATGACCTGCGATGTCACCTATTGGAAGGATAGAAATCACTATAGTGAAGCGGGTGAGAAACGTTTTGGCGCGCGCCTGACACTGGATGGAGTGCTGAAACATGGACAATAGCGTGGATGTGCATGCATGGGTGCCGCTGATTGTGCGGCGCATGGTGAATATCATCGGAAAACCATTGGGTATTAATCCGTTCCCGCGAGCGTTTGAATACACGCTGGGGGCGGTAAATAAGGCAAAAAGTTTTGATGAGATTTATGCCAAGAATTTTTGGGGTTCGCACGAATCAAGCAGCGGTGTGGGTAGCGAGCTTGTGAAAACAGAGCGCTATCGTTCGGCGCTACTGGCGCTTATTCAACAGCAAAAATTTCAAGCTGTATTTGATGCACCGTGTGGTGACTTGAACTGGATGCCGCTCGTGATTGAGCAAAGTGCAATTGATTACCAAGGTGGCGATATTTCAACAACGTTAGTAGCAAAGCTAACTCAACAGCACCCATCGCTTTCTATTCGTCACTTTGATATTTGCCGTGATGATTTCCCTCGTGCGGATGTGTGGCATTGTCGTGATTGCCTATTTCATTTGCCGTTTGTGGATATTTGTGCGGCACTAGAACGCTTTGTAGCTTCAGAAATTCCGTATGTGTTGCTGACCACCCACCGCGCGCGATGGCTGCATCGCAATTTGGATATTGCACAAGTCGGCTTTCGGATGATTGATTTTGAACGCCCGCCATTCAACTTCCCCAAACCGCTTGCGCTGTTGCCCGATTACCGACGTGGAATCGACTTCCCCCGCTATGTAGCGCTATGGCCGCGCGAGGCAATTACTCACGCGTTGGCAACGAAGAAACATCATGAATAGCGCGCTGCCCATTCTCTATATTCTTGATGCGTCGGTGGCGGTGACGGGGGCGTTTGCTGCCGCGCGCAACACGGAGCGTGCGCTTCAAGGCGCGGCGCGGGTAGTATTGGTGTTGCCGAACACGCACGCCATTCCGGCCGATGCATTGCAGGATTTTTATCGGGTGGAGCGCATCGCTGTGCCCCCTCTATCCAAAAACATTTCAGCAGTGCTGCATTATGTGCCGCAGCTATGCATGGGCGCATGGCGCTTGCGTCGTCTGATGGCGCGCGACGGTGCCACAGGGTTGATGGTGAATGATTTTTACCTGATGCACGGACTGTTGCTGCGGCTGTTGGGGTTTGGGGGCACCGTGGTAACGTGGGTGCGTTGCGACCCCACGCGTTTTGCAGGTGCACTGGCAAAACCAATGCTGTGGCTGATGGCGCGCAGTAGCAGCCGCGTGGTGGCGGTGTCGGTGTTCGTTCAACAATTGCTTGCGCCTGCCATTCGTAGCGACGTGGTGTATGATTATTTTGCAGGCGCCGCCCGCACCCCCAAACAGTGGGGCGCGGCGGATGAAAAAAGATTCGTGATGATTGGCAATTATATTCGCGGCAAGGGGCAGGATGTTGCACTCGCAGCATTCATGAAAGCAGCCGAGAAGGATAGTACCTTGCGCCTCCATTTTTATGGTGGCGATATGGGTTTGCAAAAAAACCGCGATTACCGCGCTGAGCTGGAAGCAACCGCAAAGCAAAGCGCTTATGCGAATCGGATTACCTTTCATGATGCCACGCGTGATGGCGCCACCGTGTTGGCCGATGCCTATGCGGCACTCAATTTTTCGGAATCGGAATCTTTCTCGATGACGGTGCTTGAAGCGTCGGGCGCGGGGGTGCCAGTGATTGCGACGAGGAGCGGTGGCCCGCAGGAAATTTTGGTGGAGGGGGCGACGGGCTATTTTATCGCGAAAGGGGATGTGGCAGCGGCGGCAGATGCGATGCTGAAACTTGCCGCGAACCCTGCCGAGGCCGAGCGCATGGGGGCGGCGGGCGCACAGCATATTCACGCCCATTTCTCGCCCGTGGCCTTTGCCAGCCGTTTGCGCGAGCTGTTTGGGCTGGCCGATTCATAGGGCCAGCATGCCACTTAAGCATTGATATTTAATTGATATTTGTAAAATATGGCGTTCATTTGGCCCACGATGAGGGGTAAATCGCGCACAAAATCCCCTTGCTGGGGGCGGCTAGCTGTGCCAATAAGCCCGCCAGCCTTTTTTTACCTTTTATTACGAGAGAGAATCATGCAAATCACCGCTAAAGAACAATCTGGCCTCGCCCACAGCTTCCATGTGGTTGTCCCCGCGAGCGAAGTCGCCGCGCAAATGGATGCCGAGCTGCAATCCATCAGCAAGAAAGTGAAAATGCCTGGCTTCCGCCCTGGCAAGGTGCCGATGAATGTGCTGCGCCAGAAATACAGCAAAGATGTGATGGGCGATGTGCTGCAAAACACCGTAAACAAAGCCACGCAGGATGTGGTGGAGCAAAAGAAACTGCGCCCCGCGCTTCAGCCCGATGTAAAGATTGTAAGCTTCGAGGAAGGTAAAGATTTGGCATTCGATATCACCGTGGAAGTGATGCCCGAAATTCCTGCCATTGATTTTGCAAAAATCACCGTCGATGAGCTGACCTACGAGCTGCCAGAAGCAGAAGTAGAGCAAGCGCTGACTCGCCTTGCCAAAACCCGCCAGCACACCCACGCGCATGATGGCGCGGCGGAAATTGGCCATGTGACCAAAATCGACTTCCTCGGTAAAAAAGATGGCGTGCCATTCAGCGGTGGCGAAGGCAAAGGCTTCCAGCTCGAGCTGGGCAGCAACCAATTTATCCCTGGTTTCGAGGAGCAATTGGTGGGCATGAAAGCGGGCGACGAGCGCACCATCAGCGTGAACTTCCCCAAAGAATACCACAGCGCTGACCTTGCGGGGGCCGCAGCCACGTTCGATGTAACGGTGCACGAAGTGCTGCGCCTGCACGCCCCCGATATCGATGATAAATTGGCCGTGTCGATGGGCTTCACCGATTTGGAGAACCTGAAAGGTGCCGTGCGTCAGCAGATTGATTTTGAATATAAGGCCGCTGCGCGCAGCAAAGCTAAAAAACAACTGTTCGATGCGCTGGATGAAGTGACGAATTTCGACATTCCCCCAAGCATGCTGAAAATGGAATCCGAAAGCATCATGAAGCAAGTGGCCGAAGCGAAAAAAGCTGGCGACCCCGAGCTGAAGGATAAGTCGGAAGCGCAGTTGAAGGAAGAATACGAAGCGATTTCCGAGCGCCGCGTGCGTTTGGGCATCCTGCTTTCGGATGTGGCGCGCAGCAACAACCTGCAAATCACGCGTGAGGAGCTTTCCGCCGCCGTGATGAGCCAAGCGCGCAACTACCCTGGCCAAGAAGACAAGGTGTTCGAATTCTACCGCAAAAACCCGCAGCAAATCGAAGAGCTGCGCGGGCCAATCCTTGAGGAAAAATCGGTTGATTTCATTCTCTCCAAAGTGACCCGCAAGCCAAAAGCGGTGACGATTGAAGAGCTGATGAAAGAAGACGAGGAAGCGCCAAAAACGAAGAAGAAGGCGAAGAAATAAGGCTTCTTTCCTGAGTTAATGGAATACAAAACGCGCATGCAAAAACATGCGCGTTTTTATTTCGCACTGCCAACAGTGGCAATAACCCCACAACTGCACTATCTTTCACCTATTGGCATCGCAAATGCATGGTAGAGTTTTGACGGCGTGCGTTTGCTGGTGCAGCGTGGTAGTATAAAACCAAGGAGTAGTTATGATTTACAACCGCAACGATATGCTTGATGCCTACCACGACCGCCTCGGCACCCCCGAAAAGGCGACCTTGATTCCGATGGTGGTGGAGCAATCGGCACGCGGCGAGCGCTCGTATGACATTTACTCGCGCATGCTGAAGGAGCGCATCATCTTCCTGACTGGGGAAGTTGAGGATCATATGTGCTCGGTGATTGTGGCGCAGCTGCTGTTCCTCGAGTCAGAGAACCCTGAGAAAGACATCTTCATGTACATCAACTCCCCTGGGGGTGTGGTGACGGCGGGGCTGTCGGTCTATGACACGATGCAATATATTTCGCCCAAAGTGGCCACCTTGTGCATCGGCCAAGCCTGCTCGATGGGTTCGTTGCTGCTGACCGCAGGCGCGGAAGGCATGCGCTATGCAACGCCCAACGCGCGCATTATGATTCACCAGCCAAGCGGTGGGTTCCGCGGTCAAGCCTCGGATATCGAGATCCATGCAGCGGAGATTATTGCGCTGCGGCACCGTTTGAATGGCATGTATGTGAAGCATACGGGCCAAAAACTGCCAGCAATCGAAAAAGCGATGGAGCGCGATAATTTCATGAGCGCGGAAGCAGCTCAGAAATTTGGGCTTATCGATGAGATCGTTGCTAGCCGCAGCGATGCCGAGAAAAAGAAAAAATAACCCTGCCGTTGGCATGGAATGTGAATTGTGGATGTAACCCGTCCTAAAGTGAGGAAATATGAGTAAGCCGCGCGAGACTAAAACCACCCGCTATTGCAGCTTCTGCGGCAAAAGCGAACATGAAGTGCGTAAGCTGATTGCGGGTCCGACCGTATTCATCTGCGACGAATGTGTGGAGCTCTGCGTCGATATTATCCGCACCGCCGATAAATCGCCGGTGACGACGGAAACCAGCGAAGCGCTGGTAACACCGCAGCAAATCAGCAAGGTGCTCGATGATTATGTGATTGGCCAGCGCCGTGCGAAGAAGGTGCTCTCGGTGGCGGTTCATAACCACTATAAACGCATCGCTGTAATGGAGAAATCCAAGGAAATCGAGATTGCTAAATCGAACATTCTGCTGGTTGGGCCAACCGGTTCGGGTAAAACCTTGCTCGCGCAAACGCTGGCGCGGATTCTCGATGTACCATTCACCATGGCCGATGCAACGACCCTGACCGAAGCCGGTTACGTGGGGGAGGATGTCGAGAACATCATTTTGCGTCTGCTGCAAGCGGCGGATTATAACGTCGAGCGCGCGCAGAAGGGTATTGTGTACATCGATGAGGTGGATAAAATTTCCCGTAAATCGGAAAACCCCTCCATCACCCGCGACGTTTCAGGTGAGGGCGTGCAACAAGCACTGCTTAAAATCATGGAAGGCACGGTGGCTAGCGTTCCCCCACAGGGTGGCCGTAAGCATCCGCAGCAGGAATTTTTGCAAGTGGATACGAGCAATATTCTGTTCATCTGTGGTGGTGCGTTCTCGGGTATCGAGAAGATTATCGCCCGCCGCCAAAAGGGCACCAGCATTGGTTTTGGTGCCGATGTGCGTAACACCGACGAAGTGAAACCTGGTGAAATGTTCCGCATGTTGGAGCCTGAGGATCTGCTGAAATTCGGACTGATTCCTGAGTTCATTGGGCGCTTGCCCGTGATTGCAACGCTCGACGATTTGGATGAGGATGCACTGAAAAACATCCTTACCGAGCCCAAAAATGCACTCACCAAGCAGTACCGTAAACTGTTCGAGATGGAAGGCGTGGAGCTGAAATTCTCGGATGATGCGCTGACCGCCATTGCAACGAAGGCCATTGCCCGCAAAACGGGTGCACGCGGTCTGCGCGCGATTATGGAAGAAGCACTGATGGAGCTGATGTACGAAATTCCAGGGATGGAAAACGTGAACGAGGTGATCATCACGGGCGATGTCATTAATGGCAAAGCGCAAGCGGTGCTTACCAACGAAACGCCGAAGAAAGCTAAGAAGAGCTAGAGGCGAAGTATCGATTGATGAAAAGGGGGCGCTAATGTGCCCCCTTTTTTATTTCAACGTCAGCGACATATTAAGGCTGCAGGCAATAGATTCACTTGTCATGGTGTAGGTGGCCGTTGCATCCACATCACTGGTTGCACAGCCCGCGAGTGCTGCAGGTTTACGTGTCATAATCCGCCCGAGGCCAGGCATGCCATCATCGAGCTTCGTGTCCACCTGCCACGCATCACGTGGGGTAATCGCTGCTGCTTGAGTGAGGGCAGCCGCAATGGGTCTGCCAATAGCAAGGTAGTTGGATAATGCTTGGTCGAAATCATTGGCATTGGCCACGGTGGCGGCCTTGTTGCCAAAACTCCACCCCGCGCTGGTGATGTTAGAATCGGGCACATTGGTATTGGGGACTGCGCCACCCGCGCTCGCCACGCCCGTGAAGTTTCCGCCGATATAGTTAGCAAGGAAAAGCTGCTGCCATGCGCGGTAGGGTTCGGCACCGTCGGACATATCGCCATCGCTGTCGCCATTACAAGTGCCGGGAGTGCCATTGGTCACAGCCGCATCGGCGCACACGGCGTTATCATCACCCCAGTAATTTGTCGCATCCAACAGGTCACCAGGTAAGCCGCCATATTGCTTATTAAATTGCGCGACTGCAGTGCTGTATTTGTTGAAATCGACCAGTATTGTTTTGAGTTCAGATTGCTTAAGGAGCGCTGTGCCAGCCATAATTCCCCCCACTAGCAAGCCAAGAACGGCGAGTATAATGGATAACTCGACGAGGCTAAATGCGCCGTTACGTTGGGTATGGTATGGCATGGTATGCTCCAATCAATATGCGTACAGAGAAATGGTTAAGAAAGCGTTAGCAATCCGTAGCTGGGATAAAAATATTCCAAGCGGTTGCCCTTTACTTTGGTGGGAGGCGGACTATATTTCTTTTAGCACGTTTTTGTGCCTTGCCACATCAAATATCGAGATTTCCCATGACATCTTCGACCTCGCTGATTCTCCCCGTGTTGCCCCTGCGCGACATCGTTGTCTTTCCTGGCATGGTGGTGCCGCTATTTGTCGGGCGTGAGAAATCGGTAAAAGCGCTGGAATCGGTGGTGAAGGCGAACAATAAAATCCTGCTCGTGAGCCAAAAGAATGGCTCACAGGATATTCCGACCAAGGATGACCTCTACCGCGTGGGCACCATTGCCACGGTGTTGCAATTGTTGCGCCTGCCCGATGGCACCGTGAAAGTGCTGGTGGAAGGGGTGCAACGTGCGAAAGTGGTGCGCTTTACGGATAATGAAGACTTCTACGAAGTGGAAACCGAGGAGCTAGCCGAGCCTGTGGGCGACGCAGTGGAGACGGAAGCGATGTTCCGCTCGGTGATTAGCAAGTTCGAGGAATACATCAAGCTGAACAAAAAAATTCAGCCCGAAACACTGGGTGCGATTGGTAAAATCACGTCGCCCTCGATTCTTGCGGATACGGTTGCGGCGCATATGGCGATTGATATCCCCGCCAAGCAGCAGATTTTGGAACTCATCAAGGTTTCGGATCGGCTGGAACATGTCTATTCGCTGATGGAATCGGAAATAGGCGTGCTCAACACCGAGAAGCGCATCCGTGGTCGCGTGAAAAAGCAGATGGAGAAAACCCAGCGCGAATATTATTTGAATGAGCAATTGAAGGCGATTCAAAAAGAGCTGGGCGAGATTGACGAAGGCCGCGACGAAACTAGCGAGCTTGAGGAGAAAATCAAGAAAACCAAACTGAGCAAAGAAGCGCGCGAGAAGTGCGAATCCGAACTCAAAAAACTGCGCACAATGAGCAGCATGTCGGCGGAAGCTTCGGTGATACGTAACTACCTCGATTGGATGGTTTCGCTGCCGTGGAAAAAGCCAACGAAGGTAAAAGCGGATTTGCCCGCAGCCGAAAAAATTCTTGATGCCGACCATTCGGGTTTGGAAAAAGTGAAAGAGCGCATTCTGGAGTATTTAGCAGTGCAGGCGCGCACCAAATCTATCAAAGGCCCCATCCTTTGCCTCGTTGGCCCTCCAGGTGTGGGTAAAACCTCGCTCGCACGTTCCATCGCGAAAGCAACGGGGCGTAACTACATCAAAATCTCCCTTGGTGGCGTGCGCGATGAATCGGAAATTCGTGGCCACCGCCGCACCTATATCGGGTCGATGCCGGGTAAGCTCATCCAAAGCATGAAGAAATCGAAATCCAGCAACCCAATGATGCTGCTCGATGAGATTGATAAAATGGGGAATGACTTCCGCGGTGACCCAGCAGCGGCACTGTTGGAGGTTTTGGACCCAGAGCAAAACAAAAACTTCAACGACCACTACCTTGAAGTGGATTACGATTTGAGCGACGTGATGTTCATCACCACCGCCAACTCGCTCAACATGCCACGCCCACTGCTCGACCGCATGGAGGTGATTCGCCTCTCGGGTTACACCGAGGACGAGAAGGTGGATATTGCGACGGATCACCTCATACCCAAAGTGATGAAGGACCATGGCCTGAGCAAAAACGACCTCACCATTTCCGAGGAAGCGCTGCGCGACACGATTCGCTATTACACGCGTGAAGCGGGCGTGCGTAACCTCGAGCGCGAAGTGGCACGCATGACGCGTAAGGCCGTGAAGCAAATCATGATGAAGGGTGAGAAAAAAATCACCATCACCCGCAAGAACCTTGGCAAATATCTCGGTGTGCGTAAAACCAGCTATGGCGAGGCCGAGAAGGTCGATCAAATTGGTTGCACCACGGGCTTGGCATGGACAGAAACGGGCGGCGATTTGCTGGTCATTGAATCCGTCACCGTTCCGGGCAAAGGCGGTATTAAATACACCGGTACGCTTGGCGACGTGATGAAAGAATCCGTGCAAGCGGCGCACAGTTATGTGCAAAGCCGCGCGCTGGAGTTTGGCATCAAGCCCACCCAGTTCAAGAAAAAGGACATCCACGTGCATGTGCCCGAGGGCGCCACACCGAAGGATGGCCCATCGGCGGGTATTGCCATGTGCACCACCATTGTTTCGGTGCTCACGGGCATCCCCGTGAAGAAAACGGTGGCCATGACAGGCGAGGTGACCCTACGTGGCCGCGTGCTGGCCATTGGCGGTTTGAAAGAGAAGCTGCTGGCCGCGCTACGCGGTGGCATCACCACCGTGCTGATTCCGCAGGAGAACGTGAAGGATCTAGAAGAAATTCCCGATAACGTGAAGAAACTCCTCACCATCATTCCCGTCAGCCATGTCGATGAAGTGCTGAAACACGCACTTGTAACGGCACCAACCCCGATTACGGATTGGGTGGAAGTGGAAGATGAATCCGTGCTGAAAGCAGGCAAGGACGAGGATGGCGAGGGCTTACGGCATTAGCTTTAGGGGTCGTCATTCCCCGAATTTGCTCAGCAAATTATAGGGGAATCCATCGCAAAAGTGGATCGCCCTATAGTTCTTAGGCGAACTCGGGCGATGACGAATGGGTGACGAATATTCTATCGCCCGCCGCGAGTTTTATCCTGCGAGGTATCTTTCACGCTGGCCATATAGACATCCTTGCCGCGCAGCGCCTGTTCGGCCAGTAGGCGGAATATTTTAGCGAGTTTTTTACGCCCTGCGGCGGTATTGAGGTCAATACCATCGAGCTCGGAAATATCGAGCTGGGCGAGTTGCATTTTGACTTTGTATTCCTCGGGGCTGGCGATGATTTCCTCCGCCAGCGCATAGAAATAATCCGCTAATTCCTGCGGGCTCTTTTTGTCGAGATCCTCAAGGAACGGGTTCTCAGTGGACGATGGTTTGGTTGGGCGCATGGCGCACAGCTTCCCCTTCCTCGGCAGTGGCAAGCGTGGTGGCCATCAGCTCCTCGAACTTCGCAAAGCCAAGGAAGGCCACGCCCGCTTGCAGATTATCCATCGAATCTTGGCTGAGGTTCTCGTTCACCCATTTCACACGGTTACTGGGTTTATCCGAGGCAACATAGGCGAAATAGTTGAAGTATTTGTTGTTGGGGAAATCGAACTTCAGCTTGCGCTGTTCAATATCAATGGTGAACGAGCCGATGAGCACTTGGTTTTTGAAGACATGGGTGGTGTTCCCTTGCTCCTCGATATTGATGCCAAACTGTTCGTAACGCGGACGATCCATGCGCCAGTTGTAGCGTCTGATGGGCTAAATGCAAGATAGCTGAGAAAAAAGGGGGTGGGGACGCGCGAATTATGCTGCTTCGTGGCTAGAAAGGCGCGTGGCGGTGAGGATGACCTCGCCGAACTTGGGAGAAAAGAGCTTACTGAGCACCATGCGCTTGATGGAGCTTTCGAAATTACGCAACCCTTCACCCGCCAAACGGGTGTTCACCATGATCGCCTCGAGCCCACCATCGGCCATGGGGTTGGTGCACAGGGCATAACCGTCGCTGTTGAGTTTGATATAATCGGTTGGGTTGAACATGGGGTTGATGGCCTGAAAGTCATGTGGGGTGGTTGCGTTGTCATCCTTATGCATACCCTTACCATAACGCAAATGCCAATTACTGTGTGTGACAGTTGTGTGAAATTCGAGGGGAGAATTGTGACAGTTTTACGTCAGCATTTGACTGATAATGCTCTGCGTTTGGCGCAAGGGGCGCATGCAAAATCGCTGCTGCTTGGGTGCGATGCGGTGTGATTATATGACTTCGGAACGTTAACGACGGTTTCGCATTTAATACCCCCGATTTCACAGCGATTCGGGGGTATTCTTTTCCTATAGATTCTTATCGCCCGCGGCCATGGCTTGCTGGGCTTCGGCCATTTGTTGCGCACGGCTGGTACGAAATTCGGCCTCGTTCGCAATCGAGCGGCCGGTCTCGGCGCTGCTGCGCGAGGTGCGTGGACGGCTGACCAGATAGCGCGCGCCAAGGCTGAGCAATTGGCCAAAACTGCCAATGGTGCCCGCCTCGGCTTGCCCAGGGATGATGGGTGGCGGTGGCTCGCCCGCGACAATACCCTGAAAGGCTTGCGCCACTTGCGTTTGCAGGGTTTGGTTGAACTGCTCCATTTGCTGCTTAATCAGTGCATCAGCCTCGAAGGCCAATTGGCGAATGAACTGGTCACGTAGGGCGTTGGTTTCGTAAACATTGCTGCGGCTGCGGCGGCTTTTTAAATAACGTCTCATGATGGCTCCTCTGGTTGAGCCACTATCTAGGCACGGGTTGGGCATATCAGGAAGGGGGCGCAACGAAAAACGCCGCTTTATTTTCACAAAGCGGCGTTTCATATTTAAGTGCGGCTCGCTGTTACGAAGCAACCGCTGCTTTGGGTGCGCTGCTACGATGCCCGCCACCACTGTGGTTGCCGCCACCCGAGCGACGCTGACCGCCACCACCAAAGCTGCCGCCTTGGCCACCTTGACCGCCACCATTGCCACCGCCACTGCGGCCACGGCCACCACGGCGTTTGGCTTTACCCATGCCTGCGGGCAGGGGCTCGAGCTTAATGTTGGGGTCGAGTAATTTCTGGATTGCGCGCCATTTAATCGCATCCTCAGGTGCGATGAAACTAATCGCGGCACCATCCGCACCCGCACGCGCGGTGCGGCCAAGGCGGTGGATGTAATCCTCAGGCGCTTGGGGCAAATCGTAGTTGATGACATGCTCGATATGCGGAATGTCGAGGCCGCGCGAGGCAATATCCGTTGCGACGAGGATGCGGTGACGCTTCTCGCGGAAGGCGAGCAGAACGCGCTCGCGCTGGCGCTGTTCGAGGTCACCATGAATTGCATCCGCCGTGAAGCCCGATTTTTTGAGCTTGGCGGCGAGTTTTTCTGTCGCGTATTTCGCTTTTACGAAAATGATGGCCGTGCCGGTGCGCTCCTTCAGTTCCTTCACCAGAAGATTGTATTTCTCCTCGTTCGTGACGTTCACTGATTTATTGTCGATGCGGTCGGCCACTTTGTTGGTTTCGCCCACTTCCACGCGCGCGGGATTCTTCAGGTATTTTTCCGAGAGCTTGAGGATTTGTGGAGGCAAGGTGGCGGAGAAGAGAAGCGTCTGGCGCTGTTGTGGCAGGTACTTCAAAATCGCCATGATCTGGTCTTCAAAGCCCATGTCGAGCATGCGGTCGGTCTCATCGAGCACGAGGTAGGTCGCATCGTGCAGCATTAGGCTGCCACGTTGCAGGTGGTCGGTGATGCGGCCAGGGGTGCCGACGATGATACGTGGGCGCATGCGTAGCTGCGCTTGTTGCTTGGGCATGGAATCGCCGCCGATGAGCAGCGCGGTTTTAATCGTGCCATATTGGCCGACCAGTTGCTTGACCACCGCTTCCACTTGGTTGGCCAGTTCACGCGTGGGCAGCATGATGAGTGCGGTGCCGCGCGAGCTGGTGAGCATGCGGGCAATCATGGGGATGCAGAAGGCAGCGGTTTTGCCCGAGCCCGTCATGGCGGTACCCAGCACGTCGCGACCTTCGAGCACGAGAGGAATGGATTGCGCCTGAATGGGGGTGGGGGTGGTGAAGTTCATGGCCTTGATTGCCGCGCTGAGCGCTGGCGGTAGGTTGAGTTCATCGAAATGTTGCATAATATGGGTAGTCCTAACGTTTTTAAGATATGTGTGATTGGCCGCGGACAAACAGGATTGTTTGTCACGCAGTTTAGGTGTCTGTCATGCAGCACCTAAACACATTCAAGGAACAGCGTCCGCAGTGGACGGCGTTTCAACGCGCGCTAAGAATGTCAGGATGACGGGCGAGCGGCGTACGTAGGTACTACTAAAATTCCATCACAAAAATGGAATATACAGGGTAGAAAAAGTGAACCCGCCGAGCGAACTCGGCGGGAGTAGTCTAAATCGAGCTGGTTAGTTACGCAGCGATTTTCAGGTTGGCAGCCGAGGTCTTGCCTTTGTTGGTGGCAAGTTCGTAGCTGACTTTTTGACCTTCGTTCAGCGAACGCAAGCCAGCAGCTTCAAGAGCCGTGATGTGAACGAATACGTCCGCACCGCCTTGATCGGGTTGAATGAAGCCGTAGCCTTTGGTTGGGTTGAACCATTTAACGATACCAGTAGCCATTAGAATACTCCTAAGAAATGGCGTTATATTCTCACGCCCGCCACCGTGGTGGGAATGAGAGTGAGTCGAATCTGACGAGGGTTGCCCCACGCCCAACTCTTTGCAACATTCGAAAGGAGGATAAGCTCCGTTCGCACCACCGTAGAAATTCACTTTTGGCAGCGAACCCGAGCAGGAGGTAGATAGTATCAAAGAGTTAGCGACGTAACTCAGGGTTGTTTATGCCCCAAAATGCCCCTACCGTCAAGGAAAAGCGTGGGGTTGGCGAATCTGCCCTAGCATTTTCGATATATTTCATCTACATCGCCGCCCATGACCTTTGAC
Source organism: Pseudomonadota bacterium (assembly GCA_963205305.1). Lineage (GTDB taxonomy): Bacteria > Pseudomonadota > Alphaproteobacteria > Rickettsiales > UBA3002 > QFOX01. Next base: position 21,137 of record CAUJIC010000021.1, on the reverse strand, counting down.
CCATCCATTAGCCGCTGCGGCCATATTGCCCTGATTGGCGCCCCCAATGCGGGCAAATCGACCCTCATGAACCGCATGGTGGGGGCGAAGATCTCGATTGTGACGCCCAAGGCGCAGACCACCCGCACGCGTGTGACGGGCGTGGCCATGGAAGGCGAGGCGCAGCTGGTGTTTGTGGATGTGCCCGGCGTGTTTGATGCCACCCAGACCTTCGAGAAATCGATGGTATCCGCCGCATGGAACGCCGCGCGCAGTGCGGATGTGATTTTGTTCATCCACGATGCGCGCAAAAAGCCGACCGAGGAAACGGAAGCGGTGCTGAACCGCATCAAGGATTTGGGCAAGCCTGCGATGATTGCCCTCAACAAAACCGATGCGGTGGACGACAAAAAAGTGCTGCTGGAGCGCACGGTATGGTTCAACGAGCGGCTAGTGTGGCAGCATATCTTCATGATTTCCGCCCGCAAAGGCGATGGCGTGCAGGATGTGCGCGAGGCACTGGCGGAAGCAATGCCCGAAGGCGCGCATCTCTATGACCGCGACGCGCTGACCGATATGCCGATGCGCCTGATTGCGAGCGAGCTAACGCGTGAGCAATGCTTCCTGAAATTGCAGGAGGAGCTGCCCTACACCCTCACCGTTGAGAACGAAAAATACGACGCGCGGGCGGATGGGTCGGTGGAAATCCATCAGAACATCATCGTGCAGAACGAGCGGCAGAAAACCATCATCATCGGCGAGGGCGGGCAGATGCTCAAAGCCATCGGCGAACGCGCGCGGCATGAGATTGGCCGCCTGATTGGCGCGAAATGCCACCTCTATTTGTTCGTCAAAGTGCGGGCGGATTGGAAGGACAAGCCCGAGGCCTATAGCTATTTGGGGCTGGAGTTTGGGAAGAAAAACTAACGGCCGATATCCCTGGATTTATCGCTGCCATGGGTTTGCACCCAATCAATCTTCCGTTGCCCTGCAACATTGCCTACAAAATCAATAGCGCCATCTTCCGTGGAAGCGGCTGAAGGAGTAGCAGCTTTATGGGTGCCGAGCAGCTTTCTTGTTTCCGTGATAGGATGACGCATCATTCTAAATGGGGTAAGAAACCCCTCTTCGGCAGCGTTCAACAGTGCAGTGATTTTTGACATAGTTTGCTCCTCAGTGATTTTGTGATTGATGCATGTATATGCTATTGTATGGTATTTCTAGAATTTGCTAATGACAGTTTTATGACAAACCCGAGGCCTATAGCTATTTGGGGTTGGAGTTTGGGAAGAAGTAGCCATGGCGATTCATCATTCACTCAACCGCTATTGTCCTAATTCTGGCAAGCCTGTTACGGCTGATGGGCTGACGATGTTCCGTGGCGCTGTGGTTGGTTTTTGTAACCCCCATTGCCGCGATGTATTTGCCGCTGAACCAGAAAAACCATCCCCCGCACGGGATTATTTCCTTGTGCTGCTGCGCGAAAAAGGCCTCGCTGTTTAGTGCCTGCTTGTGCTAGCCTCGCGCCATGCTCCACTTCACCGATGAAGCCCTGATTCTCGCGATCGATAAATTCGGCGATCATGATGCCATTGTGCAGGTGTTCACGCCTGAGCATGGGCTGGTGCGCGGGGTGATGAAGCGTGCACTGACCAGCAAAAACCGCGCGGATGTGCAGCCCGCAACGCTTGTCGAGGTGAATTGGAAAGCGCGGATGCCCGAGCATATGGGCACCATCACGCTTGAGGCTAAACACAGCTTCGCCGCGCGGGTGATGCACGACCCCTTGAAACTTTCCGCCGTGGGCAGCGTGATGGGCATGGTGGCCACCAGCCTCGCCGAGCGCGACGCCCACCCCGAGCTTTATGCCCAGCTCGTGAATTTCCTTCAACATGTCGCGGCGGATGTGGAGCAATTGGTGTGGCTCGCCGAATATGTGCGGCTGGAGCTGGCGCTGCTGGAATTGGCGGGTTTTGGGCTGGATTTAACCAGTTGCGCCGCCACGGGGACGACGGATGCACTGAATTATGTGTCGCCTAAATCGGGCCGTGCCGTTACCCAAGCGGCGGGCGAGCCCTACCATGACCGCATGCTGGTACTTCCAGAATTTATCAAAGATAACAGCCACTTGCCTGATTCCCTCGCCGAAGTGGGGCAGGGGGTGGCGCTGACGGGCCATTTCCTTGAATCGCGCCTGCTACCCGCCCTGCACCGCAAGCCGCCCGCCCTCAGGGCGCATTTTATAGGGCTTTTGGCGCGCAAATCGGCCTAACAGGCGGTAACGGCCAAATCTTCACAGAACTGTCACATTACTTGGGGCTGATTATGCTATTATCCAAGGTAGAGGTATTATGAGCATTAAGCGTACACCAAGCAAAGACAATTTATCTGCCGATGTTATCGACTGGGCGCAGAGCCTTAAATTGTCGGAAAAAGAAAAACAGTATGGCTTGCCAGCAGGCATTCTTGCCGCTGTGATGCAGGTGGAATCTTCTGGCGACTCGAAGGCTGTTTCCCCAAAAGGTGCGAAGGGCTTGTTTCAATTCACGCCTGCTACCGCAAAAGCCTACGGTATTGACCCATTTAATCCTGAGCAAGCGGCCGATGGAGCTGCGCGCTTGTTACGCGATAACCTGAAGCGGTTTGATAATAACATTGGGCTGGCAGTCGCTGCCTATAACTGTAACCCTGCCCATATTGATAAATATAAATCGCAGTACGAAAAATGGCCGAATGAGACTAAGGCCTATGTGCCAACTGTACTCCGATTTGCGGGGCTTTCGGTGCCTGCAGATTATAATTTTGTGGCCGATGAGAACCAAAAGTTCGGCGGTACACAGGAACAGGGCGGCGGATTCAGCTTTGGTGATTTCTTCAAGGGCGGCTCGATTGGTAACATCCTCGGCCTCGTTGGCGGCGGTGGACTTGGTCTGTTTTTGGGTGGTCTCCTGGGCAACCTCTTTGGCGGTGGCCTCATGGGCACGCTACTCAAAGTGGCCTTTGCCATCGGTGGCGCCATGATAGGTGCAAATAAACTTGGTGGTTGGATTAATGGTAAATCGGATGATCATGGCGCGCCAAGCTCTCCGCGCGTTGGCAATGGTCGTAGTATCGATGGCAATCAGCCAGCGCTTGCCAACGAACCACAAATTTCGACACAGCCCGAGAAGATTGGTAAATTTACCTCGCAAGAGCTGGATGCCGTGGTTGCGGGTGCGGGTTTGAACCAGAATGCTGCCCGCCTGAAGTGGGAAGGCAACGAAGTGAAGTTACAAGCTGTCAGCGCTGCAGAGGCAAATTTGGCAGGCACGTTGGATGTTGCCCGTTTGAAAGAGGTGTGCGGTACTTCTAACGAGTTCACGGTGGTACGTAAAGATGGTGGCTCGCATGCCGATGTGAAGTGTCTGGCTCCAACTCCAGCAGTAACCCCGCAAGTGCAAGACCGTGGCCTGCGCAGCCGCCCTGCGTACAGCCCCCGATAAATCCTTGCAATCGCCAATGTTTGCGCTAGTTTCGCGCCCCTATGGCGAAATCTGCACCACCAGTTAACGCGAACCCGATTGAAACCGTCTCGTTCAAGGATGCCCTTGGCGAGCGCTATTTGGCGTATGCGTTAAGCACCATCACTGCCCGCTCGCTACCCGATGTGCGCGATGGGCTGAAGCCGGTGCACCGCCGCTTGCTCTATGCCATGATGCAGCTGAAGCTCGACCCTGCCTCGGGCTATAAAAAATGCGCCCGCGTGGTGGGGGATGTGATCGGTAAATACCACCCGCATGGCGATACGGCGGTCTATGACACCATGGTGCGCCTCGCCCAAACCTTCAGCGTGCGTTATCCGCTGGTCGATGGTCAGGGGAACTTTGGTTCAATCGATGGCGATAACGCAGCGGCCATGCGTTACACCGAAGCCAAGCTGACGGATGCGGCGATTCTGCTGATGGAAGAACTCGACAACGACACGGTTGATTTCCGCCCCACCTATGATGGCACCGAACAAGAGCCAGTGGTGATGCCTGCGGGCTTCCCCAATTTGTTGGCTAATGGTGCCGAGGGTATTGCCGTGGGCATGGCCTGCGCCATTCCGCCGCATAACATTTTGGAACTGTGCGACGCGCTGGTCTACCTCATCAAAACACCGAACGCCTCGATCGAAAAGCTGGTGAGCTTTGTGCAAGGCCCCGATTTCCCGACTGGTGGATTAATCTCGGAAAGTACCCAGACAATCGTCGACACCTACACCAATGGCCGTGGCAGCTTGCGTGTGCGTGCGCGGTGGGAGAAGGAACAGCTGAGCCATGGCCTGTGGCAGGTGGTGATTACGGAAATTCCGTATCAGGTACAAAAATCAAAGCTCATCGAGAAAATAGCCGAGTTGTTCCGCGAGAAGAAATTGCCGCTGCTGGCCAATATCCAAGATGAATCGACCGGTAATGTGCGCGTGGTGCTGGAGCCGAAATCGAAGAATGTCGACCCTGAGATTCTTATGGAGTCACTCTACCGTGTGACCGATCTCGAAATTCGCTACGGCGTGAACATGAACGTGCTGGGTGCCGATGGTATTCCGCGTGTGATGAACCTGCGCGAGATGTTGCAGGAATTCTTGAACCACCGCCACGAAGTGCTGGTGCGTAAATCGAACAACCGGCTGGAGCAAATCAAGCGCCGCTTGGAGATTGTGTCGGGCTTCATCACTTGCTTCCTCAACCTTGATGAGGTGATTCGCATCATCCGCGAGGAAGATGAGCCGAAGAAAGAACTCATCGAAGCGTTCGACCTGACCGATTTGCAGGCCGAATCCATCCTCAATATGCGTTTGCGCCAATTGCGTAAGCTCGAGGAAATGGAACTGAAGCGCGAGCACAAGGAACTGAAGGCTGAACAAAAAGCACTGCTGGCGCTGCTCAAGAGCGATGACGAGCGCTGGGGCGCGATTTCGGAAGAAGTGAAGGCTGTGAAGAAGCGATTTGCGGCACAAAAATCCCTCGCGGCACGCCGCACCGAGCTGACGGAAGCGCCTGCGAATATCAATATCTCCGCCGAAGCGTTCATCGAGAAAGAACCGATTACGGTGGTGTGCAGCAAGCTGGGGTGGATTCGCGCCTTTAAAGGCCACCACGATGAACTGCCGAACCTCACCTTCAAAGAGGGCGATGGCGCGGCGTTCCAACTGAAAGCAAAAACGACGGATAAATTATTGGTGTTCGCGACCGATGGAAAATTCTTCACCTTGCCTTGTGATAAATTGCCAAGCGCCAAGGGGCAGGGCGAACCCGTGCGCCTGATGTGCGACCTCGATAATAACCAAGATATTGTGGATTTGTTCGTGCACGAGCCTGCCCGCAAATTGCTGCTCGCGGCGGATAACGGCAAGGGATTTATTGTCGAGGAAGCGGATGTGCTGGCGCAAACGCGCGGCGGCAAGCAAGTGCTCAACACGGTGGAAGGCAGTAAAGCCAACGTGTGTACCGAGGCCGAGGGCGACCATGTTGCCGTGATTGGCACCAACCGTAAAATGCTCATCTTCCCGATCGACCAAGTGCCTGTAATGAAGCGCGGGCAGGGCGTGGCGCTACAAAAATACAAAGGTGCGCACCTTGCGGATGCGACCTGTTTCACGAAAAAAGATGGCCTGAACTGGCAAATTGGTGATCGCGTGCGTACGGAAACGGACATTAAAGCATGGCTTGGTAGCCGCGCAGGCGCTGGGCATTTGCCACCTACAGGTTTTCCGCGCACCAATAAATTCAACGGTTAGTTTCGCTGGCCAAGGCGCGCGGGCGCGCTTGCCTTATAACACCCGCAATGCAGGGAATTTCACGGTAATCACACTCACGCGTTCGGCCGTGGTTTTCATTTCCAGCGTGCCTTGGTGAAGCGCAATCAGTAGACGTGCGAGTGCGAGGTCGAGACCTTGCTTGCTACGGTTAGCGCTGATTGGACTACTGTTGCCCGTATACGAAAAGCTGAGCGATAGTTCCTGCGCTTTTAGGCTTGAGGTAATGCGGATGGAATCACCACCGCCTATCTGGTGGCTGATGGAGCCGAGGATATTAAGCACGAGTTGTTTCACCCGCAACTCATCGCCACGCACATGGGGTAGGCCACTACTGATATCCAGATGCACATCAATCGCGGGAGACTGTTTATCGCGGAAAATGCGGATGGTTTTTTGCAGCACGAAGGCAAGGTCGATATCGCTTTCGTTGAGTGCCAGCAGGCCAGTTTCAGCCTTCGAGATAGATTTAATATCCTCGAGCATCGCGATCAGCTGATGCGCCTGATCGTGAATTGAAGACGCGTGACTGAGATATTTAGGGCTACCGATGGGGCCGTATAGTTGGTCCTTCAGCGTTTCGATTTGCTGGAGAATGTTTTCGACAGGCTCGGTGAGTTCCTGTCCGACATAGGCAAAAAAGTCGGCCTTTACTTGGTTGGTCACTTGTGCGGCTTCCTTCACGCGTGATAACTCGGCGTTCTTCAAGCGCAGCTCGGCCTCTATCCTTCGGCGCTCCTCGATATAGTCGTATAGGCGCTTAATTTCGTGGGCGAGCTGTTCAATTTCCATTGGCCCGCGTGTCTGGTCGGCATTGAATTTTTCGCCGCGCACAATGGTGGCTGTGTGCTCGGTAAGCGCTATCACGGGTTGGATAATGCGCTTGCGCACCATCCACAGGATGAACAGTAAGAATACGGCGATAGCAAAAAGCTGGAACAGCCGCGGGAACAGCATTTTTCGTAAATCTCTCGCGCTTTGCTCATTATCCAGCCCAAGAAAAATAATGTAGGGATATTGCGTCGAGCGTTCGTAATACGAGTAGATTTGTTTCTTACCCCACAGCGATGCGCTGGAGTAACGCCCCGCCGCACCCTTTGAAAAATCAATAGCACTGAGGCGCTCGGTATCAAAATTCTCGTTAAAAAACTTTTCAGCGGCAGGGGACTGGGTGAGCAACGAAAAGGAGAGGTTGGTGATGGCAAAATGGATGCCCGTATCCTTCATGCTGCGGCTGATATCGTTGCCGAGTGCTTCCGTATCGAGCGCCACGATCACCGAACCAAGATAGGTACCGCTTTTATCGGTCAGGCCAAGGCTGAGCGGCAGAATCCATGTATGCGATAAGCGGCCCTGGATGGGGCGCCCAATATGGACCTTCCACGGCTCAGCGATGGCTTTCTTCACATAGTCGCGGTCGGAAACATCAATCGGCTTATCAAGCACGCCCAGATTATTGCTGACGGTAATCATTTGTTCTTTATTTGCCCACGAGAAGATGGCCCGTTTGGGGCCTTCTGTTTTGGCGAAGGAGAAAAAGAGTTGGGCGATGTTTTCTGATTCGTCGTTGGTGGATTGGATTTGGCGGCCAACCGATTCGAGGATGTAGGAAGCATTCTCGATTTCGACAATCAGCCCGCGGTCAAGGCGCAGTGCCTCGCTTTCCATTTGCTTGATGATGTCTTTTTCATAGCTGCTGTAGGTTTCGACCGCGACCCAGACTGACACCATGAGGAGAATGAAAACAATAAACAGCGACAGCAACGTGAAGTCGCGACTGAGGGATGGTTGTGTGCGGGTGTTTATCATACCCACCCCTTATACGCAGATTTTATCGCCGCTGCAATCTAAGCGGTGAGTTCGGGTGTTTGGCTTGGCGCAGCAAGGCGCGACAGGTGGGTTGCGGAGGTGATTTGAGCGTTGGGGGCGTATGACGCCGTTCGTTCATCTGGCACAGGTGCTGTATGAATTTCTGGCGGTAAAATTGGATTGGATTGTGTGGTGGTATGGGTTTTAGTTGAGGTTGCAGGTGCTTTGCCAATCAAACCACCAAAGATGCGTGTAAAGACAAACAACGAAGAGCTGGTGATGGCGGTGTAGAAGGCATCGAGTCCGATATAACTCCAAATGCGGCTTGTGATACGGTCACCACCCACTTTATCGCGTATTACCTCAAGACCCTTTAATGCATCGGCACCGTGAACGGACGACATTTTTGCTAGATTGGTTTTTTGCGCGGCTTCAATCGCTTGGATGATTTCTGGGTTGTCGCGATGGATGAGTTTATCGAACCAGCGCCCAAATTGAATGGAGCGCTTATCAATCGATTCGCCCGTGTGTTTGGCAAGAGGGCTTTTGTTGGATCCCATGAGCAAAAAAACACTCAGTGTCGCGCCAAATGCAACGACACGTGAACTGAAGACAGATGCCCATGTTTGCTTTGGCATATCGTCGAGCTCTTTATGCGCGGCAATCATTTTAGGGTCGTTCAATTCGGCATCGCTGTAGAGCATGCGATCTAGGCGTTTGACAATCTGGGGCTTCTTATCCTCTAGCCATTTGACTGGAAGAACCGATGCGATTGTGCCACCTAAGAACAAGGCGGCAATATTGGCGAAGGAGCTGTGAAGTCCTAGCTTGCTGGTCGCACTTTTGGCGAACGCGCCGTAGGTTCCCGAAAATTTTTTCGTATCGTTCAGTAGCCATGTCATGAAAACCGAGGTGGCGGTTACCAAGCCGTAGCCAATTCCTACATACGAGAAACCGTTAAACCACGCCTCGCCTCGGGTTTTATTTTTGAATCCTTCGCGGATGACGTCTTGTTTTTTCCATGAATGGTCATGTGATTCCACAGTTGTATCCTCATCTGGCGCAGACGAATGCCGTCCCGATACAGAATTGTCTGTTGTCGATGGCTGGATCATGCTCTTTTCTTCTGTTATGGCCTTAGTCACACTGCTCCTTAAGAATATTCCATCTTTAATCTAACACAGTCAGGAGCCTAGGAATGTGAAGGTTTTATTACAGTTTTTGCGCAGGTTCATTAAAAAATGTTAATAAAAACATTCAACATAAAAATAATGTTTTATCCGCTTTCGGTTGATTTGCCGTGCTCGAAAAGCGCCATAAACGGTGTCATGTGGGGTTTTTCGTGCGGTAAGGCGCAGTGACGCTAGAAATCCACGCACTTGCCATTCAGTTCCCAGTCGCCATAGCGTGTGGGGTCAAGCCGCGGGCGGGCGGGTGTTTCTGTTGGCAAAGATTGCTCAGCCTCGGTTTCAGGGGCGAGGTTAGTTTCAGGTAGTGTGGTTGGTTTTGTATCGGGCATGGGCGCAGTATAGCTAGCGCCTCGGCGGTTGCAAGTGGGCGGTTTAGCTGGCAATAGCGAGGAATGAAAAAATCTGCACCGCAAAAATCCTCAAAAATCATCCCCACCGCCCGCGCGCAGGCACACGCACTGCTAGGGCAGGTGCTGGGCGAACGGCTGAATGTGGACGAGGCAGTGGCCAAGCAGCCGCTGTTTGGTGCCGAGGCTGATCAACGTTTTTCGATGTTGTTGGTGCTGACGGTGCTGCAACATCTCGGCCAGTTGGATGCGGTGATCGCGCCGTTTTTAGATAAAAAATTGCCGCCCAAGCGCCTCGCGGTGACCAATGCGCTGCGCCTTGGTGTGGTGCAACTATTGCTACTCGATACGCCTGCCCACGCAGCGGTGAACGAAACCGTGGCATTGGTGAAAACGGGTAAGGATGCGGGCTTTGCGGGGCTCGTCAACGCCGTGCTACAAAAAATTGGGCGCGAGAAGCCAGCGCTGCCTGCACCCACGCAAAATATTCCCGAGTGGCTGCGCGGCCGTTGGGAGCAGCGCTATGGCGCGGATAAGGTGGCGACGATGGCGCAGGTGACCAGCCAACGCGCACCGCTCGATATTCAAAGTGCGGTGGAGCTGGAGGGAGCCGCACGCCTCGACGCGCAGATGGTGCGCTTTACGGGCTCACACCTGCCAGTCGAACAACTCGCGGGTTATGATGCGGGTGCCTTTTTCGTGCAGGATGTTGCGGCGAGTTACCCCGTGCGCTTGCTGGGCGATGTGAAAGATTTTCAGGTGCTCGATATCTGCGCCGCCCCTGGGGGCAAAACCATGCAGCTGATTCAGGCGGGCGCGTTCGTCACGGCGATTGATAAGTCGCCCGCGCGGATGAAGAAGGTGAAAGAAAACCTTAAACGCATGAACATGCAGGCCAACACCATTGTGGCCGATGCCTTCGCGTGGCAGCCCAGCCGCGCCTATGACGCGATATTGCTCGATGCTCCCTGCACCGCGACAGGCACATGGCGCCGCCACCCCGAGGTGGTACAGTTAGTGAGCGAGGTGGACATTGCTGAAATGGTAACCCTGCAACGCGCGCTGCTGCTGCGCGCGTGGGATTGGCTGAAAGCAGGCGGGCGGTTGGTCTATTGCGTGTGCTCGCTCGAGGCGGAAGAGGGTGAGGAGCAGGCGGTGTGGTTTGCTAGCCAACGCGCGGATGCAATGATGACGAAACTAGCTGATAACAGCGGCATCCCCGCCGAATGTTTCACCACTGAAGGCTATTTACGTACCCACCCAGCAATCATGGCCGCGCAAGGCGGTATGGATGGGTTTTTTGCGGTGGTGTTTACCAAACGCTAGTTTGTGATTGTCGTAAGCTAGCGCCACTGCTAATCACTCCCTCATGACCAACAAAATCCAGATTGCTCCTTCCATTCTCTCCGCCGATTTTGCGCGCTTGGGCGAGGAAATTGCCGCCGTGAGCAAAGCGGGTGCGGATATGATCCATGTGGATGTGATGGACGGGCATTTTGTGCCGAACCTGACCATTGGTCCTGCGGTGGTGAAGGCGCTTAAACCCCACACCAAATTGCCGCTCGATGTGCATCTGATGATTTCGTGCCTCGACCTGATTCCTGAATTTGCCAAGGCGGGTGCGGATATTATTACCATCCATGCCGAGGCGACGCCGCACCTTGACCGCGCTGTTTCGCAAATTAAATCGCTCGGCATTAAAGCAGGTGTTTCCGTTTGCCCCAGCACGCACGAATCGGTGCTGGAATATGTGATGAAGCAGGTGGATTTGATTTTAGTGATGACGGTGAACCCTGGGTTTGGCGGGCAGAGCTTCATCCCGAGCCAGTTGCGTAAAATTCAATCGCTGCGGGCGATGATTACGGCCTCGCGCCGCGAGATTATGCTGCAGGTGGATGGTGGCATCAACCGTGAGACCGCACCGCAGGTGATTGCTGCAGGCGCGGATGTACTGGTGGCAGGTAGTGCCGTCTTCACGGGCAATGCAGCGGATTATGCCAGCAACATTGCAGGGTTGCGCCTGTGAACCCCATGCTAAAAACCATCGCCGATAACCACCGCGCGGCGGTGGATGGCTTCCTCGAACAATCGGGCGAGCAACTAGTGGCGCTGGCGGCGCTGTGTGCGGCTGCTATCGAAAAAAACAATAAGCTGTTGTTTTGTGGCAACGGCGGCAGCGCGTGCGATGCGATGCATATCGCGGGTGAGTTTGTGGGCCGTTATGTGAACGACCGCCGCGCCCTGCCAGCTATTGCCTTGAGCGCGGATACAGGCATCATCACCGCCATCGCGAATGACTATGCCTACGATTACATCTTCGCCCGCCAAGTGGAAGCGCTTGGCAATAGCGGCGATGTGCTGATTACCCTCTCCACCTCGGGTCGTAGCCCCAATGTGGTGCGCGCACTGGGTGCCGCGGCGCAAAAAGGCATTAAAACCGTACTTTTTACGGGTGAAAAGGTGAAGCTAGGCGAGGTGCCAAAGGCAGATTTTGTGTTTATTGCTCCGTCGCTTATCACCGCGCACGTGCAGGAAGCCCATATGGTGGCCATGCACGCCTTGGCCAGCCTCATCGAGGCGCAATTATTCCCAAATAATCACTAAGACTTAACGATTTGTTTAGAGTTGGGGTGTAGTGTTGGCATTGCGAACCTGCTATACTGGTAGGGTTGACCGTGCGTTAGCGCACTTGGAGTAAGTATATGAACCACGACACCAAACTGGCGGAAATGATCGCCACGCGCCTGTGCCATGATTTGACGGGGCCAATCGGCGCAGTCAATAATGGTGCCGAATTCCTCGACGAGGAAGGCTTCGACATGCAAAACGAAGCGGTGCAGCTGATTTTGAGCAGCGCACACGAGGCCGTGAACCGTTTGCAGTTCTACCGCCAAGCCTATGGCCGCGTGGGTGAATCGGGCGAGGCATCGCTTTCCGAGAAAAAGAAAATCACCATGGATTTTTTCTCGGGCACAAAGGTGAAAGTCGATTGGCCCGATAGCCATACCGATGCGTCGGGTGTTGCTATCAGCCAAAAAATGTCGCGCCTGATTCTTAATTTGTTCGTGATTGCGGGGGCGAGTGCCATTCGCGGCGGCGAATTATCGGTGCGTATTGCTGAGTCGGATGTGGGCGAGAAGCAAATCGATATTAAGGTGACAGGCGATACCATCAAGCTAGATACCGACACGGCGGCGATTTTGAACAAATCGGAAACGGTGGCGCTGACGCCAAAATCGGCGCAACCCTACCTTGCCATGAAACTGGCCGAGGAATTGAACGCCAATGTTACCTTCGTGCTCGATAGTGATGTGTTTGCCATTCGCGTAACCCAGCCGCAGATGGCGCTAGCTAACGCTTCTTAGTTTGCTGCAACACTCGTTACCAGTTTCTCTAAAAAAACGAAATTCGCGTGAATGGTTGCGCGTTCACGCTTTTCATTTCATCCTGAGCGTGTAAGATGAAGATATAAAAATATGCCTAAATGGGCTGCTCACTTCCTACGCACAGGGAACACGTATTATGGATGATCTCATTGGTGAATTCATCACGGAAACATCGGAATCCTTAGCCGTTTTAGATCTAGAGTTGGTAAAACTCGAACAAAACCCCAATGACCAAGGTATTTTGGGTAATATTTTCCGCCTCGTTCACACAATCAAGGGCACCTGCGGGTTTTTGGGGCTGCCACGGCTTGAATCGGTCGCGCATGCGGGCGAAAACGTGCTTGGTAAAATCCGTGATGGCGAAATTGTGGTTACGCCTGAAGCGATTTCGCTCGTGCTCGAGGCGATTGACCGCATTAAGGGTCTGATTGAGCATTTGGCCGAGAACGGCAGCGAGCCTGATGGCGAGGACAAAGACCTCATCCGCCGCCTCAACGCCTTTGCTGATTCGAACGGTACGGTGGTTTCAGCCCCCGCTGCTGCTGCACCAGAGCCTCAAAAATTCGAAGAGCCTCGTCTGGATGGTATGTTTTCGCCTGCGGAAATGAAGATTGTTTCCTCGACCTCGGCCGATGCGATGGACGAGTTGGAGCGAGCGTTTGCCAGTGCTGTATCGACGCTTGAAGGTGGCGAGGATTTTACCAAAGCCCCTGATACGTATTTAGTGCCCGACGAAACGCCTGTAGCGCCTACGCCCGCACCTGCAGCTGCGAAACCCCCTATTTCGGAGCAAGCGAAAGAGAAGGCAATCAAGCAAGGCTTGGATACGGACGCCAAAGAAGGTGGCGGCGCAGCTAGCCAAAGCATCCGCGTGAGCCTCGATGTACTTGAAAATTTAATGCAGATGGTGGGCGAGTTGGTGCTAACCCGAAACCAATTACTGCAAGTGGTGCGCCACCGTGATGATCGCGAGCTGAAAGCGCCGCTGCAGCAACTCTCACAAATCACCTCGGAATTGCAAGAAAGCGTGATGAAAACGCGCATGCAACCGATTGGCAATGCGTGGTCGAAATTCCCACGCCTCATCCGCGACCTCTCGATGGAGTTGCATAAAAAAATTGAGCTGAAAATGATCGGCGAAGCCACCGAGCTTGATCGCCAATTGCTCGAAATGATCAAGGATCCGCTCACCCACATGGTGCGTAACTCCTGCGACCATGGGCTTGAAACGCCTGCCGACCGCTTGGCGAATGGTAAGGGTGAGGTGGGCACCGTCACACTTTCCGCGTTCCACGAGGGCGGGCACATTATCATCGAGATTAAGGATGATGGGCGCGGGCTGAATATTGATCGCATCAAACAAAAAATCGTCGAAAAAGATTTGGCGACCGATGCTGAAATTGAGAACATGTCGGATGATCAAATCATGCAGTATGTGTTCAAGGCGGGCTTCAGCACTGCCGAGAAGGTGACCAGTGTTTCGGGTCGCGGCGTAGGCATGGATGTGGTGCGTACCAACATCGAGAAAATCGGTGGCACGGTATCGCTTTCCTCTGCCAAAAATAAAGGCTCCACATTCCACATCAAAATTCCGCTGACCTTGGCCATCGTTTCAGTGCTGTTGGTTGAATCTCGTGGTCAGCGCTTTGCGCTGCCACAGCTGAATGTAGTGGAGTTGGTGCGCGTGGGCGAGGAGTCGCCCTATAAGCTTGAGGTGATCAATCAATCTTCGGTGCTGCGCCTGCGCGATAAACTGCTGCCGCTGATTCAGTTGAATGATATATTAAAACTGCCAGAACAAACGGATATGTCGCGTACGGATGAGAGCGATGTGCCCAATTCCTATGTCGCTGTGTTGCGCGTGGGCGCTACGGATTTCGGCCTCGTGCTCGATAAGATTTACGACACTGAGGAAATCGTGGTGAAGCCGGTGAGCACTGTACTCAGCGGCCTCGATATTTACTCAGGCAATACCATTTTGGGTGATGGTAACGTCATCATGATTTTGGATCCGAATGGCGTGTTGAAATGCTTCGGTGGCCGCGAGGCTGCAGGCAAAGAGGAGCCATTGCTTGCGGGCGCTACGCAACAACAAGAGAAAATTGCTAGCTTTTTGGTCTTCCGTGCAGGTGAGGGTGCGCCCAAAGCGGTGCCGCTGGAGCTGGTTTCGCGGCTTGAGGTGGTACAATCGAGTGCGGTTGAGTTATCTGGTAGCGACCATGTGGTGCAATACCGCGATGAATTGATGCGCCTCAAGACGCTGCCTGGCGTTACGATGCCGACCGAGGGTGAATTCGACGTGGTGGTGTTCACGTATGATAACCGCACGATTGGCCTAGTTGTCGACTCCATCACCGATATTGTCGAGGCGCCGCTCGATATTAAGCTGGCTTCCTCAGAAGAGCACTTCCTCGGTAGTATCCTGTTGCTCGGTAAAACGACCGATGTGGTGGATGTGGGCTATCTGCTGAAGGATTTAGTGAGTGATTTGGATCGTTTCAGCACAACAGCGGCCAAGGTTTCAGGTGTGCGTGTGCTGCTGGTCGAGGATAGTGTCTTCTTCCGCAAGTTGATTGTGCCATTCTTAAGGGATTCTGGTTATATTGTGACCGAGGCGGCGGATGGTAATGAGGCGCTGAAGCTGATTGATGCACATAAAGCTGCGTTCGATTTGGTGGTGACCGATATTGAAATGCCAGAGATGGATGGGTTTGAGTTAGCATCGCAGTTACGTCTAGATTCGCGGCTGGCGGCGGTTCCTATTCTAGCGTTTACCTCCACCGTGAACGATATCTTCCAGCAACGCGCACTCAAGGTGGGTATGAACGATATTATTCTAAAAACGGATCGTGAGGCTCTGGTTCTTGCGATGGCGCAGCAACTTAACGGTGTAGCGGAGGTGGCATAATGTCGGGCGAACTCACTACATTGACGTCCTCATTGCCTGCAGGCACCACCAGCAGTGCGCGTCAGGAATTCGTGACCATGCGTATTGGGCAGCAGCTTTTTGGTATTTCAGTGCTTGCTGTGCGCGACGTGATGCGCTGCCAGCCGATTGCGCCAGTACCACTTGCCTCGCCTATGATTGCAGGGTCGCTTAATTTGCGTGGTCGCATTGTGACGGCATTTGATATGCGCTGTCGTTTGGGGATGGATGGTTACCCTGAGCGCGATAAAGTGATGAAAGTGGTCGTTGAAGTGCGTCACGAACTCTATGCGTTGATGGTCGATGCGGTGGGTGATGTTATGTCACTGACAATGGATAAATTCGAGAAAGTGCCCGCCAATATGGAAGCCGTGTGGCGCGGTATGTCGGCGGGTATTTTTAAATTAGAGAAAGAATTACTGGTGATTTTAGATGTTGGAAACGTAATTCCACTGATTGGTAAGGATGCAGCATGAAGACGTGCTTGATTGTTGATGACTCAAAAATTGTTCGTAAAGTGGTGCGTCGGATTGTGGAGCCGCTGGGGTTTAACATACTTGAGGCCGAAAATGGCCGCGAGGCGGTAGACCAAACCCGCGCCAACACAGTCGATGTGATTATCCTCGACTGGAACATGCCCGTGATGGATGGCATGGAGTGCATGAAGGAAATTCGTGCGGATGCAACGATTCACCAACCAAAAATCATTTTCTGCACGACGGAGAACGAGTTCAGTAAAATTCAGATGGCCATTATGAATGGTGCGGATGAATATGTCATGAAGCCGTTCGATGAGACCATTATTGCTGGAAAAATGGTTCAGCTTGGCATTATCGACGAGGCTCACTAAATGGCCCAAAAAATTCGTGTCATGCTGGTGGATGATTCCGCGGTAATTCGTGGATTGTATGATCGCGCCTTGAGACCAGATGCATCGATTGAGATTGTATCTTCGGCATCGAACGGTGAAATTGCCTTGAATATGCTTAAAAGCACTGCCGCCGATGTTATTATTTTGGATATCGAAATGCCCGTGATGGATGGGCTAACGGCATTGCCCGAGATACTTAAGATGGCACCCAAGTCACGGGTGATTATGTCCTCCACGCTTACCACACGCAATGCAGAAGCTAGCCTGAAAGCGATGCAACTGGGGGCTGCCGATTATATTTCGAAACCTAGCTCGAAAGATGCCCACGAAGTTGAGGACTTTTACGCACTGCTGATTCGCAAAATTCATGCATTGGCACCTAAGGGCACTGAAGTGCCTGCCGATATAGCGCGCACGGTTGCGCCCGTTGCCTCATCGTTGCCATCACCCATTAGCATTAACACGTCGGCCATCCGCCAACTGGTGCAGCCACCGCGGATGGAGGCGCTCGCGATTGCTTCCTCCACGGGGGGGCCCAACGCGTTGCTGACTGTTTTTCGTGAGTTTAGTGGCATGAAATTGCGGACACCTATTTTCATCACCCAGCACATGCCCGCCAACTTCACCACCACCTTGGCGGAGCATATTTCTAAAGTCAGCGGTATGGATTGCCATGAAGCTAAGCATCACGAAGTGGTGAAAGCGGGGGTGATCTACCTTGCGCCAGGTGATTTTCATATGACGGTGAAGCGCGAGGGTACGGAATTGTTGCTGGAGCTGAACCAAAACCCGCAGGAAAATTTCTGCCGGCCATCGGCTGACCCAATGCTTCGCAGTCTTGCAAAGGTGTATGGCGATAAGCTGCTGGTTGCGGTGTTGACAGGCTTGGGTGCGGATGGTGCTCGTGGGGCAGCGGAAGTTGTGGCACGGGGTGGCATCGTCGTGGCACAGGACGAAGCAACTTCGGTGGTCTATGGCATGCCTAAAGCGGTGGCAGATGCAAAGCTAACGAGCGCTATTTTTCCACTACCACAGATAGCCCCCTTTTTGATGAAGGGGGTGAACTGATATGTCCGCTGCCCTTGCCCCCGATGAATTCCAATTCCTTGCGGATTTGCTTAAGCAGCGATCTGGTTTGGCATTGACGCCCGACAAAGGCTACCTGCTCGACACAAGACTGACGCCGATAGCGAAGGCAAATGGCTTGGCTGATTTGCGTGAGTTGGTAGCAAAGCTACGCGCCAACCCTAGCGCGCCGCTTGCCTATCAAGTCATTGAATCGATGACGACGAATGAGTCGATGTTTTTTAGGGACTCCAAGCCCTTTGAGCAATTATCGAAAGTCATACTTCCCGCACTAAAGGAGCGCGGCGCCACCTCGGTGCGTATTTGGTCGGCTGCATGTTCCACGGGTCAGGAAGCCTATTCGATAGCGATGACGCTGAAAGAGGAGTCGCTCAAATATCCGAACATGAAGTTCGAGATTGTTGGAACTGATTTAGCAGAGAAGGTTTTAGAGCGCGCGCGTGCAGGTATCTATAGCCAATTTGAAATTCAGCGCGGATTGCCTATCACCATGCTGATGAAGTATTTTACGCAACGCGCTAATAATAATTGGGAAATCAATGATGCCATAAAGGCGATGGCTAAATTCAGCACGGGCAATTTGCTGATGCCGTTCGCGGCGGCTGGTAAGTTTGATATTATTTTCTGCCGTAATGTGCTGATCTATTTTGACGAGAAAACAAAGTCGGATGTCATGAACCGCCTTGCCGCGTGCATGAATGCGCCTGGCTATTTGTTCCTTGGCACTTCCGAAACCACGAATGCGTTATGCGATAAGTTTAAGGTGATGGAAGAGCATCGTGGGATGTTCACGCTCGCCTAGCGCAGGGTGCGTAAACTGTCCAGCATAGCATTGCCCATGGCGCCGCCATCATCGCGGATACGGTGATTAAAGGCCACGCGCAATATTTTGACGAGTTCCCCCAACAGTGCACGTTTCTTTTTCTCGGGTAAGCTGTTGTTGTCGATGGCGGCGAGGCAATGGACGCAGGTCTCGGTAATTAAAGTGAACCCAAGCACCTTAGCGAAGGATTTGATAGTGTAGATAGATGTCCTGAGCTGTTCAATCGAGGAGTTCGCGGCTTTCTGCTGCGATAAGGTTTCAAGTTTCTCTAGATCATCTAATGCTTCAGTAAAGAAATCATTCGCGGCTTGCTCGACCAGCGCATTGCAGGCGGCAATTTTCTCTGGGGTAATAAATTCCGAAAGTGTAGTTCCCTCGCCAAGCTCCAGCCGAATACTGTTTTTGACGTCATAGATAATGACTGGGGAAGTATCGGGTGATTTTTCTGGGGTAGACATCTACAGCTCCACACTATGTTGCGCTGCACAACAATATGTATAGCGCGTGTGCCTGACTATACGTGTACAACCTATCGCAATGCAACCAAAAAAGAAAAAGTCTGGTGGATAACCACCAGACTTTTAACATTAATTCATATTAATTAAGGTTAGCGTTTGTACTACTCAGCCGTTTCCGCCACCTTACGGCGCTTAGCTTCCTTTGATGACATCTCCAGCGGTGCATCTAGTTCTTTCAGCACGTAGCCACGACCCCAAACGGTTTCGATGTAGTTGTCGCCGCCCGAAGCATCTTGCAGCTTCTTACGCAGCTTGCACACGAACACGTCGATGATTTTAAGTTCTGGTTCGTCAATCCCGCCATAGAGGTGGTTGAGGAACATCTCTTTGGTCAGCGTCGACCCCTTACGCAGCGAAAGCAGCTCGATGATGCCATATTCTTTGCTGGTCAGGTGTAGCGGTTTGCTGTCGACTTCCACCGCGCGGGTATCGAGGTTCACCATCAGTTTGCCCGTACGGATGATGGATTCGCTGTGGCCTTTGCTACGACGAACGATGGCTTGAATACGTGCAATCAGCTCGCCTTTGTTGAATGGCTTGGTGAGGTAATCATCGGCGCCATAGCCCAAGCCCTTAATTTTCTGGTCGGGGCCCGAAAGACCCGAGAGAATAAGGATAGGGGTGTTGATTTTAGCAGCGCGGAAGCGGCGCAGCACCTCATACCCATCAATATCAGGCAGCATCAAATCGAGGATAATAATATCGTAATCGTACATCTTACCGATTTCGAGGCCTTCTTCGCCCAACTCGGTCGTGTCACAGATAATGCCTTCAGAGGCGAGGGATAGTTCAATTGCTTTGGCGGTGGATGGATCATCTTCAACGAGTAGTACGCGCATAAAGCCTCCTGAGGGCAACCGTGGTTTCGTGGTTTGTTTTATTATTATCTAGGCCATGCATTAACGAAAACGACTATAAGCACTTGAAATGGCGCCAATTTCGTTAATCTCTTAAGTGTTAATATACTATTAACCCGCCTCCAACTCAACTAGAATTTTAACTATTAAGGGATTGTTTACGAATTAATCTGCCAAGTCGTCATAAAATTGTCATCAAACAGTGATAACATTAGGAATCAATAATACTGCTTAATAAAGGGGAAACACACAATGGCTAAACGATGGGGAATAGATGTCTACGAATTGCGCCAAGCGGTAAGTAGAATTATGGGGCGCGGTGTGAGCGCGGAGCGGTCTGCATCCGCAGCGGTGGTAACTCGAACACCTACATCGCGTGCGCAGATAGACGAATTCGTTGAAACGCGCCTATTCGACCCTTCATCCGCGGATGGGGTAGGAAGTCATGTGCCTAGCACCAGATCTTCTGTGCTGGATAAGATTTTTTTGCAGGCAGAGGACACATCAATAAAGCCTAGGTCGAACGGAAGATAAGGCGAGATTGGCAGTGAATCACCCAGATAAACCAGTACGCGCTTCTGGTTCGCCTCTAGGCGAGCCAGCGGTGGATGAGTTTGATTTGGATTTCGGCGTTCCGCCGACTGCCCCAGTCAAGCCCAGTACAACGGTTAGTGCGGGATCTGTTGCGGAGCAAGCTGTGCTGCATGTAAAAGAGGTGGGTTGGGATTTGCCCGACTAACGTCTTTCCCCCCGCGCGCATTTCTGTTATTCTGCGCGTATGACCCTGACGCGCCAGCATTTATTGCAAGAGATTGACCGTGTGCCTGCCACGGTGGCAACGGGACGTGTGGTAGCGGTCAAGGGCTTGCTGGTCGAGGTTAGCGGGATTGAAGAGTTATTGAGTGTCGGCGCACGTTGCACGGTGCAAGGTACACTCTCTGCTGGCCACGAAGTGCTATGCGAAGTGGTGGGTTTCCGTGAAAAGGTGGCATTATTGATGCCGTTTGGTTCGGTCGAGGGCGTAGCGCTCGGCGCGAAGGTCATGGTTACCTCGGCGCAATCGACGGTGGAGCCGTCGGATGCATGGCTCGGGCGCATCGTGGATGCGATGGGCAATCCGATTGATGGCAAAGGACCGTTGATACGCGGGGGGATTCCGTATTTGCTCAAGGCCAACCCGC
The DNA here is from genome assembly GCA_963205305.1 of Pseudomonadota bacterium. Lineage (GTDB taxonomy): Bacteria > Pseudomonadota > Alphaproteobacteria > Rickettsiales > UBA3002 > QFOX01. The sequence goes on along the minus strand of CAUJIC010000021.1, from coordinate 388 downwards.
TTGCCCCTTCGCAGCGGGCACGAGTGCACGGCAAAATGGATATGGGCGTGCGCGCCATCAACACCTTTCTTACTACCTGCCGAGGCCAGCGTCTGGGTATTTTCGCAGGCTCGGGTGTGGGTAAATCCATCCTGATGTCGATGCTGGCGCGCTATAGCCAAGCCGACGTGAACGTGATCGGTCTGGTCGGTGAACGTGGACGCGAGGTGCAGGAGTTTATTGAGGATGATCTGGGCGAGGAGGGTCTTAAGCGCTCGATTCTCGTGGTGGCCACTTCGTCGGATTCGGCGCTCATGCGTCGCCAAGCGGCCTATACTACCATGGCGATTGCCGAATATTTCCGCGACCAGAAAAAAGACGTGCTGTGCTTGATGGATTCCGTCACCCG
>CAUJIC010000020.1 GCA_963205305.1 Pseudomonadota bacterium | reverse complement strand
CACGCTCGCGCAAATCAAACAAACCTATAGCGAATCTGGCTACCTACTCGACCCGCACACGGCCGTCGGTGTGGCCACTACCGAAGACCTAAAACCTTCAGGAACCACCATTACGCTTGCCACCGCACACCCCGCCAAATTCCCCGACGCCGTGCGTCAAGCTACTGGAATTACGCCATCTTTGCCTGCCCACTTGGCTGACCTTATGACACGCAAGGAAGTGTTCACGCCGATGAAGCGTGACTTAGAGGCGCTCAAGGCCTATATACGCGGGCTATGACCTATACATTAACGACGCTTGATAACGGTTTTCGCATCGCTTCCGAGCGCAACGCCGATGAACATTCCGCAGCATTCGCCATTGCGGTGGATGTCGGCGCGCGGCACGAGGAACCCTCCGAGGGTGGCCTAAGCCACATGCTGGAGCACATGGCCTTCAAAGGCACCGCGACCATGAACGCACGGGAAATTGCGGAGGCGTTCGACCTCATGGGCGGCAACATCAACGCCTATACCAGCCACGAGCACACCGTGTATTACGCCAAGGTGCTGAAGGAATATGCCGCCGATGCGCTGCGCCTGTTGTGCGACATCATCGCCAACAGCAATTTCGATGCGAACGAGCTCGAGCGCGAACGCCAAGTGGTGCTGCAAGAAATTGCCATGCACCACGACACGCCCGATGATTTGGTGTTCGATCTCTATCAGGAAATGGCGTTTGGCGATCAACCCCTCGCCCGCCCAATCCTTGGCAAAGCCGAGCGTGTGGCTGCCTTCACGCGTGAGGATTTGATTTCCTATACGCGTAAACACTACCAGCCCAACCGCATGGTGCTGGCCGCCGCAGGGTGTGTCGACCACGCACAAACGCACGAAATTGCTGCAAGCTTCTTCGCGCAGCAAAAAAATACATCGGTGCAGCAAAAACTGCCAACCGCGCGCTATATGGGCGGCGAAAAAACGCTCGAGAAAGACCTCGAACAAGTGCAGCTTGCGCTTGGCTTCCCGGGCCTTGCCTCGGGTGATCCTGATTATTACGCGCTACAAGTTTTTGCGACCATTTTGGGTGGCGGTATGAGCAGTCGCCTCTTCCAAGAAATCCGCGAGCGCCGCGGCCTTGCATATTCGGTTTCCGCCTTCGCCAGTGGCTATCAGGATGTGGGGTTGCTGGGCATGTATGCGGGCACCACGGTCGAGCATTTGGCCGAGCTAACGGGCGCCCTCAAAGAGGTGTTGGCAAGCATGAAGCAAGGCGTGAGCGACGACGAATTGCTGCGCGCTAAAAACCAGCTCAAAGCGGGCACGGTGATGACGCGCGAAAATTGCGGAAGCATCGCGGAATGGATTGCGCGCCATTTATTGGTCTATGGCGAGTACCGCACAATCGACGTATTGCTTGCTGAAATCGATGCCGCGACAAAAGAGGACATGATTCGCATGGCCGAACTGGCGCTGAGCACCGCCACCCCCACCGTGGCCGCTCTCGGCCCCATCGGCAGCGTCAACAACGCCCAGCTTTCGCACAAGTTGGCCGCATGACCACCCATCATAGCGTCACCGTCGATGCCGATACCGAAGGCTATCGCCTCGATAAATTCCTCAGCACCGCGCTGCCCGAGATCAGCCGCGCGCGGCTGCAAGGCATGATTGAAGCAGGTGCTGTGCTGCGCGCTGGCAAGCCCTACACCAACTCGTCGTATAAGGTAAAAGCGGGCGAAAGCTACGTGCTCGATGTGCCCGAAGTGGTGACGCTCGACCTCACCCCATCCAACATCACGCTCGATATTGTGTACGAGGACGACGACATCATCATCCTCAACAAACCCGCTGGCATGACAGTGCACCCCGCCGCTGGCACCAAGGGCGATACGCTGGTGCATGCGCTACTTAACCATTGCGGCGCGAGCCTCTCGGGCATTGGCGGCGTCGCGCGCCCAGGTATTGTGCATCGGATTGATAAGGAAACCTCGGGGTTACTTGCCGTTGCGAAAAACGACGCGGCACACCAGCACCTCTCCGCACAACTAAAGGAGCGCACGTTGAAGCGCACCTACATTGCGTATGTCTGGATGGCGCTGAACCCGCGCGAGGGCACGATTGATGCCCCCATCGCCCGCAACTCGCGCTATCGCCGCCAAATGGCGGTGGTGGAAGGCGGCAAACACGCCGTCACGCATTACGAAACCCTCGCCGCCTATCACATCCCTGGCAACATCACTCCGCTTGCCAGCAAGGTGATGTGCGAGCTCGAGACTGGCCGCACCCACCAAATCCGTGTGCACCTCACCCACGCCAAATGCCCGCTGGTGGGCGACCCTGTTTATGGCATGGCCACCAGCCAACGCCTGCAGCGCCTCAAAGCAGCGGGCTACCAGCTGACGGATGAGGCCATTGCCGTATTCACGAACCTGCGTCGCCAAGCCCTCCACGCGCAGGAATTAGTGCTTATCCACCCGAAAACTAACGAAGAAATGACCTTCGAGTGCCCCCTGCCTGCCGACCTGATTGAGCTCGAAAACACCCTCCAATCCTTGACAATTAAGGGCTAATACCCTACATTGGCGGTCAAGAATAAGGCGTTTCTAAACGCTCGAAAGAGGCAGCACCCATGTCGACAGCCACGCGTAACACCCACACTTTGCCCGTCATTTCGCCCGATGGCGGATTGCGTCGCTACATGCAGGAAATTCAAAAATTCCCAATGCTCGATGCGGATGAGGAATACATGCTCGCCAAACGCTGGAGCGAATATGGCGATTACGACGCCGCACACAAACTCGTCACCAGCCACCTGCGCCTTGTTGCCAAAATCGCCTATGGCTACCGCGGTTATGGCCTGCCCGTGGCGGAGCTGATTGCCGAGGGCAATATTGGGCTCATGACGGCGGTCAAAAAGTTCGAGCCCGAAAAGGGCTTCCGCCTTTCCACCTACGCCATGTGGTGGATTCGTGCGAGCATCCAAGAATTCGTGCTGCGTAGCTGGAGCTTGGTGAAAATGGGTTCTAGCGCCGCGCAGAAGCGCCTGTTCTTCAATCTGAAGAAAATGCGTAAGCGTCTCAAGACGATTGATGATGGCAAAACCCTCACGCCCGATGAAATCCGCATCATCGCGCATGAGCTGGATGTGAACGAGCAGGATGTCATCGATATGGATCAGCGCATGGGCGCCACGGACAAAAACCTGAATGCCCGCGTGGGCATGGATGGCGAAACCGAGTGGATGGACATGCTGGCCGACCCAGCCGAAAGCCACGAAGATATTTTGGCCGATGACCAAGAAATGCGGATGAAAAAACAACTCCTCGCCCAAGCGCTCGATAGCTTGAACGACCGCGAGCGCGAAATCATCATCGCACGCAAAATGAACGAGGAAGAGCTCACACTCGAGGAACTCTCCAAACAATTCAACATCAGCCGCGAACGCGTCCGCCAGATTGAATCCCGCGCGCTTGAGAAAATGACCCAGTTTGTCATGGAAGCCGCAAAAAAGGCTGCGCTACCAAAAGCGAAAGTGGCTTAGGCCACGAACTTCAAATCATTGTTCAAATATTAATCGATTGCCGCTTCGACCATGATCTCGACCGCCCATTCGGGGCTTGCAAGCTTGGCTTCCACCGTGGCGCGGGCGGGTGTCTGGCCTGGCACCACCCAGTGATCCCACACACGGTTCATTTCCATGATAGATTTGATATCGGTCAGCCAGATATTAGCCTTCAGGATTTTGGTTTTATCGCTGCCTGCTTTTTCCAACAGCTCATCAATTTGCGCTAAAATATCTGCCGTTTGCTCACGCACGGATTGGCCAGCCGCCTGCCCCGCCACCACGCCGCACAAATAGACTTTGCCGCCATGGATAACCGCCTCGCTCATGCGTGGGCCCGCTTCAATGCGTTCAATGGTCATGGTCTTCTCCTCATATTATGCAGCGCTATCGATGCTCTCGCGCCACGCGCTGATTTGGGCAATACTCGCTTGCGCAAGACAGCGCTCTTTTTCCTCAATCGCCCGCTCCACTTTACGCACCACCGCTTCCATCCAATCCCAGCCTGCAAGGCGCGCCGACATCGCACGCAGCATCAGCTCGTTCAAGGGCGATCCAAGCATAGCACGGTACGAATCGCCATAGGTGCTTGCCGCGCGGGCAACATCGCGCAAGGCGGCCTCAAGCTCGGTGGTGGTGCCCACATCATCGGGCATTAGGCGCGCTAAATGCATTTCGGCCTCAAGCCGCAGCAGCGCTGCCAAATCGCCCTGCTGATAGGCGGCATTAAGCGCGTGCATGGTATTAGCGGCCGCGCCCGAACCTTCCACCACCATTGCGCGGTCGGGGTGCACTTCTTTCGCAAGGCTGCGGTAACGGGTTTTTAGCTCCACACTGCGCTCAGGGGCCTCTTCGCGTTGTGCCAACACGGCGGGCAGCGCAACGGCGACGTCCTCACTCATACTGATACTATTCGCGTCCAGCTGGGCAAGGCGATGCGCCGAGGCACCCACGGCTTGGTAATAGCGATCGGCAAATTCATTCAGCTCGCGCTCCAACTGAAACATCCGGCGCGCCTCGCGTTCCAACGCATCCAGCGCAGCATTAATCCGCGTCTGCCAATAATGTGCAACCGCAGAAACCTGTGCCTTTGCGCGCTCAGTTTGAAATGTTGCCATAGCACCATGCCCATCAGTGATGATAGTTGATGGATACTCGCCTGATAAAAAAATGAAATGAAATTTGCCGAATGGTACACAAAAAACTAGGTGGAAACCGCAGGCGGCACTAGCCTTTTTTCTCGATCAATTGCTGCAACGAGCGCAAAATTTCTTCCGCAATACCTTGGCCACTTTGCTTGATTTTTTCCTTAAAAATAATCTCGATTGCATCAATATGTTTGCCAATCACTACCAGCGGGCCTGGCTGAAAATCCTGATGTTCGGAAACATATTTCAGGAGCAATGCGGCCACCTCGGTGCCCAGCTGATAGCCGAAAATCCCTGCCTGCGATTTAATCGCGTAGGCCGCCTCCATCAATCGCCGGCGCGCAAGCGCATTATCGGGCGTCGTGCTCAACGTCGAGAATGCTTGGCGCAGCGCTAGAATATCCTCGCGCGCCCAATCAATGAATTCACCCTCAAAGTTTGCCAATTCGAGCTGCGCGCGCTCCACCACCGAGGCGCTGATAATTTCCGAAGCGGCCATGCCTCCAAGTTGCGCCTTAAGCGACGTATTGGGCGGCAATGCGGGCGGCGTTGTGCGAACACGACGTTCGTGAACCCCCTCAGGCGGCTTACCACGGCGACGGCGATCAGGACCAACAAACTTCGGCGATTCCACAAACGCGCGAGGATTATCGATGATCTGAATCATGCGATGGGAAATCGTCTGCGCCGAGAATGGCTTGGCCACAAACTCCGTGATGCCTGCATCCCGCGCCACGCGCACACTGTCGACATCGGCTTGCGCCGTCAGCATCACAATCGGGATATCGCGGCGGATACGTGCATCCGTTTGCGCAGAGCGAATGGCCTTCACAAGTTCCAAGCCATCGACTGGCTCCATATCCCACTCGGTGATGATCATGTCATAGACCCGCTCGCCCAGAAACTGCAGAGCCTCCTCGCCACTAGTTGCAATATCGAGGTTGCGAAAGCCAAGCGTGAACAAAATGCGTTTTACGAGCAAGGCTGTACGGCGGTCGCGATCGGCAACCAACGCCACCAATTTGCCCAGCCGCTGCCGACGATCGACCTCGTTGCGTTGTGTTCCTGAAGTATCAATCGATCTGACCATGGCGTCACTCTACAAACAATTCACCCATCCTGCCAACTAGGATTTTTCATTGCCTCACGCACGAGCGCAATCGTAATCGCGCGACCGCGCTCAAGCGATAGGCCATCCATTGCTTTGACGAATGCCTGAGCAGCTGTGTAGCTGCGCTCGATATGGCTCGTAGCAAACTGCAACACCTCAGGCGCAATGCGCAGCTGTCGATCGGCAAATTGTTTGGCCAGCACACCCATCAACAGTGCATCATCGGGTGCACCAAGGGCAATCGCGGGTAACGCCAACAGTCGCGAGCGCAAATCGGGGAGAGTGAATGGTAGTTCTGCGGCAGCGGTGTTAGCCGTCATCAGCACATAATCGCCGCGCGCACGCGCATGGTTGATGAGTTGGGCAAGCGCAGGGGCATCGCCCACCTGCTCAACCCCATCCACCACCCATGCATGATTGCCCGCCAGCAACTGGTCGGCAGGGCGTGTGCCGATACGTTCGGGTGTAATAAAACTAGCACGGCTGCGTGCCGCAAATGCATGCGCAAGGTGGGTCTTGCCACAGCCTTTGGGGCCATGCACCATTGCAATCGAATAGGCCCAATCGGGCCACTGTTCGATCAGCGCAAGCGCCGCCGCATTCGCCTGCCCACGAATAAAATCGGCAGGGTCATAACTCGTGGGTCGAGCAAATGGCATCACCAGTTGCATGGGGGTTCCTTAACAACAGATAGATTACTGGTCGAGATAGAGTCCCGATTGCAAATAGCGGTTCACTGCAAATTTAGCGAGCACACCAATGACTGCCGTCAGCGGCACCGCCAGCAACACACCGACAAAGCCAAGCAGCACTGCCCCCGCTAACATACCAAACAGCAGCCATAGCGGGTGCAACCCCACGCGGTCGCCAATGATTTTGGGGGTAAGTATTTGTGCCTCGAGCACCTGCCCTGCACCAAACACCGCAAGCACCCAGATGAAGCTTCCTTCCGTACCGAACTGGCCATACGCGACCATCAGGCCCAAGCCAATCGAGATGGCCGAACCAATATAGGGCACAATAACCACACAGCCCGCAAGCAACCCCAGCACCAAACCGAAATTAAGGCCGATGATGCTGAATAAAACGACATAGAACGCAGACATAATAATCATCACCACTACCTGCCCACGCAGGTAAGAAGCCAATGTGCGGTTGATAAGGTGAATCTGTTCACGAATATCATCGGCATAGGCAAGTGGCAGCATGCTATCGACTTTCTTCACCACCGATGGCCAATCGCGGATGAGATAGAAACAGACAATCGGCGTGATGAGTAGCAACCCCGTAAGGTTGATGAGTGCCGCACCCGAGGAAAATAACCGCGTCGCCAATTGGCTCAGACCACTCACCGCCCGCTGCACCAATTCCGCGCTATCAGCTGGAATGGCCTCAGGGCCTGTGCCTGTAATCTCGTTCAATCTTTTTAGTACAGGCGCCGCCCACTCACGGGCACTAGCTTCCACATTGCTTAGCATCGCTGGGGCACGCGCAATCAGATGGTTGAGCTGCTGATAGAGCATCGGCGCAAGCCACACCGCCAACGCCACAACCAACGCACACAAACTCAGCGTAATGATAGCGGTGGCAATCGTGCGCCCAATGCCTAGGCGTTGCAAACGCTCCGCCAACGGATCCATCAAGTACGCGACAAACATGCCCAGCACGAACGGAAGCAAAATCGGCTCCACCGCGCGCAGGAACACCACAAACAGCGTAAGGATGACAATCCATACCGCCAGATGGAACCAACGGGCTTGCCAGCTACTCATCATCTTAGGCTTGGGTGTAACGGGTGTATTCATGGTGGGCCTCTTCTTACCGTACCGATAGTCGCCAACCATCGTTGATGGCGGTAACCACTATGCCCTGCTTCACCAAATCCGTCCGCAGGGCTTCTGCTTCGCCCCTTAAATAAACCGTTGCGCCCACCCGCGCAAGCGCAATACTCGGCATTTCAAGGTAAAGTGTGGCGGGCGAGTTGCGCACTACTTCTTGCATCCGGGCCAATTCTTTGGGGATGGCATAGCTGAACCGCAGCTTGAGCTTCTGCGCGCTAGCGCGCGCGGCGGCTTCACGCTCCGCAGTTGAAGTGGCAATCTGGGTAATGGCCCCCGCGATGGTGTTCGCGGCTTTGGCAAGGCGTACCACGCTTGTCTCCTCCACCATGGCGGGTGGAATTTCGAGCAGTTCGTTATGTTCACCATCGAGTTTCAAGCGCCGCAACAGTACGGTCGAAGGATCCATCGTACCAGGTGCCGAGGGTTTAAGGATGGCGATAATAATTTCTTCCGCACCATAACGCGCGAACATGGGTTTGAGCTCGTCAGGTTTTACCGACAGCGCATTTTGATAATCGACAAGACGTAAATCCTCGAGATCGCCCCCAGGCAACAACACCCCGCCACGCGCTTGGCGACGAATTTCATCCGAAAGGGGCTCGCGCAGCTGGTTTTCCTTCTCCCACATATAGGCGCGCTCATTGCTGGCGTAGACCGAGAGCAGCAAAATGCCGCGCATTTTCATTTCGGCTTCATCCGAAACAGGCTTTTCGGGTAATTTGAACGCGCGCCGCAAGGCTTCGTCCACAATCGTTACATTGACTTCGTGGAAGGTCATGTCGCCCTTGCGGCGGGTTTGTACTACATTTGCCCCACGAATAATCTGGCGCAACTGCTCATTAGTAAGCTTTGCCGCAGCTTTGCTTGGGCTGGGTACACCCATTTTTTTGGCAGCAAGGTAGACTGCCCGCTTCTTGGCATATTCAATAGCCAGCTCGTTGGCACGCATGCTACTCGATTCAATCCCCACCCCCACCACACGGATTTCCTGTAAGGCGGCGCTGGCGGGGCTTGCGATAGCCAACATCAAGGCCGCAGCAAGCGGTTGCCAAAGACTTACAAATTGTCGTATGGTGCGCGAAATCATAACCATAGGCTACCCGAAATGAGCGCTTCAAGCAACGAACGATATAAAGAAGCTGGCGTCGATATCGATGCGGGTAACCGTTTGGTCGATCGCATCAAGCCCCATGCCAAGGCAACATCACGCGCAGGGGCTCTAGGCGGCCTCGGCGGTTTCGGCGCGATTTTTGACCTGAAGGCCGCAGGGTTCGAGGATGCACTACTCGTCAGCACCACCGATGGCGTGGGCACTAAACTCAAGCTCGCGCAGGATTTAAATAACCACAAATCCATCGGCATCGACCTTGTCGCCATGTGCGTGAACGACCTCATCGTTCAAGGCGCCACGCCGCTATTCTTCCTCGATTACTACGCCACGGGGAAACTGAATGTCGATGTGGCCGAGCAGGTGATTGCGGGTATTGCCGAAGGCTGCAAACAAGCAGGCTGCGCACTGGTGGGTGGCGAAACCGCCGAAATGCCGGGTATGTATCAAGGCGAGGAGTATGACCTCGCAGGGTTCTCCGTCGGTGCTGTTGCGCGCGCGAACCTCATCCCCAAAGCGAACCTTGAAGTAGGGGATGTATTGCTCGGCATCGGCAGTCGCGGCATCCACAGCAACGGCTACTCGCTGGTGCGCAAGCTCGTGAAAGATTCGGGCGTCGATGTGAACGCCCCACCGCCCTACCCCTGCGCCGCCACCACCTTCGCCGAGGCATTGCTCTCGCCCACGCGCATCTATGTAAAGTCGCTACTACCCATCCTCAACGCAGGCCACATCAAAGCCCTGTCGCACATCACGGGCGGCGGCCTCACCGAGAACTTGCCGCGCGTGCTACCCGAAAACCTTTCCGCCAGCATCAACCTCGATGCATGGAAACTGCCGAGCATTTTCGCATGGATGCAGCAGGTGGGCAGCATCCCCGAGCATGAAATGCTGATGACCTTCAACTGCGGCATCGGCATGATAGCCGTAGTATCGGCTAGCGACGCCGCATCCGTATCCGCCGCCCTTGTTGCGGCGGGCGAGGAAGTGTTCACCATCGGCACCCTCACCCAAGCGGGCGAAAAGCGTGTGGCCTATACAGGTGCGTTGTGCGCCGCGTAAAAACCGCGGTGCTCATTTCGGGCAATGGCAGCAATTTGCAAGCCATCCTCGATGCAGCAAAAGCGCCCGATTACCCCGCGGAGATTGCCCTTGTCATCAGCAATGTCGAAACGGCTTATGGCCTCACCCGCGCGCAAAATGCGGGCGTCACTACCGTTACCATCCCGCACGGCAACTACGCCAGCCGCGAATCCTTCGACCGCATGGTGGATGCGAGCCTGAAAAGCCACGGCATCGAGCTGGTCGTCATGGCGGGCTTCATGCGTATTCTGTCCGATTGGTTCGTGAACGAATGGCAGGGCAAGCTCATCAACATCCACCCCTCGCTCCTGCCTAAATACAAAGGCTTACACACCCACGCCCGCGCGATTGAGGCAGGCGACGCCGAGCACGGCGCCACGGTGCACTGGGTGACGCCCGAGCTGGATTCAGGCGAAATCATTGCCCAAGCCAGCACCCCCATTGCGGCCGATGACACGCCCGAAACCCTGAAGCAAAAAATCCACGCGCTCGAACATACACTCTACCCCGAGGCAGTGAAAAAAGTAGCACGCCACATGCAATAAAAAAGGGGGCTAAAAAGCCCCCTCCCCTATTCGTTTCTTAGCCGAAACTATCCAACGATTTCCGAACCGCTGAAGAAGTACGCGATTTCGATGGCGGCGTTTTCAACCGAGTCCGAACCATGCACCGAGTTACGCTCGATGGATTCAGCGAAGGTTTTACGGATGGTGCCTTCGGCCGCGTTCGCTGGGTTGGTTGCGCCCATCAGGTCGCGGTTGGCTTGCACGGCGTTTTCTTTCTCGAGCACCTGCACAACAACGGGGCCCGAAATCATATAGTCCACCAGCTCGCCGTAGAAGGGGCGCTCTTTGTGCACGATGTAGAATTGCTCGGCTTGGTGGCGGCTCAGTTGCACGCGCTTTTGCGCGACAATGCGAAAGCCATTGCTCTCGAACATCGCGTTGATGGCGCCCGTTAAATTGCGCTCGGTCGCATCGGGTTTTAAAATCGAAAAGGTGCGTTGCACGGTCATGGTCTTCTCCAATAGTTAACTCAAGTCGAGGGGGCTAATAGGCGATGCCGCACTGCACTGCAAGTTTTTTGTGCGGTGAACATGGTGGATGAGGTTCGCATGGGGGTTGAAACCCTAGCGCGCATAGGCTAAGGCATTGAGTAGTCATCACCAACTTGGGGAATGAAATGCTTAAATCCACCCTTGCTACGCTCTTAATATTCACCAGCCTCACGGGCCTTACTGCCTGTGCCGATAATCAGGCAAACCAAGCGCTGGAGCAACTCAGTACCGCCACCACCGAGGGCGATACCTACCAAGCCTCGCTCGCCAATGGCTACCGCGAGTACGCCGAGGAGCGCTCGGGCGCCCAAGATGCTGTCGCCGCCCGCTACTTCGCCGAGAAGGGGCTGCTTGCCACCCAAGGCCGCGATGTTAAGCCCGAATATCCAAGCCAAATGGCACTCAGTGCTGAAACATTCGATGATTTAGTAGTGCAGCGTGATAAGCTGTTGCCAGCGCTTAATGCCAGCCGCAGCACGCAGCCCGAAATGGCCGCCGCCGCCATGGTGGCGTATGACCGCTGGGTCATGCTCGAGGAGCAAAAAGCCGACCTCACCGCTGCCGAGGATGCTCGCGCCAACTTCAGCGCCCTCCTTGCCAAATTGAGTGAAGCACACACCGCCACCGTGGCCGATGTGCCAACCACCACCATTCCGCAGCAAACACCCGTTGCCGCAGCGCCTGAAAAAACAGGCGGCAAAGTGAAACCCGTTGCTGTGAAAACTAAATCGGGTGTTCTTTACTTCCCGCTCGATAGCGATGTGTTGGGCGATTCCGCCCAAGGTGCGCTCGCCGCATTGGTGCGCGAAGTGAAAGGCCACGCCAAAGCCTCCATCAACGTCAACGGCCACGCCGATCGACTCGGCACCGAAGATTACAACATGGATCTGTCCGAGCGCCGCGCACGTTTTGTGGTCGATGCCCTGCGCAAATCGGGCGTCCCTGCCAGTATGCTCAAATATTTCGCCTATGGCGAGAGCGACCCTGCGGTGCCCACCGCGGATAATGTTGGCGAGCCCAAAAACCGCCGCGTGGAAATTTTCGTCGAGTAGTCACGCACGCCAAACCATTTGCGATTTGCAGTCAAGCGCCCTAATCTCGCGCGATGATTAACCTCGAAACCTACCCCGACCTGCTGATCCACCGCACCGAATTTTTGATGGTCATGGTGGTGCTCGGCGTGTTTGCCAGTCCGTTGGCCGAGCGCGGACCCTTCGCCCAACTGGTGCGGGCGGGCGATGAACGCGTGCGCCAGCTGGGCACCAAACTCAACCGTGAAAACCGCAGCGCCGCCACCCTGGTTTATCGCGGTATTGTCGCACTGGCTCTACTGTTACTGCCTGCCATCATTGTGGGTGCGGCGCTTGCTAAACCCAACCTATGGGCAACCGTTGTCAGCACCGCCAGCATACTGCTCTGGTTTGGTTATTGTTTTTCCGCTACCGCCGTCTTTACGCTCTGGCGGCAAGCGAAACAGGATAAACTCCCCCTCGAATTGCCCAACATTGCCTACCTCTTCGCCGATAGCCACGCCGTGATTCGCTACGTGATAGCCACGCGGATGGAAGCCTTCGCCGTTGGAATTGTCGGCGGATGTTTCTGGTATGTCGTCGGTGGGTGGATGACCATGGCCATGTACCTTACCTTAGCCGCGGCCAACGCTACCTATGGCAAGCAGCTGGCCTTTGGGTGGGCGGCACGCAGCTTGTTCAAACTCGTTGATGCCGTTCCACGTACTTTAAGCCGCATCCTGATTGCACTTGCAGCCATGGCCACCCCGCATTGCCGCCCTGTGGCCAGCATGCTTGCCCCCAACTGGCGGGTAGCGGTGTCAAAAACACTGGGTATTTCCTTAGGTGGGTCAGGGCCCAAAGGACCAGAGCCGTGGGTTGGCAGCGGCAAGGCACGCCTCACTCACCAGCATCTATGGCGTATGGCCTACTTGCTGGGGGTGGCGACCATACTGCTCATGGCCAGCTCGAAATCGTATAAGTTATTGTTTTTCTTCCTTTCATAGGGCATTGCAGTCGCCGCGCTGTCACAAAAACTTCACAAAAAGCTACGTGTTGATTGGCCACAAACCACGTACAATCAAACTGTGGAAATAGAACGCACACCTGTTACGTCGACGGCATCGCCGAATGAGCCCGCTAAGGCGGAAGACTCCGCGCGCGCGCCAAATTATTTCGCCGCGAATTCGCAAACACCGATCCACACCAAAACGCAATCCACCCTTGCGCCCACGTCCGAATACGTGCGCTACCTGTTGCTGTTCCTACCCGCGCGCTACATTCCGCGCGGCATCTTTGGCACCATGTTTGAAAAAAAACCATTTGGGGAATTTGCTAAAACCCTCGCAACCCCAGGGGAGTGGCTGCAGAAAAAATTCCCTCACACTACGCGTGAAAACAAAGAGGCGCTCGCCTATAATGCGCTGATGGGCGTGGGCAGCTTGGCTCTGAGTGCGAGCTACAGCCGCACCGTGTACAAAGACATCAAAAACATTTTTGCCGAAGCCGTGGCGATGGAAACGGGCAAATCGCCCAGCGACATCAACCAAATCGACCTCAAGAAAAGCGATAACCGCATTGTCCAAAAAACCATGGATAATTTCTGGAAGCGCTCCATTAAGCGCGTGGCGACCGACTTATTCTTCATCCCTGCTGCCATGATGCGTTCGACAGGGCTTGGAGATATCATGGTCGGTGTGAAAGCAGGTCAGGCGTTTGGTGAGACATGGAAGCGCAAGACCACCATGTTCGAGGACCTCATCACCTTCATCAACAACAAGATCAACCCACGTAACGGCCTTGGCCAAGCGATTAACGTGGGTGAGATTTTCGATTTATACCAACATTACAACGAGGCATTCAACCCGAACAAAATGTTCACCAACGTGCTGGAGCGAGGCTCGGGCGAAGGCGCACGCTGGGCACAAGGCCAACCCATTTTCGAGCGTATCACCCAGCTGATGAACCTCACCTATGCCTATAAACACAGCTCCATCATCGACCCCAAAACGGGCCACGCCATTCATCAGGCGGATTTTGCATTGCCCAAATTCATCTACCTACTGGGGCATGATCTGATCGATGTGAACCAACCCGAAAAAACCATGGCGACGATTGAAATCGCCAACCGTTTTGGCATCCCCGCCGTCAAAGAAATGCAGACCATGCTTAAAGCAGGGGCAACCCTTGCCGATGTTACGGAACGGTTCCCCACCCCGCACATCACAGGCACCGAGACCACCAAACCCAGCAGCAAAAATGGTGTCATCCCCAAAGGCTCGACCATGCAGCTTGATGCGTTGCCCGAAGGTGCGTCTGCTACCCCCACAACAACAATCGATGCAAACAGCGCGCTTACGCCATCACCGCTTGTGCAACAGGCCTCAAGCCTTTCCGCACACGCATAGGGTAGTGCAGCTTACTGCAGAATCCGAACTCTTCTCAAGCTAATGACAATCTCATCGAACGCCCTAGTAAGGGTCGCTGCATCGGGCGCAATGAAAAATGTAGCGCCAAGATTGTTCGTATTCGCGCCGTTCGAGCCACCAGTGGCACAATCCGATAAGAATTGTCTAACCGACATATCATTCTCAACATCGGTACCAAAAGCGATGGTGTACACCACCACGCCATCTGCCTTCAGTTGATCACAGATAATGCGGCTAGAAGCATTGTAGGAAACGGGATCAGGATAGTTCGAGCCGTCCGTCAGCAAAAGCACCGCGCGAACAGTTCCCGCACGAAATCCTGCCGCACCAAGTGCTTGTGCTCTGGCCAACCCAAGGGTGCTATTGGTCGTCGAGGTCGCAAACATGCCCCGCAAGAAATTTTGCACAGGCGCATAAGAAGTTTGAAAGTCCTGCGAATTAACAAGCGTGCCATTCCACGTCACCGAAGCAATTTGGTTGTTATCGACATTCGGATTGAGCAAAAGACCCGCCGCGTAGTCGGCCGCATAACGCAATGCATTCACGCGCGTTAGCCCAGTAATGCCGCTTAACGAGTAGCGGTAGAACGGCGGTGACGCTGGCCCACAATAATACGAGGCCCAGAAAGGCGCATAACCAAGGCTAGCAAGCCACGATCTGCAATAGCCAAGGCTAATCGCCGCATCCCCGTTGAGCGTATTGTCTGCGCCCACATCCGTGCCCGCCATCGAGCCCGAATTATCCATCACCATGATCAAATCAATCGGCCGCAAGGGCGTTTTAATGCGCGCGCGCGTGAAGCCATTAGCGGGCAGGCTATTCACGCCCAAGTTACTCATGAACGAGGTCGGAACATTCGTGTTCGGAACTCTCACTTCCACATTGTTGCCGACAACCTGAATGCCTGGCGCTGGCCGAGCAATGCCCAAATAGCTATCGGGGTAATTCAGGAAAAAGATATTGTTCGCCATCAGTTCGCGCTCTGCGGGTGTGGCGGTATCTTCCATGCCTGCGCCTGCAATCGCCGCCGCATCGCTCGCTTGCTGCATACGCTGCTTCACTAGTTGCTGCTTGCCCAAATCATAGCCCGCGCCACCGATGGCGACGAGGAACAGGAAGCTTAATCCCGTCAGCATCAGGACATTGCCCGAACGATCCGCTAACAAACGTTTCATGAACTGGTTCATAATCATCCTTATAGAACGGGAACGGGAAAGCCGTTAGCAGGGTTGTCGGGGTCGGGTAAATCGAACAATTTGCCTTCAAGGCGCGGGAGGAAGTAGGTGCGCTTTACATAAATCTGGGGTCTCAAATAAAATCGATACCCCGCAAACCCATTACCACCAGCCAAGCCAACATCCTCGACCAATGACCCAAGCAACGGTTGGTAGAAGTAGAATACCTCATTCACGATCAGCGTGTAACCGTTGACATCTGGTTGCCCAGGCAAGCCCTGAACCAAATCTTGGATAGAGTTGCCAGGAGGAGTGCTAGGCAGCGCCGCAACCGTGCCCCGCACGCCAGTATCAATCCCCGTAGGCGTACGACCATTTACAATGCTGACCGCACAGGTTCCCCTCCCGTCGCATCCCGATAAGGTGCCGCCGCCGCCAATCTGCCAATCAATGGTCACCGTTCGCCCCCCCGCAGGGCCGCGGATACGAAGTGAGGTAAGAATGGCCGCTTGATTAGCGGGGTCACTATAGGTACCCATCATGCGCGCAAGTTGCGGGAACACATTATTACGAATTTCAGGCACACTTATTTCGCCCGCCGCTGCGGTTAACGTCGCAGGCTGATATTGCGTCACGATATCGGCAATCACATAGCCCGCTTTTTCTAGTTTCTGCTGGATGAGAATCAGCCGATTAATTTCGATGCCGCCAAACAGCAACAGAAACAAAACAGGAAATACGATTGCAAACTCGATGAGCGCCACGCCCTCGCGGTGGGCAAGAAATTGCTTCAATAGCGCGCCACGCATATGCATAACTTTCGTATTAATTATTAAACGGTTCATTTTTAATCACCGCCGAAGAAGTAATCACCAAAAAGCCTTGTTGGCCACCTGACCCGGAATAGCTCGGGAAAATTTCGAATAATGGGAAAAGCACACGCCACAAATAGGTCGCTCGGATTTCAACGAGACTGCCTGCCACCCCAACCGATGTAATCCCACCCGATTGCTGGTAACCCGCCGGCGCCGAATTATCGATGAAACCGCCGGTGCAGCTGGCGGGATAAGGATCCATAGGGTCATCGAGGCACATATCGGGCACAGACGGCGATGCGGTTGTTGACACCGTCACGTCATTAGCGGTTACCTCCACTGCATCTCTCCTCACAAAGCCAAGCGTGTTGTCCTCGACCAACCTTCTTACGGTGCAGATGCGTGCGGCTGTGCTATCAGTATTTTCGCACCCCGCAACAACCGTGCCAAGGCTTGCCGAACGCGAGGCCTGTACCACAGCGCTTTCAAGAGCCACCTTGGTGAACATGATCATGCCATATTCGATGATGCCAAACATCAGGGTGAAAAACATCACCGCGACAATCGCGAACTCTACCGCCGTTGCGCCTTCTTCGTGGCGGCGCAGGCGTTGTAAAATGCCGATGGATTTCATGAAAGACCTCTAAGCGAGCTGTAGCAAGTATTCTACGCGTATTTTAGTTAATTTTCCATTAATAAATCAGGAAATCCCTCGCATTGGCGCAGTTTGGTCGCGATTGATGTAGACATGCTGCACCAACCCGCAAGCCATAAGCGTCGTTAGTAAAAACGAGCCACCATACGATAGAAACGGGAGCGGCACCCCCACCACGGGAATCATGCCCATCACCATCGCCATATTGATAAAAATATGAATAAACAACAAGCTAGCTACTCCCGCTGCTAGCAAGCGTCCAAAACTGCTACGGGCTTGGGCGGCAAGGCGCATGGTGAAGCCAATCAGCAGCGCGTACATCACCATCAGCGCGAAAGCACCTGCAAAGCCCAACTCCTCGCCCATCATGGTGAAAATAAAATCCGTTTGTTTTTCGGGCAAAAAGTCGAGCTGCCCTTGCGAGCCATTGAGTAGCCCCTTGCCCCAAAACCCACCCGATCCGATCGCGATTTTGGATTGAATGATGTTGTAGCCTGCCCCTAACGGATCGCTATCGGGGTTCAAAAATGTGTTCACCCGTTCCTTTTGGTAGTCGTGCAGGAAATGGTATGCCACAGGTATGGCGCCCACCACCGCCGTAATAGCGCCCGCAAAGAACCACCAACGAATTCCTGCCATGAAACACATGCAAAACGCGATGACGGAAACAATCGTCGCGGTGCCAAGATTCGGCTGTGCGAGAATGAGCCCCACGGGAATAAGGACGAGAATGGCGGGAACAATCAGTACGACTACATGGTTGGTGTAATCGGGCTTGAAACTTTGGAAGTAGCGGGCGAACGCGAGGATAATACCAATTTTCATCAACTCCGAAGGCTGCAAACTAAACGCACCAACCCCCACCCAGCGCTGAGCACCAAGCCCCATAAAGCCGACCAACTCCACTAACACCAACAAGCTGACGCACAGGCCGTAAATTATGTAGGCCGAGCGAAACAACGCGGCGGGTGGCGTCACGGCGAACAGCACCATCAGCACCAATCCCATGAGGAGGCGAATGGCTTGTGGTTTGGCGAATACCGAGAAATCGCCACCCGCTGCCGAATACTGCATGATGAGGCCGAACAGGCTGAGTGCCAGCGTCAATACCAGCACCCCGCGATGCATAGAACGAAACCGCCGAACAAACCGTTTCATGGTCGCCGAATTTCGCATCATGCCCCCGTTTTTGCGGAAAAGTTAAGTGGTGGATTGGCCCGCAATTCCTGCGCTTTTTGTAACACATCACGCGCCACAGGAGCCGCCGCCGATGCACCGCCGCCGCCATGCTCGATAATGACCGAGCAGCAAATATCGGGGTCACCCACCGGTGCGTACCCCACAAACCACGCATGGTGACGAAACTCCCACGGAATCAGGTTCTGGTTCTGCCCATGCACCAGCAATTTCCGCACTTGCGAGGTACCGGTTTTACCACCGAACGCATAGCGCTCATCCTTAATTACACTGCCATGCGCGGTACCGCGCGCGCTGTTCACCACGTCCGACATCCCTTGCCGCATGATGGCCAAAAAATCAGGTGCAATATCCACCTCGCCCATCAGTTTATCATCCTCATGCAGCAGCAATCGCGGCAGCACTTTCTTGCCACCATTGACCATGCGTGCGGTCATGATAGCTAACTGCAGTGGCGTGGTGAGTGTATCGCCCTGACCAATCGCGCTGTTGATCGTCTCTCCTGGGTTCCAAGCACCGCGCCCAACTTTTTTCTTCCATTCGGGGCTTGGCACAATACCTGCGCGTTCACCGCTAAGGCCCAAGTCCGATTTTTCGCCCAAGCCAAACTCGCGCGACATCGCGGCAAGGGCATCGATGCCAATGTCACGCGCGACGGTGTAAAAATACACATCGCACGATTGCTCGATGGCCTGCTGCATGGTTAGCGTTCCATGTCCTTCCACCTTCCAGCACCCAAACGGGTGGTTTCCCAAATAGAAAGTGCCATTGCAATGAATATGCGTGTTCGCGGTGAATTTCCCTGACTTCAACCCCGCTAATCCCGTTATCATTTTAAAGGTCGATCCGGGGGGGTATTGCCCTGCGATCGCCTTATTCATCAGCGGCACTTTTTTGTTCGCCTTCAGCGATTCGTAATAATTATATTTGATGCCCTTACTAAACTCGTTGGGGTCGAACGCGGGCACCGATACCAGCGCCAATACCTCACCCGTATGCACATTCATCACCACAATCGCGCCCGATTCTTCGCCCAAGCGCTCGACACAAAATTCCTGCAATCGGTTATCGATGGTCAGTGGCAAAGGATCACCCGCCACAGGCGGCTTACGGTCAAGCTCGCGGATGGGCGAACCTGCGGCATTCACCTCCATCTGCTTTGCTCCCGCCTTGCCTTGCAGCTTGGTTTCATAGAGCGCCTCGATGCCGTTCTTGCCGATTTTCATATCGGGAACTTTCATCAACGGTTCGTCGGGCTTTGCCTTCACCTCGTTAGGTGATACTTTGCCGACATAGCCCAGCAAATGGCTCGAATGATCGGCAAACGGATAATGCCGCCACTGGCCTTCCTCAATCGTCGCTACCGATAGTTCGGGCAAGTGGTATTGGATCCGCGCCACCTCATCCCAGCTCAAATGTTCGCGCACTAAAATTGGAACCCCTACCTTACGGCGATTAATAGCGTCCCCAAGCAGCTTCACTTCTTTTTCGCTCAAACTCATCAGCGGAATAAGTCGCTTTAACGTCTCGCGCGCTTTGGCTTTCACATCAGGCTCAATCATCAGGCGGTAATTCACATGGTTCATGGCCATGGCTGTGCCGTAACGGTCGCTGATGATGCCGCGCGGCGGAATAATCAGCTGCATTTTTGCACGGTTACCCTCCGCTTGCAGCTTGAATTCCTCGCCATGCACAAACTGTAAAAAATAGAGGCGCGAAAGCAGTGCAAAGCCTGCTGCGGCTTGCACCCCGCCAAAAATCACTGCGCGGCGAGTAATCATTTTTTGCAATTCTTGCGCGCGCATCCTCTCCCCTTATTTCGCATCGGGCAACGCAGTGAATAGCCGCGTCACCAACCAATAAAACAATGGATACCACAGTGCATTCACAAACCCTGCTTTGAGCAAATAGCCCAATGTTGGCGCATCGAGTTGCACTGCATGCATGATTGCCCACAACATCAAGTGCCAAAGCAGTAGCACACCGGTTGCCTCCAACCAGCGCAGCCGAAAGAGCTGCACATGTTGGCGTTCAGCAAGCATGGCGGCTAATTGTGCCAGCAGCAACGCAAGCAGCGCTTGCGAACCCAGCGGCGTGCCAAATAGCATATCCTGCACCAACCCCAGCACAAATGCCAACCCGCGCGGCCATGCGGGCGGATAAAACGCCGCCATCACCAGTGTCATCAGCCATGTCACATTGGGTGTAATGCTGAGTGCTCCGCCACCCATCGGCACGGCGCTGAACACCAGAAGTAG
Organism: Pseudomonadota bacterium; assembly: GCA_963205305.1. Classification (GTDB taxonomy): domain Bacteria; phylum Pseudomonadota; class Alphaproteobacteria; order Rickettsiales; family UBA3002; genus QFOX01. Next base: position 25,429 of record CAUJIC010000020.1, on the reverse strand, counting down.
CAGCGCCAATATCGCGGGAAAGAGGGCCAATAATTGATGTGAAAATGGGCGCATAAAAAACTCGTAGCGCGACGCGACGCAATACACAATCGCGGGGAGAGGATATTCCACTGTTACCTGACTAAACGAGTGAGCGCAGAAAAAGCGAGTAGGACGAGCTTCACTGTGCCAGCACGGCTGCGCGCAGGATTGATTAGTAAATCAATCCGAAGCAAACAAATACTACTTCGCGACCATCACCCGCACATACTCGCTGCGTGCCAAGGGACGCAGTGGCTTAACCAACAACCCACTAGCATCGCGGCGGAAGATGGTTCCCACCATCACACTATCGGGAATCAATCCACCTTCCGAGGTCGTCATCACCGTTTCACCGAGTTTGATGTTCTGCGGCTCACCCACCACAAAGGTCAGGCGCATGAGTTCATCGCCCGTACCAGTGAGTATAGCGTTCTGACGCGAGGCACCCGTAATTACGGGTACGCGCGAGGCATTATCCGAAAGCAGCAACACCCGCGCCGTGCGGTCGCCTACCTCCACCGCGCGACCAACAAGGCCATAGGCATCGACCACAGGCTGCAGCGAGATAATACCTTGCTCGGCACCCGCATTAATAATCATCGTGCCCGAATAAGCGCTGGGGCTTTGGGCAATGACTTTTGCGGTAATATACTCCACTTGTTCGGTGGGCCGATACGCCGCAAGGCCGCGCAGCGTTTCGTTTTCGGCCTTCAATGCCTGCGCCACTGATTGCCAATGGCGTAAGGCTTCATTCTCGGCCTTGAGCAACTTATTTTCCTCATGCGCATTGAGCATCTCGGCTCTATTTTGCATCAAGCTGCCGATGGCGCGCACGGGCAGCGTCACGGCTTCCATTACAGGACGAAGCACATCAACCGACTGCGTCCGTAGATTGATTACCCATGGGTGGTGTACGCGCGTCATCACCAGCAGTGCCACCGCGAAAAGCACCAACGCCAGTACTAGCAATCGCGATTTTAGCGATTTGCCAGTGCTGTTGCTGCTGTAACTGTAACTGTACCGTTCAGGGCGCATGGATAAAACTATGGGCAGGGGCAACCCTAAGAACAAGTGAAATCTTGTTATGGCATCCCCGCGCTCTTTGTGCTTACACCGCAAAACCATTTATTTTCAATAGGTTTTTTGCTGGTTCGGCACCCATTTCTGCCTAAATAATGGGCAACATACAACTTTTGTGCGTCGCAACATAATGCTGGACTTTGTATCATTCTGTAACTACAAGATGTCAACACAGGAGACGCCCATGCGATGTTTTGCCATCGTTACGTTACTTATTTTTGCCGCGCCTTCTGCCTATGCCCAGAGCTACAATGCTCAGCATAATTACCCTGCGCCAAACCAATACCCCGCCCAACAACAAGTGAGCGATAACACCTACGCTGCGCCCGTCTACACCCCTCAAGATTATGTGGTGCAACCTCAGCCAGCCAACCCAGCGCGCACGGCGTCGCCCAGCGACTATGGCCAGTCGGTCATGACCGATATTCGTCAGATGAACTTCTAATACTTCGATTTGGTCTGCTGACCAAATCTACGTGCCGCCGTGCGGGCACAGCCAGCTCGCCCCGCTCGCATAATCATACAGCCAAATTATCTGCAATCTCTTCATAGATCCGCGCCGCGACTGAATCGGCATAGCTAGCCACAAAATTCTCACCGTTATCGGCACACACGCCCACATTCGCATCCAGTGGCAATTGGCCCAGCAGCGGCGCGTGGAATTTCTCGGCCAGTTTTGCCCCGCCGCCTTGGCCAAACAAATGGTGCGGCGTGCCGTGCGGGTCGATAAAATAACTCATATTCTCGACCACGCCAAGCAGCTTCACGTGCAATTTATGAAACGCCACTGCACATTTATCGGCATCGATGACGGCCACTTCCTGCGGTGTACTCACCAGCACCAACCCATCAAGCTTGCAATTCTGGGCTAGGCTCAGCGTCACATCTCCCGTGCCTGGGGGCAAATCCACCAATAAAAAATCTAGTGGCGCCTCAGCCGTCGCCCAACGGGTGAGACGCAAAAACTGCACCAGTGCTTTGGTAATCATCGGCGCACGCAGCACCGCCGCTTGGTCGCCCGTCACAAGGCTCATCGACATCGCACGAATCCCATGTGCTACGGGGGGCACCATCATGCCATCGATAATTTCAGGCGTAATATAGGTTTCGAGCCCAAGCATCCGCGGAATGGAAGGGCCATAGATATCGGCATCCAAAATGCCCACGCGCTTACCCGCACGCGTCAGTGCGTGGGCAAGGTTGGTGGTCACCGTCGATTTACCGACACCACCTTTACCGCTGGCCACCGCAATAATGCGCGCCACATGCGCGATGGGCGTGTGGTTGATATTGGGGGCGCGTTGTAATTCGGGGGCGGGTTTCATGTTACTCTCTCGTTATTACATACGAATAGACATCGCCCCAACGTCTATAAACCCATACGATAATAACCACTAACAAAAAACAACACCCATAGCGCTCATCACTCGCTATGAAGCGATAGCTATTGCCGCGCACACGGCGCTAAAAACTTAGTTTCTTGGGCATTTACAAGAGACAATCGTTACTCTACGTTGCACCGCGAATGAGTTTAAATTACAGATCGGAAATTGATGGGCTGCGCACACTGGCAATTGTGCCGGTTGTGTTGTGCCACGCCCACCTTGCCGCAATGAGCGGTGGGTTTTTGGGTGTCGATGTATTTTTTGTCATCAGCGGATTTCTAATTTCACGCATCATTCTAACCGAGCTGCAAGAAAAACGGTTCACCTTCGCGGGCTTTTATATGCGGCGAATTCGGCGCATCATTCCTGCACTGCTCACCGTTATTCTGGCCTGTTTTTGTGTGGCGCCTTTTGTTGCCTTGCCCGATCATCTAAAAAATCTCTCTTACTCCAGCATCGCCGCTATTTTTTCTGCTTCCAATATTTATTTCTGGAACCTGAATGGCTATTTCTCGCCCGCCGTAGAATTCATGCCCCTACTGCACACATGGTCACTAGGGGTGGAGGAGCAATTCTACATGTTGTTCCCTGTACTGCTGGTGCTTTGCACTAAACTCAATATCCCTATCCGCAATGTCCTACTCTATGCGATTGTACCACTATTCGCCGTTGCGGTATGGCTTTCCTACACGATGCCCTCCGCCGCGTTCTTTTTCTTGCCGGCGCGCACATGGCAACTCACATTAGGTGCTGTGCTCGCGGCAAATATTCTTCCTGCTGTAAATCATAAATTACTGCGCGAGCTGCTTTGCTTCATTGGCCTTATTCTTATCATTTCCTCCATGTTTATCTTCTCACCACAAGATATTTTACCGGGATGGGTGGCGCTTGCACCCTGTCTTGGCGCAGCCCTCATCATTCACTGTGCACGAAAAGGCGAGGCAGTACAAAGATTACTGTCACTTAAGCCCATCGTGTTTATTGGCCTCATTTCCTACTCTTTATATTTGTGGCATTGGCCTGCATTGGCATTTTTCCGAATGTATTTTGCCAATATGAATCTTACGTTGATGCAATCAGCAGCCGCGATTTCTCTTTCCGTCGTATTATCTTTTCTCAGCTGGAAATATATAGAGACCCCCTTCAGGAAAAAAGGGAGGGTTTCGGGTAAGCGCCTTGCTGTCATATTAGGCTCTGCCCTCGCTGTTGTATTCAGCCTCTGTTGCGTCGTCATTCTTTCCGATGGCTTGCCAAAACGGTTGAGTCCTGAAGTAAAAACGCTGCTTTCTGCCTCGACAGATAGAGACAAGCTCAGCGGTGTGTGTGCGCATTTCGAGAAGCATGGCCGCGCCGCAGAGTGCAGGTTCGGCGTACAAAATAAACCTGTATCGTATGTGATACTGGGCGATTCGCATGCCCAAGCCCTACGTTCGGCATTCGAGCATATTGCGCCGTTTAAAGACAAAGCCGGCTCTTTGTGGGCGCTCTGTGCATGTCCGTTCCTACCGGGCGCCGACACCGTGCCTAAAAAAGATCTCGCTGAATGTACCGCCATGAAGGCACTCGTCATGAAAGAGTTGGCCGCCTCACCTGAAATTACCCACGTTATCATTACGGGGCGCTGGATTCCTGCCATTACCGGAGCGTGGCCAGAGATTGGCGGGTCACACCGAACCTACCTGAGAGACAGCAGTACAAAGGAGCTTTCTGGACCCGAAACAGAAGCCGTATTTGAGCGCGCCATTGCACGAGTGGCCGCAGACATCACCGCGATGGGCAAAACGGTTATTTTCGTAGGCGCCGTTGCCTCACCGGATATTGATGTGCCACAAATCCTTGCCCTTGGTGCATTCAATGGAACATCAAAAATTTTAACGATGGATAAAGAAGAAAACATGGCCAACAACCAGCGTGCCGATGAGATTTTCAAGAAAATTGCCGCCTCACATAAAAATGTCTACTATGTGCCCATTCAGGATATCTTCCTAAGGGATGGCGGCGAACTAACGCGCAATGGGGTGCCACTATTCTATGATTACAGCCATGTCACGCTCAGCGCAGCATCGACCATCCTTGCCCCTGAAATAGAAACACGATTGAAAAAGGCCATGGCGCGTACTCGCAACTAGTCGCGCGCACATTCTAGCAATCGCTTGAACTAACCACATAGCCACCCTATATGTTGGCCAACTAAAAACGCTCGACGAGGATTTTATGGCAGACCCGAACAACCCATGGGGCCGCAAACCAAGCGGCGGCGGCAATTCTGGCGGCGGCATGGGAGGCGGCAAACCCCCCATTGGCGGAGGGCCCAACCCTTTTGAAAAAATCATCCGCGACAGCCAAGACAAATTGCGCGAAGCCATCAACAAAAATAATGGGCCCGAGGGCGAAGGCTACAGTGCGTTTGCCATCGGCTTTGTGGTGCTCACCATGCTGTGGCTGGCCACGGGCATCTACCGCGTGAATTCCGATGAGTTGGGCGTGGTTCTGCGCTTTGGTCAATATAGCCGCACCACCGCCCCTGGTCTCAACTACCGCCTTCCCATGCCGATGGAACAAGTGATTATTCCCTCCGTCACCACCGTCAACACGGTTGAAATCGGCAACCGCGCGGGTGCTGCGAATAACCCAGGCATTCGCGTCGCGAAATACTCCTCAGCGATGGATAGTGCGAGTGCCACTACGATGGAACAAACCGAAGGGCTAATGCTCACGGGCGACCGCAACATCGTCGATATCGACTTCACCGTGCAGTGGAAAATCGATGCAGGCGCGCCTGAAAAATTCCTTTTCAATATGCGTAACCCCGAGGGTAACGTGAAAACCGTGGCCGAGTCCGCCATGCGCGAAGTGATTGGCCGCAACAAGCTCGATGATGTACTCACGGGTGCGCAAAGCCAAATCGCCGAGGATGCGCGCAACCTCATGCAGCAAATGTTCGACGAGTACGATGCGGGCATCGAGATTCTGGCGGTCAACCTCAGCCGCCCCGATGTACCCCAGCCCGTGATCGGCGAATTCCAAGATGTAAAACGCGCCGAGCAGGATAAACAAACCGCCGAATCGGTCGCCGAGGGTTATCGCAACGAAATCATCCCCCGCGCGAAGGGTGATGCCGCCAAGATGCTGCAAGATGCCGAGGCCTATAAATCGAAAGTGATTGCGGATGCGACAGGTAATGCCTCGCGCTTCAAGCAAATTTATACGGAATATTCGCAAGCGAAAGAAGTCACTAAGCGGCGCATGTACCTTGAGACAATGGAAGAAGTCTTTAAAGGTATGCCAAAAATTGTGATGGAAAAAGGCGGCCAAGTCTCGGTGCTGCCGCTTACCATGCCCACCCCTAAAGCAGCGCAACCCGATGCCTCACCTGCGGTGAGCGTCGAATCCACCGCCACGACACGCTAGGAGCGCCACATGCAACCCAACCTTTTTAAACTCGGCCTCTCTTTTTTCGTCGTATCCATCCTCATGGGCTCGAGCCTGTTTGTGGTACCACAGACCCAGCAAGCCATGGTGCTGCAATTCGGCGAAATTAAGCGTGTCATCAAAGCACCGGGGCTACACGTCAAGGTTCCGTTCATCCAAAGCATCCTGATGTTCGATAAGCGTATTTTAGAGTTCGAAACACGGCCGACCGAATTCATCACCAAGAACCGCGATACAGGTGTCGATGAACGCGTGGTGATCGATGCCTTCGTCCGCTACCGCATTACCGATCCCGTACAGTTCTACCAATCCGTGAAGAACGAAGCGAACCTGAACCAGCGCCTCAGCAGCGTGGTGATGTCGAGTATGCGCCGCGTACTTGCCGCCCATTCTTTGAGTGATTTGCTGAGCAAAGAGCGTAGCGCCATCATGAAGCAAATTAAAAAGAATGTGAACTTCCAAGTGTCGGGCGCCAGCGGCGTTGCCGTGCGCCAAAATAGCGGGGACTCCTCGAAGAATGTCACCGGCTTTGGGGTCGAGGTGGTCGATGTTCGCATTGTGCGCGCCGATCTGCCGAGCGATATTTCGCAATCGACCTATGAGCGTATGCGCAAGAACTTCACCAAAGAAGCCCAGCGCTTCCGCGCGGAAGGGGAGGAACAGGCCACCACCATTCGCGCCACCGCCGAACGCGAACGCACCGAGCTACTGGCCGATGCACGCAAACAATCCGAGATCACGCGCGGGGAAGGCGATGCGATCGCCACCAAAACCTATGCCGAAGCCTTCGGGCGCGACCCCGCTTTCTTTAAATTCTACCGCTCCATGCAAGCCTACCGTGCGACCATGAACAAGGACGACACGAGCATTGTCATGTCGCCCAACGATGGGTTCTTAGGCGAAATGAAGCAGTAGTTTCTTATCATTTTTACATCAGCATGGTGTGCTAAGTAGCCACTATTCATTGTTGGAGGAATCATGAAACCGCTTCGTCACTTACTCACTGCGTGCACCCTTTCCCTTGCGCTGCTCGCGCCGGCCACCCACGCCGCGCCACCTGATTCCTTCGCGCCGATTGTAGAACCGCTCATGCCTGCAGTGGTCAATATTTCTACCACACAAAAAGTACATCAGCAGGCGCAAGTCATTGCCCCTATGTTCGATTTTAACGGCCTTCCCGATACCCCACAAAACCGCCAGCTCAAGCAGCTTTTTGGCCAATTCGGCACGCCCAACGGCACCCAAGAATTACCCGATAAAGAGGTCACTTCGCTGGGTTCAGGCTTCGTCGTCGACCCATCGGGTTATGTCGTCACCAATAACCATGTGGTGGGCGATGCCGACGAAATCGCCGTCATTTTTCAAGATAACACTCGCCTGCCCGCCACGCTGGTGGGACGCGACCCCAAAACCGATTTGGCGGTGCTGAAAGTGAAGCCCACCAAGCCCCTCGTCGCCGTCAATTTCGGCGATTCCGATGCCATGCGTGTGGGCGATTGGGTGATCGCTGTAGGCAACCCATTCGGCCTTGGCGGTAGTGTATCCGCAGGCATTGTGTCGGCACGTGGCCGCAACATCAACGCAGGCCCCTTCGATGATTTCATCCAGACCGATGCTGCCATCAACCGTGGCAACTCGGGCGGGCCCGTGTTCAACGCGAAAGGCGAAGTCATCGGCATCAGCACCGCTATTTTCTCGCCCACAGGCGGCTCCATTGGCATTGGCTTTGCCATTCCATCCAGCATGGCCAAAACCGTGGTCGATGCGTTACGTAAAGACGGCTCCATCCATCGCGGCTGGCTGGGTGTTAAAATCCAGCAAGTGAGCGATGAGATCGCCAATTCGCTGGGCATGAACAAGCCGCGCGGCGCACTGGTACTCGATATCAGCAAAGATAGCCCAGCGCTCGGCAGTGGCCTTGCTACCGGCGATGTCATTGTGAAATTCGATGGCCGCGAGATCGACGAAATGCGGAAATTACCGCGCTATGTTGCTGAAACAAAAATTGGCAAAAAGGTCGATGTCGTTGTCTGGCGCAAAGGCAAAGAGGTCACCATTCCCATCAAGCTGGGTGAGTTGACCGCCAGCAGAGACGTCACACCCGAAGGCAAACTTGGCAAGTCCGGCTCCGCACCCACCACCAAGGATTTAGTGCTGGGCATGCAGCTCGTTCCTGTCAACCCCGCGCTACGCCAGCGTTTCAACCTCAAGCCCACCGTACGCGGCTTGATTGTGGATGCGATTGATCCCGCAGGCGAAGCAGCTAAACGCGGCATCCGCCCTGCGGATATCATTGTCGAGGCCAACCAAACCTTGGTCGAAAGTGGCGATGCGCTACGCGCCGCGTTGAAAGCTGCGAAGAAGGCAGGTCAGGAATTTGCCCTGCTACGTGTGCAGCGCGCCGAGGACGTACTGTTTATCACCGTGTCCGTTAAGTAGCGCGTGGGGCACCGCATCGCCGTTTTAATGGGGCCAACGGGGGCAGGTAAATCTGCCCTCGCGCTCGCCCTTGCTGCACAACGCCCCTGCGTTATCATCAATGCCGATGCGATGCAGATGGTGGGTACACTGCGTGTGCTGACGGCACGGCCTTCGATTGATGAGGAAGCCCAAGCCGAACACGCGCTCTATGGCGTCCTCGCCCCACATGAACCCACTTCCGTCGCCGTGTGGCTAAAGCTGGTCGAACCCATCATTCGCCGCGCATGGGCAGAGGGCAAACTCCCGCTGCTCGTCGGCGGCACGGGCATGTATATCAAAGCGCTGATGGATGGCCTCGCTACCATTCCGCCCATCCCCGAGGAACTGCGCGCACAACTACGCACACTCGATGAACCGACCATCCGCGCACGGCTCGAAGCCGCCGACCGCATCATGGCCGCGCGCCTCAAGGTAGGTGATAGCCAACGCAATCTGCGCGCGCTCGAAGTCATCGAAGCTACAGGCATCAGCCTATCCGAATGGCAGCAGCAACCGGCTGCCCCCTTATTCCCTGAAGCACGCCACGCGTGCTTTGCAGCCAACCACCCGCGCGCGGAAGTGTATCGGCGTATCGATGCACGCTTCGAGCTGATGATGAATCACGGCGCACTCGATGAAGTGCGGCAGCTCATGGCGCTCAACCTATCACCCGAAATTCCTATCATGCGCGCCCATGGCGTGCCCGAATTGATGGCACATTTGCGTGGCGAAATGGCGCTTGCCGATGCCATTAGTAAATCGCAACAAAACACCCGCAACTACGCCAAACGCCAAATGACATGGCTACGCAATCAACTGCCGGATGCCATTGAAGTGCAGGATATTGCGCAAATAATGGCGGTTTTAGGTCACTAATCGTCACCTAAACTAAAATTGCTCTTGCCAAACTAGTTTAGTTTAGCTAAACCTTGTGGCATGGATATCAAAGAAAACATTATTGCAAAATTTGGCGGAACGAATGCGGTGGCTGATATTTGCGGCGTCACCCCGGGTGCCGTCTCACAGTGGGAGCTCATTCCCGCCAAGCACCAACTCACCTTATTGAACGAAGCCAAGTCGCGCAAAATGCGCTTAAGCGCCGAGGATTTTATGGCTAGTGAACGCCGCACCACCCCACGCGAAAGCAAAGTGCGCGAGGCCGATGCCCGCGAGCTGACGGGCGCCGAAATTGTCATCCAATCCATGCTCGATAATGGCACGGAAGTGGTGTTCGGCTACCCAGGTGGCGCCGTGCTGCCCGTGTATGATGCGTTGTTCAAACAAAACAAACTGCGCCATATTTTGGTGCGTCACGAGCAAGGCGCAGGCCACGCGGCCGAAGGCTATGCCCGCAGCACGGGCAAATGCGGCGTGCTGATGGTGACCAGCGGCCCTGGTGCCACCAACACGGTGACAGCACTCGCGGATGCGTTGATGGATTCCATTCCGCTAGTGTGTGTGACAGGCCAAGTGCCGACGCATTTGATTGGTACCGACGCCTTCCAAGAAGCCGTCACCGTGGGCATCACCCGTAGCGTGACGAAGCACAACTACCTCGTCAAAAACGTGAACGATTTAGGCCGCATCATGCACGAGGCATTCCACGTGGCGATGAGTGGCCGCCCCGGCCCCGTACTGGTGGATGTGCCGAAGGACGTGCTGAACGCCACAGGCTTGTACAAGGGTGCGGAAGGTTCGCGCCGCCAAAGCTATCAGCCCGTCAAAAAGGCCGACCCTAAACTGGTCGAGCGCGCGGTGGATTTAATGGCACGCGCCAAAAAGCCGCTCTTTTTTGTCGGCGGCGGCGTGGTGAATGCGGGTGAGCAAGCTTGTGTCGAGCTCACCAAACTAGCACACATGACGGGCTTTCCCGTCACCACCACCCTCATGGGTTTGGGTGCCTTCGCGGGTAACGACAAACAATTCCTTGGCATGCCCGGCATGCACGGCTCGCTCGAAGCCAATATGTGCATGAGCGAGTGCGACGTGATGATCAACCTCGGCGCGCGGTTCGATGACCGCGTGACAGGCCGCCTCGATGCGTTCTCGGTGAAATCGAAAAAAATCCATGTCGATATCGATGCCTCCTCCATCAACAAAATCGTGAAGGTGGATGTGCCAATTGTGGGGGATGCCGCCGAAGTCATCGCCATGATGACCGCGATCTGGAAGAAGAAAAAACTCGCCGCCAACAAGGAAGCTTTGGGCAAGTGGTGGAAGCAAATTGAAGGCTGGCGCGCGCGTGATTCGTTTGGCTACAAGCAGGTCGGCAAGCACATCAAGCCGCAACATGCCCTGCGCCGCGTGAACCATTTTTTGGGCAAAAAAGATTTCTTCGTGACCACCGATGTTGGCCAGCACCAAATGTGGGCGGCGCAGCATATTCTGTACGATAAACCCAACCGCTGGCTCACCAGCGGCGGCCTTGGCACCATGGGTTATGGCCTGCCTGCGGCGCTTGGCGTGCAAATTGCCCACCCGAAAAAAACGGTGGTCTGCATCACGGGCGAGGCCAGCTTCATGATGAATATTCAGGAGCTATCGACCGCCGTGCAATACCGCCTGCCGGTGAAAATCATGATTCTCAACAACCACTACATGGGCATGGTGCGCCAGTGGCAGGAGATGTTCTATGCATCGCGCTACAGCGAGAGCTACATGGATGCACTGCCCGATTTCGTCGGCGTGGCGGAAGCCTTCGGCCTCAAAGGCATGCGCTGCAAGGACCCCGCGAAGCTGGATGACGCCATCAAAGAAATGCTCGCGCATAACGGCCCCGTGCTGTTCGATTGTTGGGTCGACCCATCCGAGAATGTCTACCCCATGATCCCCGCCGGCGCCGCCCACCACGAGCTGGTGCTGGGGCCCGAGGAACCGCAACGCGTGCTCGATAAGAACAGGGTGTAGGAGAGAACCATGACCACTGAAACCCTCGACATTGTCTATGACATCCCCGACGAAGTGGTGCTGGAAGACCGCCACATCCTCGCCGTATTGGTCGATAACGAATTCGGCGTACTTAACCGCGTCGTCGGCCTGTTTTCCGCGCGCGGCTATAACATCGAATCGCTGACGGTGGCAGAAGTTGATGCGCGCCGTGCGCTTTCACGGATTACGATTGCCACCCGTGGCTCGGCTTCCAAAATCAAACATATCATGGCACTGCTCGAGCGCATGGTGCCCGTGCACAAGGTGCACGACCTCACCACCGAAAGCCCGTTTGTGGAGCGCGAACTGGCGCTGGTGAAAGTGGTGGGCGAGGGCGACGCGAGGAACGAAGCCATGCGGATTGCCGATATTTTCCGCGCGAAACCGGTCGATACCACCATCGAAAGCTTCGTGTTCGAGATTACGGGGACGACCGAGAAGGTGAACCAGTTCATCGGCCTCATGAAGCCGCTCGGCCTCGTCGAGGTCTGCCGCACAGGGGTGGCTTCGGTCGCCCGCGGCAAAAAGGGGATTTAGCGACCCGAGTAAAGACCTGTTGCCTTTAGTGCTTCGATAGTGCCAATCGCAGATGCCTCGGCAACTTGAATTTGGGTTAGTGGTTCGCCCACAATTCTTGGTGTTAAAGTCTTTTCTGCAGTGTTGTGGGCAGCAACCATCGCGCTCGTTGCTGCGCTTTCTGGGTCTGGGGAGAATTTGGTTCTGCTCATGGTACAACTCCTACGATAATGCTTGTTGCTTCAATGAAAGCTACTTAGCTCCATTGTGCAGCCTTGTTTGTGACAATTTCGTGAAGATTTTGGCCAGAGAGGAAGAAAATGTCATCCAATTGTCATACCGTGCGCTTTGTTGAAAATATAAGGTGCAGCTCGCAAAAAATAAGGACGCGGCTATGACAATGGTTAAAAAAATTATCCAACAGGCGGAAGCTGGTGCAAATAATTGCCGTTTGAGTGAGCAGGACGCAAATGTCGCACGGGCAATTGTGGGGGCGCGGTGGGGATTGATGTCGTTTCGTGAAGCTTCTCGACCAGGTTCGGGTTCCAGATGTAGGCAGGTGGATTACAAGAAATTGGGGCTCACCTACGATGCATGTGTGGCTTCAATTGGGGCAATTAAGGAAGCGCTAAGCATCCCCAACGATGAGATTACCTGCACACATGCCCATGGTTTGTGCCGATTAGTGTTTCATGAGCCAAGCCGAGAACCAACCATCCCAGCACTAGATCACGACAAAGAGCGCGGCTACTATGCCTACACGGTTGCGTTGCTTGATCAGATTAAGGCTATTGTCGTGACTGAGAAAGGCCAAAACGGAAGGTAGGTATGTGTGCAGAAACCACTTGGCTTTCGGCCAATTTCTGTTAAAAACCCCGCTCAAACTTATGGAGAGCCTTATGTCCACCGCCGCTGCTGTTCAAACGCCTGTCAACGAAACCTCGCTGAATGTTTACTACGATAAGGACTGCGATCTGTCGCTCATTCAGGGCAAAAACATCGCCATCATCGGCTATGGCAGCCAAGGCCACGCGCATGCGCTGAACCTGAAGGATTCGGGCTGCAAGAACGTGCGCATCGCGCTCAAGGATGGTTCGAAAACCGCTGAGAAAGCCAAAGCCGCTGGCTTTGAAGTGATGAACCCGAAAGACGCCGCGAAGTGGGCGGATGTGGTGATGGTGCTGACGCCTGATGAATTCCAAGCGGATTTGTATGCACAAGATTTGGCCGATAATCTGAAGCAAGGCGCAGCACTGCTGTTCGCCCACGGCCTCAACATCCATTTCGAACTCATCAAGCCCCGTGCGGATTTGGACGTGTTCATGGTGGCCCCCAAAGGCCCTGGCCACACCGTGCGCGGTGAATACCAAAAAGGCGGCGGCGTGCCATGCCTCATTGCCGTGTATCAAGACAAATCTGGCAACGCCAAAAAACTGGCGCTTTCCTACGCTTCAGGCGTGGGCGGTGGCCGTTCGGGCATCATCGAAACCACGTTCAAAGATGAATGCGAAACCGATTTATTCGGCGAGCAAGCAGTGCTGTGCGGCGGCGTAACGGCGCTGGTCAACGCGGGCTTTGAAACCCTCGTCGAGGCTGGCTACCCACCCGAGATGGCCTATTTCGAGTGCATGCACGAGCTCAAACTCATCGTCGATTTGCTCTATGAAGGCGGCATGAGCAACATGCGTTACAGCATCAGCAACACCGCGGAATATGGCGATTACGTCACGGGGCCACGCATCATCACTGCTGAAACCAAAGCGGAAATGAAGCGCGTGCTGACCGACATTCAATCGGGCAAATTCACCCGCGATTTCATGGGCGACCGCGCCACACAAGGCGCGCACAACCTCGAGAAATGGCGCGAAGCGACCACCAAGCTGCCCATCGAAGTCACCGGTGCTAAAATGCGCCGCATGATGCCGTGGATTGGTAAGAACAAACTCGTGGATCAAACGAAGAACTAGGGGCTAGGGAATAGTGCCTAGGGTATAGGGAATACCCATGAGCAACCTGAAAAAGCTAAAGAGTTACCGAGAGTTGCTCGTTTGGCAGCGCAGCTTTGTTCTGGCTAACAGGCTGTATGTAGTTACTGCTGATTACCCAAAAACACAGCTCTACGGACTTGTTTCGCAGATTCAACGGGCGGCCGTTTCAATTCCATCGAATATTGCGGAGGGTTATAACCGCAATTCACGTAAGGAATATATTCGCTACTTATCAATTGCTCTGGGATCTGTTGCCGAGTTGGAAACGCAATTGCTTATCTCGCAAGAACAGCGCTATATTACGCCTGCAATCGCAGCACCGCTTCTTACCGAATTAGATGAACTTGGTAAGATGCTACGCACGATGCAGAAAAATCTTATCCCTAAACCCTAGGCACTAGGAACTAAACCCTATGACCAACCGCATTATCATTTTCGACACCACCCTGCGCGATGGCGAGCAATCGCCCGGCATGAGCATGACGCGTGAGGAAAAACTCCTCGTCGCCGAGGTGCTGGATGGCATGGGCGTCGATGTGATCGAGGCAGGCTTCGCCATGGCCAGCGATGGCGATTTTGAATCCGTAAAAGCCATTGCCGAAACCGCCAAAAACGCCGTCATCTGCTCCCTCGCCCGCGCGAAGGAAGCGGATATTCGCCGCGCTGCCGAAGCACTCAAAAACTGCAAGCGCCCACGCATCCATACGTTCATGAGCACGAGCGAAATTCACCTCACCCACCAGTTCAAACTGAGCCAAGATGAGGCACTGGTGGTGATTAAAAACGCCGTCGCCCTCGCCCGCAGCTTTACCGATAATGTGGAGTGGAGCGCGATGGACGCGACCCGCACCGAACTAAACTATCTTGTAAAAGCGGTCGAGACCGCGATTGATGCGGGCGCCACCACCATCAACCTGCCCGACACGGTGGGTTATGGCACGCCCGAAACCATCGGCCACATGTTCCGCTACGTCATCGAAAACGCGAAGAACGCGCATAAAGCTGTGTTCTCGTTCCATGGCCAAAACGACCTAGGCCTTGCCACCGCCAACTCGCTCGCTGCTGTGCAAGCAGGTGCGCGCCAAATCGAGTGCACCATCAATGGCATTGGCGAGCGTGCGGGTAATACGTCGCTCGAGGAAGTGGTGATGGCGCTCAAGGTGCGTAAGGATGTGTTCGGCCTCGAATGTGGCGTCAACGCCCAGCACCTCATGCGCGCAAGCAAGCTGGTGACGCAAGTGACAGGCCAGAGCGTGCAGGTAAACAAAGCCATTGTCGGCGCCAATGCGTTTGCGCATGAATCAGGCATCCACCAAGATGGCATGCTAAAAAACCGCGATACCTACGAAATCATGACGCCTGAATCGGTCGGAGTCACCAAAACCAACCTCGTCATGGGTAAGCACTCAGGCCGCGCCGCGTTCAAGGATAAGCTCGGCGAGTTAGGAATTCGTTTGGGCGATAACCAACTCGAAGATGCGTTCGTGCGCTTCAAAACGCTGGCCGATAAAAAGAAAGAAATCTTCGATGAGGATTTATTCGCGCTGATTGATACCGATGCGGCGGATGAGCGCTATGCGTTTGCGAACCTCAACATCGAGTGCGGCTCCGAAGGCCCGCAAATGGCACGACTGGGCATGATGATCGATGGCCACCTACGTACCACCAAAAAAGAGGGCAACGGCCCTGTCGATGCCATTTTTAAATGCATCAAATCCATGGCGCTTGATGCGAACGAGGCCGAGCTAAAACTCTACCAAGTACATGCTATCACGGGCGGCACGGATGCCCAAGCCGAGGTCACCGTGCGCCTTGAATATGAGGGCAAATTGGTGACGGGTCATGGCGCGGATGTCGATACGCTGGTCGCTTCGGCCAAGGCCTATATTGCGGCCATTAATAAGCTCGAGCGCCTGTCGCAACGGCTACTGCTGACCGATTCCGAGGCCACCGCCACCGAGAAAAAGCCAGCGAAGAAAGCGAAGACCGACGCGGCATAGTAAGACGCTGGAATTAGTCGTTGCTGTAATTCAGCGCCTTAGATTTCGCGACGAAATTATCCATCAGCGCTAGCATGACGCCTGAGACCACAAACGCCATATGGATGATGACCATCCACATGATTTCGGATTCGGTATATTTTTTGATGTCCATGAATGTTTTGAGCAAATGGATCCCTGAAATCGCCACGATGCTGGCGATGAGCTTAATTTTCAGCCCCGTGAAATCCACTTTGCCTTTCCAGCTGGGCGCATCCTCATGGTCACTCACATCGATTTTGCTCACGAAGTTTTCATAGCCCGAGAATACCACAATAATCATCAAATTTGCCGCGAGCGAGATATCGATCAGGGCTAGGCACGCCAAAATTGCATCCTGCGACTTGAGCTTGGTTCCCTCAATCCCCGAAAAACTCGCCAGCACCGCTTCTACAAAATGCCACAGCTCCTGCGCGAAGGTCAGCAGCAGCATCGCTAACGCACCTACCAACCCAATATAAAACGGCGCTAAAATCCAGCGGCTGGCAAATAGTCCACGTTCAATAAACTTTTCCATAATCCCCTCCATAACATTATTTCAGCATCTATCCTTGGTTCGTGGCGCTGTCTAGTCTAGACTAGCGCGCATGGAACACACGCTGATTTACACCATTATCGCGGGCATTGTGGTCGCCTTCCTCTTTGGGTTGGTCGCCAAGCAGCTCAAGCTGCCTGCCATTTTTGGCTACCTACTCGCAGGCGTGGCCATTGGCCCGCACACCCCAGGTTTTGTGGCGGATATCTCGCTTGCTAAGCAACTCGCCGAGATTGGTATTATCCTGCTCATGTTCGGGGTGGGGCTACATTTTTCGTTCCGCGATTTGCTCGAAAGCAGAAAGATTGCCCTGCCAGGCGCGCTCACACAAATGGTGTGCGCTACGTTGGTGGGCGCGGCGCTCGCCATGTTTTTAGGCTACACGCCGATTGCTTCGTTTGTGTTCGGTTTCTCCCTCTCGGTCGCCAGCACTATTGTGCTCATCCGCTCGCTGGAGCAACGCAACCTGATGCGTAGCACGGGCGGTAAAATCGCTGTCAGCTGGCTAATTGTTGAGGATATTGCCATGGTGCTAGCCCTCGTCATGCTTCCACTGCTGGCAGCAATTAATGATGGCACACAAGTCGCCTCGCCGGTGCTGATACTCACTACGGCAGGAATTATCCTCGCTAAAATTGCTGGTTTCTTTATCTTTATGCTGGTGGTGGGGCGGCGCTTTTTGCCATGGTTGCTCACACGCGTTGCCGCCATGAAATCCGAGGAACTCACTACCCTCGCCACACTTGCCATTGCCCTTGGCTTTGCCGCCATTGCCTTCATCGTGTTCGATGCCTCGCTCGCGCTCGGGGCGTTTCTTGCGGGGGTGATGTTGAATGAGAGTGAAATCGGCCGCAAATCCGCTGATAGTTCGCTACAAATCCGTGATGCGTTTTCGGTGCTGTTTTTTGTTTCCGTCGGCATGCTATTCGACCCCACCACCTTGGTCACCGACCCACTCGCCGTGCTTCTAACCTTCCTCACCATTGTGGTGGCAAAAAGTGTGGCGGCACTTGCCATCACCCGCTGGTTCAACCAGCCGCGCGCGGTGGCTTATCCCGTCGCCATCGGCCTTGCCCAAATTGGCGAATTCTCGTTCATTTTGGGTGGCCTCGCCCTCACCAAAGGGCTTATCCCGCAGGATCTCTATAACCTGATTCTGGCGGGTGCGATGCTGTCCATCGTGGCCAATCCATTCCTCTTTCGTGTGTATGATGCGAAAGTAAAAGCCGCGGCTTAACCCAGCGTTGCCATCAGCTCGTCCCACTCGCGCTTGGTGAGGCCGCTGGTTTCGGCGGTCACTTTCTCGCCCGCGATCATGCGCTTCACCACACCAAGCCCGCTGCGCGAAAGGCGGCTACCATGCAGGCGGTGTTCTTGGAATGCCTCGAACGCGAACGGCACCCATTTCTCCACCACCTTGATCATCGCATCGGCATAGACGCGGATTTCATATTGCGCGTGCGGGTCGGCACGTAGCATAAGGAAGTGCATCAGATTGTGCAGGTCAATTTTCCAGTACCACTGGGTGTAATAGTTCAGCGTCAAGTTCATGCGCGCCAGTTCACGGGCAATGCCTTGGCGGTCATTGTCATGCGCCAGCGTCTCATCCTGCTGGCCCATCAATTCCTGATAATGCTCGTACACCTGTTCCGAATCGCCCTTCAAAATTTCGAGCACGCGCGCCGATTCAGCGGCACTTAGCGTATCACCACCACGACCTTGGTGGTTCTTCTTCGATTGCGGCGCGAGTTGGCTAGCATCGGGGATATAGAACTCCTTATCCATGATGGAGTAGCGCGCGGAATATTCGTTCACGTTCGCCGTGCGGTGACGAATCCATTGGCGGGCGACAAAAATCGGTAGCTTCACGTGGAATTTGATTTCGCACATTTCAAACGGCGTGGAATGCCAGTGGCGCATGAGGTAGTTGATGAGGCCCTTATCTTGGCTCACCTGCTTGGTGCCACGGCCATAGGAAACGCGTGCCGCTTGCACAATCGCCGCATCGTCGCCCATGTAATCGATCACGCGGATGAAGCCGTGGTCAAGCACGGGGATGGGGTCATACAAAATCGCCTCAAGCGCTGCGCTTGTTGCGCGCTTGGTTTGAAATGTTTCATCCTTGGGGATAGCGTCCGTCATGGCGACAACCTTGTTCATACACACCTCATTTTTATGAGTTGTATGCTAGCGAAGCCACGCCCACGCGCAAGCAAGTATTAACGATTGCTAACAGCCGTTAAGGCTAGGCCATGGGTGGCAACGATGCCTGCGCCAGATTACCCTGCGGAAGGTTAGCCGTTGGGGTTGGCATACCAGTCACCGTACTGCCCAACTGCACCTGCGTTCTTGCGAATGGCGTGCGGTTGGCCGCCATACGGGCGCGCTCCACATCCGTGCCCGCTGCCGCAACTACCGCAGCAAGGCGTGCTTGCTCGGCTTTTTCAGTTGCAGCGATTGCCGCAGCGCTGATGCCCGCATCCGCCGTACCGAGGCTACCTGCAGGGGTTTGGGTTGGCGCTTTGGGGTGCGATTCGTTATACATTTTCTCGGCTTTCGAACCCGTGAAGAAGCTTGCAATGCCGCCGATGGTAGCGCCGATGGCCGCACCAGGTGCCGCACCAATGCCCCCGAACCATACGCCAATACCTGCACCAATCGCTGCACCTGCACCAATCGTACCCAGTTCGGTGCCTGCTTTTACCATGCCACCTTTATCGCCATGGGCGCCCGCATTCACGCCTTCAACGGTCGATACAATCGGTGCCACATAAGGCACGCGTTTCAGGCCCATCTTTACACCGCCCTTAAGCATCATCGTTGCCAACCCAGCGGTTTCTGTGCTGTGAAGTAACGCGGAGCCAGTTTTGCCTTCACCAATATCTTGAGCCGCCATCGCAGCAGTCGATAGAGGAGCGAGCGCAATACCCGCTACGCCAACCGTGCCGGCAACTTTACCCATACCTTGCATAGCGCCAGCAGTTTTTGCGGCTTCATCGGCACCATTCACAAGTGCATGGATGGCCTTGCTTGCGCCCGTACCAAAATCATCGGCCATATTCACCATGCGCCCACCCAAGCTGCCAATACCGCGGCCAAGTTTACGCAATAGGTTGGTTGCGGCTTCATTCGAACTTTCGATAAAACCGCCCACTACACGCGCCGTGCGGCTGGTGCTGCTTGCCATAGCATCCACGTTCTGGGCGATATTCCTTGCTGCCTGCGCATTGGGCGCTGCCGCTTCACGAATGGCCGTAGCCTTGTTTTTTATCGTTTCAGGGTTCGACCAACGCTCGAAAAACCCTGGCTTACCATCAACAATACGCTGCGCTTGCGCTTCAAGTGCTGCCGCTTTGTTTGCTGCTTCAGTAGCAATTTTTGCATCGCGACCAACCACGGTGCTCACCACGCCTTCTGCAGCACCGCGCCCTGTTTGATACATTGCGGCGCCCGCTGCCACCACGCCAACGCCAGCGGCGCCAATGGCGGCAACATTGCCTTGTTTCACAGCATTGGCTGTGTTGGGTGCAACATCGCCCGCCGCATTGGCAACGCGATCGATACGACCAACAGGTTTGCCATCAGCATCGACCAATGGGGCGCCCGTAGGCGTGCCCGCAGCATTCGTAGCCACCAAATTCGTTGTGCCGTCTTTCGCTACATACGGCGTTTTACCGGTGCTAGCGGCCACCAGCCCAGCAGTTTTAATATCGGCAACGGTTTCCGCTTTGGTTACTTTATCGGCAGCGCGCTCGGTTTCACCCGCTTTGATGCGTGCGACGAGGCGTTCTTCGTAGCTAAGTTCGGGGTGTTTTGCATCATGTTCGGCGCGCGCGGCAGCGAGGGATTTTTCCCAACGCTGGCCCAGCGTGATATCTTTAGCATCATCATCGCTGAAGAAGCTCTTGACGAATTTTGCGGCTGCCACAATCAATGTCCATACCGTGCTCAGGATTGGCACACTAGTGGTCACATGCTCACCCGCGGCACCGAGCGCTTCGCCTTTGTAATTAAATACCAGCGAATCGCCATGCTTACCGAATGGATTGCTGATCAGTGGCAAACCTTGGCGCACAGCGCTCTCGTGAAATTCTGCTGCCGCAAACACCGTACCGAATGCTTTGGCCTGCGCGTCGCTAATACCAAGGCCCAGCGCATTTTTTGTAGCACCTTTTGCTTCATTGCCTACCACGCCCAAAAATTTGCCGACATTGTCGAGCATATTCCATGCATCCGAAGCACCGCCGCGCGCCGCGTTCAGTGCGTCGCCCGTGGCTTCAAGTACACCATCGGCACGGCGCATGCTGGAAAAAACAGGAATGTCATGTTCCTTGACCCACGCATCCAATTTCTTGAGGTGAGGCGCTACGCCCTCATGTGCAAAATCCACGCCTTTCTTGACAGCGTCGCTGTATTCTTTCCAACCCTGACTAAAGCTCATGCCCTCAGGCATCTCGATTTTCAGCGCACGTTCGTAATTCTTGGCAATCGCAGCGTAGGCATCGGCGCGCTGTTTATATTCCGCAGGCAGTGCGGCATAGATCTGCTGGCCTTGCTCGACCGAAATTCCGCGTAATTCGATTTCCTTGCCATCGAGCGCAATGGTCGTGGTCGATGCTGGTTTCGTGGCTGCAGCTCGTGGCGTTGCCTCGGGGGCAATGGCGGGTGCGGCTGTGTTCGTTGCGTCGGTCATAGGTTTCTCCTTAGTATCAAGGTAACAGAGTTTCATGACAGTTTGATGACGATGCGCGCTTTTTTTATGACAGTTTGGTGACATAGCCGCCCTTGCGTTTGCTGTGCGGATGCGCTATATTTGAGGGGTTACGCAAGTAACTATGGTGATAAACGTATCGCGGAATAGTCGGATTGGACCCGGGGGCAGAGCCCGGCGGCTCCACCAAGATTAATGGTCTCTATAAAAGCCAGCGAGGTCAGCAGACCGAGCCAGCCATGAGCCCACGAAGTGGCGTTTCATAGAGTTTTCAGCAGAAAATTCTGGAAACAAAGCATCAGAGTCTGGGGCCGAATTAGCATCGACAACTGCAATAAAGGCGCTGCTTTTGCCTGGGGTGATCTCCCATATATCGGGTCAATTTTCTAAGTGCAAACGACAACGTAGCACTCGTTGCAGCTAACGACAACACTGTCGTAGCAGCCCGTCTCGCCGCTTAGTGTGGCTTGACGAGCTCTAGCTCGTAAACGCGGCCCGAGGGGAGCCGGGCAACAGAATCCCCTCACCTTACGATTTCATTGGCTTTCTAGCAAAAAAACGGCTAGGAATGAGTCTCACAGCACCACCAAACGGATGGAAGTTATGACTGATACGATCGACTATCCAGGCCTGATCGACTCCGCCATGCGCAACGTGGTGCGTGAGGCGCTTATCCATGTCGATAAATTCGGCTTACCAGGCGAGCATCATTTCTTCATTTCATTTCAAACCAACTTCCCAGGGGTGAGCATTTCACCGCAGCTTAAAGCGCGTTACCCAGAGGAAATTACGATTGTTGTTCAACACCAATTCTGGGATTTGAAAATTACTGACAAACAATTTTCACTCATGCTTTCCTTCAACAACATCCCCGAAAAATTGGTGGTACCGTTCGACGCCCTAACGGCATTTGCTGACCCTTCCATCAAGTTCGGCCTGCAGTTCCACGGCAAAGCGCCAGCGAATACCAGTGAGACCGAAGAGCCTGTTTCCTGCCCCGCCACGGGTCGCACAGGCAAGGAAAAGCCCCCCATGGCGGCATTCGATGAAGATGCGCCGACGGAAGAGTCCGAAGCCGCAAATGACGAAAAAGTCATTAGTTTAGAGGCGTTTCGCAAGCGCTAGGCGGTTCGTTTTCCATTAACCGAGTATTAAACTGTTTCGGTTAGGATGGTGAATCGTCCTTCAACAGAGCACTAAATTTATCATGGCTTCTACCGCATCCATCCTCGACGCTGCTCAGCAAACGCTGGTCAATACTGCTATCAGAGCGGCCGTCGATAAGCTTTATGAGGATTGCGCGCGCAACCAATGGGTGGTCACAGGCGTGCTGAAAGATGGCCGCGAGCTAGGCGCCACCAAAGCTGAAGTGATGCAAACACTCCTTTCCATACGTAAGGAATTCGAGCGCGTACGCGTATTTAACTTGTTGGCCAAAGAAAATGGCTTCGATTTAAGCCTTAAAACCGCGGGCCCCAAAAGCGAAGAGAGCATTGCGCGCAAACGCAATATTATGGGCAAGGGGAATAAACCGCTCAGCGATATTGTTCGCATGACCGTGGTATCGAGCGACGTCGCGCTGCTCGATTCCGTAGCCGAAACTATCCATCGCGAACTTAGCAAAAAAAGCCCAGCCGCTAAGGGCCTCAAACAAGAAATTGAAGACTGGTCGATCAGCGGTTCGGCGCTTCTACGAAAAGTACTGAAGAATAACGTCAGCGGGCTTGGCGCCGAGATTCAATTTTTGCCACGCGAACAATCGCGTATGGCGGCGCGCATTACGCACCATTTCTTTAAAATCACCCGCGCCTATAACGATGCCATGGGCGCGCTGAGCCAATATGGCGATATGGATGTCGCTCGCACTGCCCTCATCGAAAAGTCTAAAACGGGCACTCCAGAATCAATGGGTGCCGCCAAGCAGGAAGCCGCCATTCTTTCTGCCAAAATCAAAAACAGCGCCAAAGCCATTGACGATTACGCCGAAATTGCCTGCTTCATGAATAAATTGGGTTCGAACCAACCCATGTCCATCGACGATATGCATAGCGCGAATAAAATCCTTGTTCGCATAGAGCGTAGCACGCAAACCTTCGATGAATCGACCGAGGGCGATCTCCCCAATAGTCAGGCTGGCAATTATTACTCGCCCATTTTCAAAACCATGAGCGATATCAAATCCTACCGCAACTACATGCGCGCGCATGGCGACGCCATTGGCTTGTTTCCACTGCCTATCATCCACCACGAATCATCGCGTAAAGAGGTCGCCGCCGCCATGATGCAGCTACAGCGCTGCAACCAGCTAACCCATGCTTGTTATATGAATTCCGCCAAAGAACCGTTTCGTAATTTGTGGGTCAAAGAAGCGCTCGAAGCCAACGAAAATCTGGCGCCAGAGCATCGCATCCCCGATGGTGCCATTGCGGCAGTCAACCATACGCTTGATCTGTCCGCGCTAAAAAAGAAAGGAAAAGGCCGTGAGTAATACCTACAGTTATTTCAATTACGATGGCTCACCCTGCCGCATCGAGGCGCTCAAGGGCGATGAAGGCGAAGCCGAGATCTACCACGCAGGCGTAGGCTTTGTGCCCGGCCCTAAAATGGATATTCTCTTTCACGCGACCCCCATCAGCAAGGCCGAGTGCGAGGCACTGATACTCGCCATGGTGCGCGAGAACAAAACCGACGCGTAATCAACACTTTTCTCACCCTACCTCACACTAGAGGTTGCTCAAAATGGATGGGATGCTAGGAGTGGCGGAGCGCTTAGGAGGGCGCGTAGCGGCGCTACGTAACCGACTGAGCAGCTGACACGACAACGCAGGCCGCCATTTTCAGCAACCGTGAGTAAACTCAATGTCCACTCAACCCATACAATCCCTGCTTACCATTGCTCGCGTCGCTGCCGAGGCGGGCGAAGTGCCCATTGCCGCCAGTATTGTGGCTGCGAATGGCGAGGTGATCGCGAGTTTTCATAACGAGGTCGAGCAGCGGCGCGATGCCACGGCGCATGCCGAGTTGCTCGCCATCCAAATGGCCTGCCGCAAGCTGGGCCGCAAATATCTCGAGGAATATACGCTGTATGTCACGCTCGAACCCTGCGCCATGTGCGCGCAAGCGGCGGCGCATGCCAAAATCGGTAAAATCATTTATGGCGCTTACGATCCTAAAGGCGGTGGGGTCGAGCATGGCGCCCGCGTCTTTGCGCAAGCAACCTGCCACCACACGCCCGAAATTATCGGCGGGGTCATGGAAGCCGAATGTGGCGCGTTACTCAGGGCATTTTTTAAAGAAAAGCGCACCTAGCGCTGCCGGCCACCCGCACCAATATTATGGCCAACGCGCGTGCACCATGCGTCGTACACATGCATCAATGCGCTTTGCTGTGCGTCGCTGAGTGTTATCGGCGCCTCCCATGATTGCGCCTCGGTGATCAATCGGGCGCGCACCATCTCCTTGCCACGCCTCAGTTGTTGGGCCAGCTGGCGATAGCTGCGGTGCTCGCCCTCGGGCTCGGCCTCATGGTTCATAATCACGTTAATCACTTCGTTATACGCTTGGGCAAGCTGCCCTGCATGCTCCTTCAACGGCGTCATTTCGTCGTCATGGGCGGCAAATTGACGCCCACCTAATACCACACGCACAAAATCGGCATTGGGCGTACCGAAACGTTCTAGCCATGCAACGGAACGACTACTGAGCGGTTGATGTTCCATGGTGCTAATGGTCCCGTCCGCGCGATGGTGGCGTTGGCAAATTTTCGGGTGCGAACAAAATCTCTTTTTCCATCGCTACGCATAATTGGCTGTAGCGCGTCGAAACCATCGAAAAAAACGATGAATCCTCATGGGTAACTTTGTCTGAAAATGCTTTCGCCGCCAATTGGCGCATGCTTTCTTCCAAACGTGCGGTTAACATTTCCGTCGTATACGGAATCTGCTCAAACGCCCCCTTCAAAAGCGGTGTAAATGTTTCGGTAAGGCGCGCTGCATAGGCTTGCTGTTCCTCGCGTTGTTCGGGCGACAGCACAGAACCTGTAAGTTCATTAGAGTCACGCATCCTTGCTTCAATAAAGTGCGAAACATAAGCGGGAATATCACGCGCAATATCGCGTATACGGCGGCGCTGGTCGTCGGTGAGAGGCACATTAGGATCGGTGTATTCACTCGAATCTGCCATCACTGCATCCGTTCCGGCTGCCTGTGGCGGTCAGTCCCTTGCAGAATATCAGCCTCTAAGCGTTCTGTAACATGAGCATATACCTCGCTCGATAGCGCCAGCGCATCTTGTTGAATTGGCGTTCCTGTTTGTAAATCTGCTAACGCGCTTTG
>CAUJIC010000019.1 GCA_963205305.1 Pseudomonadota bacterium | reverse complement strand
ACCTCGATTTTGCGGCAGGCATTGCCACCAACGCATTTGGCCACAGCCACCCGCATTTGGTGGAAGCCTTGACGCGCCAAGGTGCCAACTTGTGGCATTGTTCTAACCAATTCATCACCCCCCAACTTGAGGAATTTTCGCAGCGGTTAGTGGATGCTACCTTTGCGGATTCCGTCTTTTTCTGCTCCAGCGGCACCGAGGCGGTGGAGGCAGGCATCAAGTTCATGCGCCGCTACCACTACGAAACAGGCCAGCCCTATCGCCACCGCATCATCACCTTCGAGGGTGGTTTTCATGGCCGCACCTATGGTGGTATTTCCGCAGGCGGGAACGATTACGCTCGCTTAGGCTTCGGCCAAATGCTGACGGGCTTCGATCGTGTACCGCTGAACGATATGGAAGCTGTGCTGCGCCACGTGGGCAAAAACACGGCAGGTATCCTCATCGAGCCAGTCCAAGGCGAGGGCGGTATCCATGTCGCTTCCATCGAATTTTTAAAGCAACTGCGTGCGCTATGCGATGAGCAGGGGATACTCCTGATGTGCGACGAAGTGCAATGTGGCTATGGCCGCACGGGCAGCATGTGGGGGCATGAACGCGCTGGCATCACGCCCGATATTGTTTCCTCGGCCAAGGGAATAGGCGGTGGCTTCCCGCTCGGTGCAACGCTCGTCACCGAACGCGTGGGCGCTGTACTGCCCGCAGGTTGCCATGGCGGAACTTACAATAATAACCCACTCGCGATGGCCGTGGGCAATGCCGCGCTCGATTTGTTATTGGCAGATGGTTTATTCGAGAATGTCCGTGCGCGGGGTCAACAACTGCTAACGGGCCTTCAAAAAATTCAATCTGCGCAGCCCGATAAAATTCGCGAGGTGCGCGGTGTCGGGCTCATTCTCGGCATTGAACCTGTGGGCGATGCGCGCGAGATTGCGGCCAAACTACTGGCGCGTGGGCTAGTTACCTCGCCCACGGTCACCAATGTCATCCGCCTTGTGCCGCCCCTGATTATTGACGAAAGTCACGTCACCCACGCGCTTGAAGTAATAGAATCCGCTTTGAAGGAGTAAACTATGCCACATTTTCTCGACCTACGTGATTTATCGCGCGAACAGATTGTCAACATCCTCACCGAGGCGCAGCGCCGCAAAGTTAAGCGCAGCGTGGGCGAGGAGCATACGCTTTCGGGCAAGTCGCTCGCCATGATTTTCGAAAAAAATTCCACCCGCACGCGCGTGTCGTTCGAGGTAGGTATGCGCGAAATGGGAGGAAATCCCGTGGTGTTGCAAAAGGATGATTTGCAGCTAGGGCGCGGCGAAACCGTTGCCGATACGGCGCGCGTGCTGAGCCGCTATTGCCACGCCATGATGCTGCGTGCTTATCACCACAACACGTTGATGGAGCTGGCGCAGTATTCCTCCGTTCCCGTCATCAATGGCCTGACGGATTTGCTGCACCCCTGCCAAGTGATGGCCGATGTGCTGACGATTGAAGAGAAACTCGGCAGCATTGCAGGCAAAAAAATTGCGTGGGTGGGTGATGGCAACAACATGGCTAACACGTGGATCACGGCGGCCGAGAAGCTGGATTTTGAACTGGTGCTTGCCTGCCCAGCCAGCTTGCCACCCGATGCAGAATTCCTCGAAGGTGCCAAAAAGGCAGGCGCCAAGGTGCGCCTCACCACCAATCCCGCAGATGCTGTAGCGGGTGCGGATGTGGTGAACACCGACACATGGGTCAGTATGGGCGATGATGATACGCTGACGCGCAAACAAGCCTTCAACGGCTTTCAGGTGAATGAGGCGTTGATGGCCAAAGCCGCAAAGCACGCTATCTTCCTGCACTGCCTGCCTGCCCACCGTGGTGAGGAAGTGAGCGATGCGGTACTCGATGGCCCACAATCCTTCGTGTTCGATGAGGCTGAAAACCGCCTCCATGTACAGAAAGCGATTCTACTATGGTGCATGGGCGAGATTTAATTCGCCTTGCTTTCCAGCTCCAGCCAGCGTGCCTCTGCGGCCTCCAGCTTTTGCTGGATACGAGTGAGGTGGCGTAACGAACGGTCAAATACCTGAGGATCGCGTGTGTATAGCTCGGGGTCGGCAAGCGCGGCTTTCAGTGGCTCCAGCTCGCGCTCTAGCTTCGTAATTTCATCGGGTAGTTTTTTTAGTTCATGCTGCTCGGTGAAGCTAAGTTTGCTTGTTTCAGGTGTTGGTGCTGCTTTTTCAACAACAGGCTGCGCGGCCAGCTGCGCTGGCTTCGCCTTCACCTTTTTAGCTACCTTGGCTTCTTTCGCTGCAAGGTAATCGCTGTAACCACCAATGTACGAATCAATCTGTGATTCGCCTTCGAAGGCGAGCACTTCCGTCACCGTGCGGTCGAGAAAATCGCGGTCATGGCTGACGATGATGAGCGTGCCTTGGTAGTTTGCCAGAATCTCCTGCAACATGTCGAGCGTATCCATGTCGAGGTCGTTCGTTGGCTCATCGAGGATCATCAAATTCCCAGGGTTAATCAGCGTGCGTGCCAGCATCAGTCGGTTTTGCATGCCGCCGCTGAGTGTGCCCACTTCGTCCTTCGCGCGTTTAGGGTCGAACAGGAAATCCTTAAGGTAGGCCGCCACATGCTTGTGTTTGCGGTCCTCACCTTGGCCAATATAAACATAATCGCCATTGGGCGCGAGGGTGTGCCACAGCGTATCCTTGGGGTCGAGCGCGGTGCGGTGCTGGTCGAAATAGGCGAGGTCGATTTTTTTACTGCGGAACACTAGGCCGCTATCAGGCTCCAACTCGCCAATCAGCATTTTGAGGAAGGTAGATTTGCCCGAGCCATTGCGCCCCAAAATGCCGATGCGATCGCCCTTTAAAATCCGCCGCGAAAAATTATCGAGGATACGGATTTTCTTACCTTCGCGCTCGAAGGTTTTGGTGACACCTTTAAATTCTGCGACGATTTTGCTGGCTGGCGTGGGTTTCAGCGGGTCGATGTCGATGGCTTGAATTTTGGAATTATAGGCCGCCTTATCGGCTTGCAGCTTGGCGCGCAGGCGGTGCAGTTCGTTCATGCGCCGCATGTTGCGCTTGCGCCGCGCCGTTACGCCGCCTTGGGTCCAATCCAGCTCCTGCTCTAGTTTTTTCTGCATATTGGCGAGCGTACGCGCTTCGGATTCCAGCACCTTTTCTGCCCATTCATCGAAATCCGCATAGCCCACGGGGCAGTTACGCACCGTGCCGTGGTCGATCCAGAATACGCGGTGGGTAAAGGCGTTGAGGAATGCACGGTCATGGCTCACACAAATAATGGCACTACGGGTGCGGGCGAGGAATTGCTCCAGCCACAAGGTCGCTTCAAGGTCGAGATGGTTGGTAGGCTCATCGAGCAGCAAAATATCAGGCTCATCAACCAATGCTTGTGCCAGCGCGGCACGGCGTAACTGGCCACCGCTGAGGTGCCCCATCGGCGCATCGGGGTCGAGGCCGAGCGGGGTGAGGACAATATCCGCGCGGTGGTTCAGTTCCTCGCTGCGCTTTTCAACAGGCATGCCATGCATGACAAAATCACGCACGCGCTGCTCGGGTTTAAAATCGATTTGCTGGGCGAGGTAACCAATGCGGCAGCCAGGCAGCACAAAGCTCTTGCCCGAATCGGTGTCAATTTCTTGCATGATGAGGCGCATGAGGGTGGTTTTGCCCGCGCCATTACGCCCCACGAGGCAGATTTTGTCGCCCTCACTGATATGAATGTTCAACCCTGAAAACAGCAGGCGCGATCCCACCGTGAGGAAAACATCTTCAAGAGCTAGGAGTACGCGCGCGGCCATAGGCAAGGGGCTTTAGAGCAGGCGCCAGCTCGATGCAACGTGCTATTTACCGCGAACGAGGAAGAAACCCGTGGGGCGCTCAATCGGCTCGACAAAAAAGCTAAGCATTTCACCTTCGGATTCGAGGCTGGAGCGCACCTTAATTTTAACGTTCCCGCTACTATTCGATGATATGAAGCCATAGAGAATATCTTTGTCGACCTGCGTAACGTTGTAAAGGCTCAGCAAGCGTGCAAGTGTGTGCCCTTTTTCCATGATATAGGCAGGGAAAATGGTCTGAAATGGGCGGTTGTAGAATACAATGTCGTCAGAGCTTTTGACAATGAAGCAGAACTTATAACCACTGCCCAAGGCCGACGAAAAAAGCGCATTCATGAATTCCAGCGAATCTTTGGTGCGTTTTAGCTTCTGCACATTTTCGATAATCACCAAAAAGCTGAAGCCGATAGCCATTGCTAGCGCGCATCCTCTGGGTGATTGGTAATAGACCAAAAGTGCCACCGCCAAAATGACCATGGAAGCGATAACAAAGAGATGGAAGAACAAGCCAACGCCCGTGCGCTTGCGGGGCGAAAAGCCACTAGCGCCATCGGTCAGGATGGTGCCTAAATCGGTAGTGCGAGAATTGTTCACCATAGCCAACACCTCGTTTGAGAAACTATTAGCTCAGAATTTCTATGGCACTGGCGCGGTTAGCAACTGCAAAGTGCGCTCGGTGCCACAAAGCAGGCACATTTTGGCGGCAATCCCATGAAAATGTTGTAAAATTGCACTGGCGAAAGCATGTAAATATGGATGCTTAGGCTACCAATTGTAGGTCTGCGGCCTTGGCTGCCTCAGCACCATAGCGGATATCGAGGCGGGCGAATACCTCGACCAACGCATCGCGGAATTGCTCCATCATCGCGTGGCTATGGAAGGGGGTTGGTGTCACACGTAGGCGCTCGGTTCCCTTACGTACCGTGGGGTAATTAATTGGCTGCACATACATATTATATTCTTCGAGCAGGATATCGCTGGCTTGTTTGCATTTCACGGCATCGCCCACCATCACAGGCACGATATGGGTCTCGTTCGCGAGCACGGGGATGCCCGCCTGTGCCAGCATGGTTTTCATGGTGGCGGCATTAGCTTGGTGCTGCGCACGCTCGACCGAGGATTGCATGAGGTGCTGGATGCTGGCCACCGCGCCTGCGGCAATGGCGGGCGGCTGAGTGGTGGTAAAAATGAAGCTGGGTGCAAAGCTGCGAATCATATCGACAATTACGGCGCTGCTAGCAATGTAGCCACCAATCACGCCATAGGCTTTAGCAAGTGTGCCTTGGATAATATCGACCTCATCCATCAGCCCTTCACGCTCAGCTATGCCTGCGCCACGCGCGCCATACATGCCTACCGCATGCACCTCATCGAGGTAGGTGAGGGCATTGTATTGCCGTGCAAGCGCGCATATTTCCTTGATTCTACCAATATCACCATCCATCGAGTAGACGGACTCGAACGCAATCACTTTCGGGCGGCGGTAATCTGTCGCGGCGAGCAATTTGGCCAAGTGGTCGACATCGTTATGGCGGAAGATTTTTTTCTCGGCGTTGGATTGGCGAATGCCATGAATCATGCTGGCGTGGTTATCCGCATCGCTGAACATCACGCAATCGGGCAGCATTGCGCCAAGCGTGCTGAGCGCGGCCTCGTTCGCCACATAACCCGAGGTGAACGCCAAGCCAGCCTCTTTGTTATGAAGCTCGGCAACGGTTGCCTCAAGCGCGGTGATTTTATTGTGGTTGCCCGAAATATTGCGAGTGCCGCCAGCGCCAGCGCCCATGCCATCCAGCGCAGCTTTCATGGCGCCGATCACGGCAGGGTGTTGCCCCATGCCAAGGTAATCGTTCGCGCACCAAACTATCACATCGCGCCCCGTGCGAGTGGAATGGGCAAGCGGAAACTGGCCAGCAAGGCGCTCTAGTTCCGTGAAGACACGGTAGCGACCCTCGGCGCGAATTTGGCTAATCGCGTCGGAAAAAATAGCATTGTAATCGGTGGGGGCTGAATTGGTCATACATCCACTGCGTTTTTTGCGTTTTATTGAAACCCACAGTTGCGGGCAAGTGATTTCAGGGCATTATTGCTCATTTAAGTGAATTATTTCGGTCTGTGTTGATTTGTATCAAGTGGGCACAGGTATAGCAGCAGCAAGAAATGAGAAAGCAAGCCCAAGGCAAAAAACTGGTGCGCGCTTGCTAACCAAAGATTGATGCCACTAAGCAAGGTAGCCACCCCCAGCGCAAATTGAACAATAACTGTAATGGTAACAATACCCAGTGCGCGGCGCAATGCCTCATATTTCCAGCCACAGGCTGCCACGGCAAAAATGGCAAGTGCGACCGCAATCGCCCCCATGCGGTGCTGAAACTGCACGGTGAGGATGCTCTCAAAATGGTTCAGCCACCATGGCGCCAGTGCATATAGCCCTTCGGGGATAAGCTGCCCATCCATAAGTGGGTAGGTGTTGTAACTTAGCCCCGCGCGCAACCCAGCAACCAAGGCACCCATAAAAATTTGCAACACAATGAAGGCAAATACTACGCGCACGCCGCGTGCAAATGTAGGGCTGCTGGTGCTGCGTGCCTTGTCGAGCACTTGCCAGCGCGTCCATTGGATAAGGCAGAAGAGGCTGAAGGCGAGCAGCAGGTGCAAGCCCAGTTTAATGGGTGCCACGCGCGGCTGCTCGATAAGGCCGCTAGCCACCATCACCCAGCCCACGGTGCCCTGTGCGCCGACAAGGATAGAGATGCCTAGCCCGCGCCAAAATAAACGCCGTGGCAGTTGTTTGCGCGCCACGAAATACAAAAACGGTAGCACAATCGTTAAGCCAATCACACGGCCGAGCAGGCGGTGCAGGTATTCCAGCCAGTAGATTTGTTTAAAATCACTGAGCGCAAAGTGCGCGTTCACTTTTAGGAATTGCGGGGTGGATTTGTATTGGTCGAACTCGGCCTGCCATGCGGATTCATTAAGTGGTGGCAAAGTGCCTGAAAATAATTTCCACTCCACAATCGAAAGGCCCGATTCCGTCAGCCGTGTCACCCCACCAAGGATAACCATGACGCCAATGAGTATTAGGCAAACGAACAGCCAGCGTGCAATGGACGCGCGGAATTGGGGAAGGGGGGCAATGGGGTTCATGGCGCGTGGTTTAGAATAGAAAATCAGCCCTCGCAAGCTCTATAGAATAGCGCTTGATGCTGCCATAATCATCGCTATGGTGCGCGGCATGAAAAATCCAAAAACACTCTCCGAGAAATGGCTGCGCCTTGGCGTGGCAGCGCTTGCGATAGCAGGCATTTTTGCCATTATTCTGGTGGTGGCGCGCACGCCGCAGCTGAAGCAAATTCCCGTGTTGCAAGGCCTGTTCGATGTGGCGCTGGTGGTGCATGTCGATCTCTCGGTGCTCATGTGGTTCTTGTGCTTTCTTGGCATGGGCGTGGCTGGCATCATGCAGCGCTACGAGGGCAGGTTCCCGTATTGGCCCAAAGCTGCGCTTAGTTGTGTGGCGGCCGCTACCGCGCTGATGGCGCTTTCGCCTCTGAACCACGAGTGGGAGGTGGTGAAAAGCAACTACATCCCTGTACTTTATAACGGGTTGTTCTTCCTCTCGCTTGGGCTGCTAGCGGCGGGCATGGTGGCGTTGCTCATCCCTGTGCTGGTCACCCATTGCTGCCGTGCACGGGTGCGTAACCTTAGCCTTGTGGAGTTAGGTTATTTGCATGCAAGTGTATGCGTTGCGCTGGCACTTGTTGGGTTTTTCCTGAGTGCCCGTTTTATGCCGAGTGGTTTACCGCATGACGAGCATTTCGAGACCCTGTTTTGGGCAGGTGGGCATATATGGCAGTTTGCGTTCGCGCTGCTGATGATGGCAGCATGGGTTGGCTTGCTTGAGGCGCTCGATATGCCATTTGAAAAGCGTCGCTGGGTTTCGCTTGCCTACGGGTTAGCGACGGTGGGTGCAGTGATAAGCCTTGCGGGATTTGCCATCCATGGTTTCGATAGTGGTGATTTCACCTATTTCCAAACGCGCATCATGAAGGAGTGGGGCGGCCTTGGCGCAGGTTTGCTTGCCCTCTTGGTGGTTGGCAAATTGGTGCGCGGCACCTTCCATTGGCGCCACCGTGCTTATGCTGCTTCTATTATCGCGTCGCTCGTTCTGTTTGTGGCAGGGGGTGCGCTGGGCCTCATGATCTCTGGCCAAAATGTTGGCATCCCCGCGCATTACCACGGGCAGATTGTCGCTATCACGCTTGCCCTTATGGGTTTTGCTTATGCCATGCTGCCCAAATTTGGCTATCAATCGGTGGGTGCTAACCGCCTCGCATTTTATCAGCCCATTATCTATGGCGTGGGGCAGTTGATGCATATTGGCGGTCTAGCCTATTCAGGCGGTTACGGGGTGTTGCGCAAGACGGCAGGGGGCTTCGAGAATTTGGCCCCTGAGGTCAAGGCAGCCCTTGGGGTGATGGGGCTTGGCGGCATGATTGCGATTATAGGGGGAATTTTGTTCGTATTGGTGATGCTAAGGGCTCGTAAAGCCCCATCAGCTTCGCTTCAGCCACCCATGTTATAGCCTGTAATACTTAGTGTGCGTTATCCTTCGAGAATTTCTTGAAGATTACGCAGCCTTGTGGAATAACCCACGCAACATGAAACTTATGCAATTTACGGAGAACACCATGAAATTAACCCTTAAAACACTCGCTGCTGTTTCTGCATCGGTGGTACTGCTTGCCGCATGCGATGGTCAACAGAATGCTAATAACGCCCGCAATGGTGGTATTACTGGCGGTGCAGGTGGCTTCAGCAAACAAGATTGGGGTACTGGCGTTGGCGCAATCGCGGGTGGCGTTGCAGGTGCCCAATTTGGTAAAGGTGATGGCCGTCTAGTAACCACGGCACTTGGCGCCTTGCTTGGCGCGGGTCTTGGTAACTCGGTGGGTGCGTCACTCGATCGTGCAGATTTGAACTACTACGATAAAACCGCGCAACGCGCCCTCGAAAGCGGCACTTCGGGCAAGGCACTGCCATGGAGTAACCCAGATTCAGGTAATTCTGGCGTGGTCATCCCTTCGGCGCCTTACAAAAACCAAACTGGCCAATATTGCCGTGAGTTCCAGAATAAAATCACGGTTGGCGGTAAAACCCAAAATGGTTATGGTACCGCGTGCCGTCAACCTGATGGCAGCTGGCAGATTGTTTCCGATTAATTATCAAAGTTCGAGTTTTTCATGACTTCAAGCAACGAATTTTCCGAATCCACCATCCCAACGGGAACCCTCATGAAGGGGAAACGTGGCCTTATAATGGGGGTTGCGAATGATAAATCGATTGCGTGGGGTATCACCCAGTATCTAGCCGCACAGGGCGCCGAGATTGCTTTTACCTACCAAGGCGAAGCGCTCGAACGCCGTGTGCGGCCTCTGGCTGAATCGGTCGGCGGCAAACTCATTTTGCCGTGCGATGTCTCGAACATGGACAGCGTTGATAGCGTATTCAAAACTCTGGAAAAAGAATGGGGTAGCATCGATTTCGTTGTCCATGCCATTGGCTTCTCCGATAAAAAAGAACTCGAAGGCCGCTATGTCGATACGTCACTCGATAACTTCCTGATGACAATGAATATCAGCGTGTATTCCTTCACCGCAGTGGCCAAGCGCGCTGCTGCGCTGATGAATAACGGAGGTTCGATGTTGACGCTGACCTATCTGGGGGCTGAGCGTGTGACGCCGAATTATAATGTCATGGGTATCGCCAAAGCTGCGCTCGAAACATCCGTGAAATACCTTGCGGTAGACTTGGGTGGGCAAAATATCCGCGTGAACTCCATCTCGGCTGGCCCCATCAAAACCCTAGCGGCTATGGGCATCAGCGATTTCCGTTATATCCTGAAATGGAACGAGCTTAACAGCCCCCTCAAGCGCAATACCACGATTGAAGACGTGGGCGGAGCAGGTCTGTTCTTGCTATCCGATCTCGGCCAAGGCACCACCGGTGAAAACCTGCATGTGGATGCGGGCTACCATGTCGTCGGCATGAAAGCCATCGACGCACCTGACATTGCGCTGGCTTAGCCCTTATCTAACAAATCCGGCCTTCTAGCTTTCGTCACTTCCTTCGCTTTTTCGAGCCGCCATTTGCGCACGTTTTCGTGGTGGCCGCTGAGCAGTACATCGGGGATGCTGCGCCCCTCCCACTCGTTGGGTTTGGTGTAGTGCGGGTATTCCAACAAGTTGGCATAATCGCCATCGCCAAAACTTTCCTCTCCAAGACTTGCCTCCTTGCCCACCACGCTTGGCAGCAGGCGCACACAGCCATCAATCAGCGCCATAGCGGGAATGTCGCCACCTGTGAGCACAAAATCGCCCAGGCTGATTTCGCGCGGCTGGTGTTTTTCCAGCACGCGCTCATCCACCGCCTCATAACGCCCACACAGCAAAATCAGATCCATCTGCGAAAGTTCGCGCAGTAGCGGCTGGCTTAGGCGCTCACCACGTGGGCTGAAATGGACAAGCTGGGCATTCGGCGTTTGTTTTTTTGCAGCCACAATAGCCGCATCCACCACATCGGGCTTGAGCACCATGCCCGCGCCGCCACCAGCCGGCGTATCATCTACTTTTTTGTGAGTGCCCGTACCAAAGTTGCGCAAATCCGTGACGGTGAGTTGCCATATGTTGCGCGCCAGTGCATCGCCAATCAGTGAATGTGCAAGGGGGCCTGGGTACATATCAGGCATTAGGGTGATGACATCGACATGCCATGGATTGGAATTCATACAAAAAGCCTCACGAGTTAGGCAAAACTATAGGCCTAGCTCGGGGCTAAATCCAGTGCGATTAGGGTATATAGCGAGTGTAGGGATGTGTTAAAACTGTATAACACCCGTATCGGTTCTGGACACGTAGGTATTCGTGATGACCACGCCACGCCGTCTAGCTGATACAATGTCGCCATTTCTTTCCGAAGAATCGGAGCGCGTAATAAATGAGGCATAACCCTGAGCACTAATGTGAACGCGCATACCTAGTGCATTCGATAGACCTGTCGATATACCCTTAGCAACTTCACCTAACACTTTGCGCTCGGCTGTGTCCTGACATTTTTTGCTACTGCCCAATGCACAGGCATAGATGATGCGCTTAAGTGCAAACGGGGTGTTCGAGGCGGTCACTTGATTTAATGCTCTTTGCGTTGCGTATCGTGTCGCAATAGCCGTTGCTGCGCTTTGGCAATTATTCGGCTCTGAGGTGCAACTGTTAATGAGTGATTGCATAGCTGCACCACTAAAGCCCATGGAAGTGCCAATTTGCCTAGCCTGATTCATTGCCTGGCGACGTACCCGCGCCAACTCGTTTGCCACTAATCTGAAATTCTGCGTTTCTGCACGTCTGAATGCAGTTGTGGCTTGCGCTGTAATCGAGTTAGCAGTCGGAACTGTAGGTACTGTTGGCAAGGTTGCAGTTGGTAATTGAACCGTTGGTGTAATGCTCGCAAGTGAGGGCATACCAGCGCTCGCTGCGTTTTGAACCGAGGTTACAGTCGAAATAATATTCCTGAGTGCGCTGAAAGCATCCGTGAAGCCGCTAGGCAGATATGAAGATAAGGCGCTTGTGATGGTATTCATTGCGGCCTGTTGCAGCGAGCTGCTCGACAGCGACGAACTTAAGTTCATCGCTGTATTGATGCTTGCAGTTACGCCGGGTGGCAAATTCTGCAATAGGCTTTGTTGAATTGTATTTTGTGCGCTACTTGCAGTTGGCAGAACTGCGCCTGGGTTTACACTCACACTAGGCGGTAAAGTAACGGGCATTGTAACGGGTGGTGTTGGAATGCGCGGTAATGGTATTGTTCTTGTCTGTGCCATGCCTGTAGATGCACTAGCGAGCGTTAAGCAGACTACAAAAAGGAAGCGTTTCATGGCCAATTCCTTGCTATTAGGCGTGGTACAATGCTTTTTAATTAATCTTTATAAAGCTATTTTTACACCCATTTGGTTAATTAATGGTTAATTTCTGCTGTGAGCGACTTGTAATTGTTAGATTAGCATCAGTTACAACGTCAGTGTAGCGGAGAATTGTTACAGTTTGATGACAATGCGATAGTGGTTTTCTCAGTGAATTGATCTAAGTCACTGTTAAAAATGCTATTTCTGGTCATCTGGTTGGGGATAGTTTATTCCACCGTCACCGATTTGGCGAGATTACGTGGCTGGTCAACATCCGTGCCCTTCAGTACAGCCGTGTGATAGGCCAACAACTGCGCGGGGATGGCATAGAGGATAGGGGTAACCAGCGGGTGCACATCGGGCAGGGTGAAGGATTCGCTGACGATAGTGCCAAGTTCCGCAATACCTTTGGCATCCGAGAATGCGATGATTTTGCCGCCACGCGCTGCCGCTTCTTGAATGTTGCTCGCAGTTTTTTCGAACAATTTATCATGTGGTACAATGGCAACGATAGGCACAGATTCATCGATGAGGGCAATGGGGCCATGCTTCATTTCGCCAGCGGCATAGGCCTCAGCATGGATATATGAGATTTCCTTCATCTTCAGCGCGGCCTCGTGGGCAATGGCAAACGACGTGCCGCGTCCAATGAACAGCATATCCTTGGCGTGCTGCACTTTGCCCGCCAGTTTTTCGATGGCGTCGGCAGTGTGCAATACTTCTGAAACGCGTGAGGGAACTTCGGCCAGCGCATGCGTCAGGCGTGCCATTTCTGGTGCATCCAGCGTTTTGCGCGCTTCCGATAGCGCGAGCGCAAAGCACGCCAGCACCGTCAGTTGGGTGGTGAACGCTTTAGTGCTGGCCACGCCAATTTCAGGGCCTGCATGGGTGTAGAGTGTGGCTTCCGCCTCGTGACTCATGCTCGATTCTTGCGCGTTAACGATGGCGAGCGTATGCTGGCCTTGCGCTTTTGCGTAACGTAACGCGGCGAGCGTATCCGCTGTTTCGCCTGATTGCGAAATGACAATCGTGAGGCCACCTTTAGGCATGATGGGCTCGCGGTAGCGGAACTCGGATGCGACATCGATATCCACAGATATTTTGGCCAGCGATTCAAGCCAGTAACGCGCGGTGAGACCCGCATAGAACGAGGTGCCACAGGCTACAATAGTGACATGATTGATAGCTGCCAAATCGAACGCCAGCTTGGGCAACGTCACTCGGCTGGTGGTGGGGTTGTAATAAACATTTAGCGTTTGGCCGATGACCGAAGGCTGCTCAAAAATTTCCTTGAGCATGAAATGGCGGAACTCGCCTTTGCCCGTGGTTGCGCCCGTGAGTGCCGAGATTTTAATGGGGCGTTCGACAGGCTTATCATCGGCATCAAAAATGCTCACGCCATCGCGGCGAATTTCCGCCCAGTCACCTTCGTTCAGATAGCATATTTTTTGGGTGAGGGGGGCAAGTGCCACTGCATCCGAACCCAAGTAATTCTCGCCATTGCCAAAGCCAATCGCGAGCGGAGAGCCAAGGCGCGCTGCATAAATTGCATCGGGTGAATCGGCAAAAATGATGCCCAGTGCAAAGGCACCCTCAAGGCGTTTTAGGCAGGCCGAAAGGGCCTCGCGCGGGGTTTTACCTTGGTTGAGGTAGAAGGTGATTAGCTGCGGCACCACTTCAGTATCCGTCTGGCTGGTGAACACATGCCCAGCTTTCTCGAGCTCTGCACGCAATTGCTGAAAGTTCTCGATAATGCCGTTATGCACCACCGCCACTTTGCTGGTGGCGTGTGGGTGGGCGTTCGCCTCGGTGGGAAGGCCATGGGTGGCCCAGCGCGTGTGGCCAATGCCAATGGTGCCAGCAATAGGTTGTGATTGCAGTAAATCCGCCAGTGCGGAAAGCTTACCCTGTGCGCGGCGACGGTCGATATTACCATCCACCAGCGTGGCAATTCCTGCCGAGTCATAGCCGCGATATTCCAAGCGGCGCAGAGCATCCAGCACCAGCGGTGCTGCCTGTTGGTTTCCAATCACCCCAATAATTCCACACATAGTCTCGTTCTCCTGATGTATGGGCGGTTAGCATGGTACGGGGTGTGTCGCAAATGTTATATTCGGTAAGTAACTGTGAATCAGCGGAAATCACTTGATGATTTATGGGAATGAATGGGATAGAGATGGTTTCCATGGCCTTTTCGATTCAGCATGTATACCGAAATAGCGTTGCGCTTTTATGCGTGGCGTTCGTGGTAGTTCTGACACCCTGCTTGGCGACGGTTTATTATCTCGAGCAGCGCGAATCGGCGCGACAGAATCTCGCACTTCAGGCTCGTATGATAGCGCTTAATCTGGGAGATCAGGATGCTTTGAGCTCTGTGCAAAGCACGGCGGCGCTTTTGCATATCACAAGCAATACTACGACAATGCTAGGATGTGTCCTAGATCAGCGCGGACGGATGGTAGCGATGCACCGTGGTGCTGCCTATGATAAAGGCGATGCACTTGCGCTTTCTTGTGATGCGCTTGATGAAGCGCGCAAGGTTCCTTCCTATATCAATGCTTCGGCGAAAATTATACGTCAGAATTTGCCCACACCCTTAGGTAGTATTGTTTTGGTGGGCAAGGCACCGCCGATGTTTGCCAATGTCGCTTCGTGGTTTGCATTAGCTGTTTTTTTAAGCATCATCCTTGCACTTTTTTGCTGGATGTTTGGTCTAAGGCTACGTCATGCTATTATCCAACCAATGCGTCAGATTGCCTCGACTGCACAACGTGTGTCGCTCTATAAGGATTATAGCCTGCGGGTAGTTCCGGGCGCACTTGATATGCCACCACAGGAAATTCAGGCACTGACCGATTCGTTCAACGCCATGCTCAAGGAAATCGAAGATCGCGATAGTCGTCTTTCGCGCAAGAGCACCGATCTTGAACGCGCCCGACAATCGGCAGAAAGTGCAAGTCGAGCTAAATCACAATTTTTAGCGAATGTTAGCCACGAGCTACGCACACCACTCAATGCCATTATTGGGTTTTCGGCCATGCTGCACGGACAGCAGTTTGGGCTACTCGGGAATAAAAAATACGTCGAGTATGCCCATGATATCCACGATTCAGGATGCCATCTGCTGGATGTTATCAATGATATATTGGACTTAACGAAGGCCGAGACGGGTAAATTAAGCGCTCACTTTGAATCGCTAAATGTAAATAAAATTGTCGAAAAAGCGCTGCGGATTGTGGCAGGGCAGGCGCATCAGCGTAAGGTCGATATTTATACCGATATCCCAGAAAAACTGCCGAAGCTTATCGCTGACCCTGTGCGCATGGTGCAAATTCTGCTGAATTTACTCTCCAATGCCATTAAATTTAGCCATGAGGGGGGAAAAGTAACGGTGCGTATCCGCGCAGAATCAGCTCGGCAAGGCGTCCATTACTTTACACTCAGCATAGAGGATAATGGCATCGGTATGTCGGATGACGTTATTCGTAAGGCGTTCGCTACGTTCAATCAGGCAGATGCAGGGTTGAACCGTAAGTATGAAGGGGCGGGGCTAGGCTTACCCCTCACCAAACGGTTGGTGGAACTACATCATGGCAAAATTAAGATTGAAAGTAAGCTAGGCGAGGGAACGATTGTGACGGTACGATTAACATCTGACCCCGCGCTACTTGATTAACCAACGATAATGTGTCAAAACAACTACTTGAGAATTTATTAGGAGCCTAACGATATGAAACAAGTCTATCTCGAAACTATCCTGCTCATCGAGCGTCTACACCGTCGTTTTCTTGATGTGGTGAAAAGCGAGCTGGATCGTTTAAAGGTCGAGGACATCAACAACGTGCAGACCTTGATTCTCTATAACATTGGGCCCGATCAACTGACGGTCGGCGAGTTGACCAACCGTGGCTACTACCTTGGCACCAACGTATCATATAATGTAAAAAATCTTGTTGAGTCGGGCTACTTGATTCAAGAGAAGGCACCGCATGATAAGCGTTCCACGCGCGTTAAATTATCGGAGAAGGGCTCCGCGCTCGTGGCTAAAATGGATGCGCTGATTGAGCGCAATGTGGCTGATCTCGACAAGCGTAGTCCTGGTCTAGCGTTCCTTACCGACGTTAACAAGTCGATGCATAATCTGGAGCGCTTCTGGACTGAATACATGAATCGCCTCTACTAGCATTTGACTATCCCACTCCAATTCCGAGGGACTGACATGAAATCGTGGTTTGCTTTTATCATTACATTGGTTGCAGTTATTGCGGCGCCTGAGTCGCGCGCTCAAGAGAACATTGTTACCATCGGTACGGGCTCCGTTACGGGCGTCTATTACCCTGCAGGCGGTGCTATTTGTCGCCTTGTGAACCGCGGTCGCAAAGAACACGGCGTGCGTTGCTTTGTGGAATCGACCGGTGGCTCAGTCTACAATTTGCGCGCCCTGCGCGATGGCGAAATTAGCTTCGGCATTGTGCAGTCCGATTGGCAGTATAATGCCTATCGTGGGGAATCAGCGTTTGCAGACGGCCCTGCATTCCGTGATTTACGCTCAGTCTTTTCGTTGCACAGCGAAATGTTCACTGTTGCTGTCGATAAAAATAGCGGCATCAAAACCTTCGCCGAGCTTAAGGGCAAGCGCGTAAATGTGGGCGATGTTGGTTCAGGTATGTACGAGATTATGCATAACCTGATGGAAGCCCATAAATGGACAAAACACTCGTTTGCCGCTGCCTCGGAGCTAAAGCCAACCGATGCGCTGAAGGAATTATGTGCGGGTAAAATTGACGCAATGGTATTCGCTGCGGGCCACCCAAATGGGTTGATTCAAGAAGTGACCAGTAATTGCGGCGCAAAGCTCATTCCAGTCGAAGGGCCAGAGGTTGATAAGCTGCTAGCGGAAAACCCATTCTATGCGCGCACAGCCATTCCGGGTGGCATGTATCAGGGTAACCCGCAAAACACGGCCACCTTCGGCGTGAAAGCAACGTTGGTTACCACGGCGGATGCCGATGAAAACGCCGTCTACCAGCTAACCAAAGCCGTGTTCGATAACTTCGATAGCTTCAAGTCGCTGCATTTTGTGTTTGCCACGCTTGAGAAAGACCGCATGGTGAATGCAGGCATTACTGCGCCGCTGCACCCAGGTGCATTGCGCTATTACCGCGAGGTGGGGCTCATCAAGGGCGATTACAAGCCAGCGGAAGTGGTGAAGTCTAAGGCTAAAACTAAAACCGTAGTCGATGATACGGCCGAGCCTGCAGTTATCGAATAGAATTTTCGTTAACTAATACGACCGTTCGACGGCGAAAATAGCAGCGTTGACCATTGCATCTTTTATCGTGCCGTCGGGTAAGCTAGCAAGCGCAGCACAGGCGTCGTCCGCAAATTGCTGCGCGACATGGATGCTGAAATTGAAGGCATCGGCCTTCGCGATATAGGCATTGGCTTGGCGCAGGGTGGCTTCATCAACCTGTGTGCCGTGCTCAAAGGCTTTTTCCCAAAATGTACGCTCACTAGTTGAGCCTTTGGCATAGGCGGCAATCACGGGCAGCGTAACCTTTCCATCACGGAAATCATCGCCGATGGCTTTACCAATATCGGTCTCGTTTGCGCGGTAATCCAGCGCATCATCTACCACTTGGAAGGCCATACCAAGGCAATGGCCATAACGCCGCAGCGGCTCGCGCCATTGGGGTTGATTGCTGACCACCGCACCCAGTTCGCACGCGGCGGCAAATAGCTCGGCTGTTTTTGCGGCAATCACTTGTTCATAAACCGCTTGGGTGATGGATAAATCGTGGCTGACCATGAGTTGGTGCACTTCGCCTGAGGCAATCACGGCCGAGGCTTGGGATAGAATGGCCAGCACGTCGAGCGAGCCATCGGCGACCATGAGCTGAAAGGCGCGGCTGAATAAAAAATCACCCACAAGCACGCTGGATTTATTGCCCCAGAGTGCATTGGCAGTGGCGGTGCCACGACGCAGGTCGCTGGCATCCACCACATCATCATGTAGCAAGGTAGCGGTATGAATGAACTCGACACAGGCAGCTAAATTCACGTGGCGCTCACCCGTGTAGCCGCACAATTGGGCGGCAGCAATAGTGAGTGATGGGCGCAGGCGCTTGCCACCTGCGGCCACAATATGGGCCGTTAAATCGTTGATGAGTGCGATATCGCTATGGGCATGCGTTAAAATAACGCGGTTCACTTTGGCCAAATCGGTCGCCACCAGTGCACGCAGGGCGTCCATGGTGGCAGCGGGGCGAGAAGTGAGGGCAGGTGCGTTCATGGCGTTGGTGGTAGCCCACTCAGACGCCTCAGGCAAGGATTGTGTTGTGCCCCTCGCCATTGCTGCGTGGCTTACTATCGGCCATGGGGCGGATGAAATGCTGGCTACCTTGTTGAAAAACAATCTGCCCCTTGAGGCCTGTAATGGCCGAACTATTCTCAAAAATGGTGCGAATTTCGTTC
This sequence comes from Pseudomonadota bacterium, assembly GCA_963205305.1. GTDB lineage: Bacteria > Pseudomonadota > Alphaproteobacteria > Rickettsiales > UBA3002 > QFOX01. The sequence continues at coordinate 1,069 of CAUJIC010000019.1, read as the reverse complement.
GCCAGTTGAGGTTCCAATGAGTTGGCACTACGGACCATCAGGTCAAAGGATTTTTTACCATCATTATTGCGAATAAACCCATCAAACTGCATCGAACCAAGTTGTGATAAATCAACTTCCAGCACAAAGCGCTGCCCACGGCTGGTATCTCCGGCTGCTGCTGCGTTCTCGTTAGGTTCTTTGCCCACATACAGTCGTGCATGCTGCATTTCCTGTCCCCCCATCATCGAGAGTGGGTAAAGCGTCCAATGCACCAATGGCGAATCGGCAATGCTGCTCTGTATTTGCCCAACTTCCTGACGCAGTCGCGCGAGCAACTCTGGAGCACTCGTTTCAAGCAGCCGCAGCGCGCGCTTGCCAATCACTTCGCCCACATCGCCACCTTTTATGGCGGCGATAAAAAACAACAATCCGCTCGATAAATTACGGTGAATGTTGGGCAAACGCTGCTGTAGCTCACGAGCAATATCGGGCTGGTTGGTCAACATCCACGCCAGCACATCATCGATCACTTTGTCGCCCTTGGGCACAATACTAGCCAGTTGCTCCTCGGCAATGCTGGCATGAGGGGTCACAGCGCTATCCGTTTCCACCTGCGCGCTGACCAGCAACGTGGTGCCCGATGGCAATGGCTGCGGCGTGTATACTTTAAGCGTCGCAAACGGCGTGTGCAGAATATTCGCGCCATCGGCATCGTGGCCAATCACGCTAGCACTGATTTGGTTGGGCGCGGTGGGTGTCAAGGCTGGCCGCTCGGCGCCAGGTTGTACTGTAACGGTGGGTGGCGCCTGTTTGTTATCGGTTGGCGCTAGCAATGGGTCAGCAAGCTTGGTGGTTTGCAATGCCGCCGAGAGTGTGGCTTTTTCGGTCACGGCGGTTTGTAGTGGCGCCAGCTCATTTTCGATGGGTAATGTAGCTGCTTGCGCAGGCGGTGCGATAGGTTGAGACACAGGATTTTGAGCAACCGCAGGTGTTGTTTGTTGTGGGGTGGTTCCTGGCGCAGGCAATAAGTTATCGAGCTTAGCGCTTTGTGGCACCGAGCCAAGCGCGACAGCAAATGGAGGTAATT
>CAUJIC010000018.1 GCA_963205305.1 Pseudomonadota bacterium | reverse complement strand
ATACGGGCCAAGCGGTGGAGATTCAACCGTTTGATTATTACAGCCCAGACTTTTCGTTTCTAAAAAATGGCAATGGCGTATTGTTTTATTCTGTACACTCTATTGAACAAATACCGCTGGTGCCCGAGAAATTGATTGAGGCGATGATAGAGAGAAATGGCCCATGTTACGCCATGCATTTTGAACCCATTGGGTGGCAGTATGATTCGAATTGCCAAAAATTGCGCGAGCGGCATGATAGTTGGATCGGCCAAATCGAGAATATAATCTCTGGGGTTAAAGCTCGGTTTTTTCGCAAATTAGGTGGATTGATACATGTGAACTTGGCCCCTGGCGTACGCGGTATCCCTCTTAAAAGCATAAAGATTGGCAGCGCCGACAACGTTTCGATGAATGCTGCAAAATGGTCAGCAGCGCAACAATACAATAAGAACTTCGTCAATCTGCTACACACGTTCCAAGATAAAAAGAAAATCGAAATCATGGACGAGCGTATAAATGTGATGAGCGTTAATGCCTTTAATCCTGCGACCATTGTCGCGTGGAAAAGCATCAAAAATTCCTAATTATTCTTATGACCCATAATCGATGGGTAGAGATCCAAAAACCCAAATTCTTTCTCCTTGTGTGAAAATAAGGGTAGAGCTCAAGAATTCTGATGGGTGGAAGAAGATGTCCACGCCAAACCCCTATATCAGCACCCAATTTTTTGTTATTTCCATTGGCATACAGGGGCAACATTAAAGAAACTAGTGACGCACTTGGATACGCCTAGGGCTTCATTACCATTAGCCCAATGACTGCCACCACTGCTGGGAAGGCCAGCGCCCCTAAGACAATCCACCGGCGGTCAAAGCGCCAATAGCGGTCAGGCAACGCGGTGTTTGTTTCGAGCGCCACCTTTGCCATATCCCGCATTTTGATTTGCATCCATACCACTGGCACCCAGCAGGCTCCGGCGAAGAAATAAAGTATCAGTGACCAGAACACCCAGCCCTCCGTCAGCGGCAAGCCCAGCGTATGGGCGAGCGCAACACCGGTAACGAGCTGGACGATGACGCTCGGGGTAGTGAAAAGCCAGTCAGCAATGACGACGTGGCGGGTGGCGAAATAGATGCCCGCGATGTCTTTGCGGCGGTTGGCCATGAACATATAGAACGCGCTGCCGATGCCGGTGCCAAACAAAACAGTAGCACTCAGGATATGAATCAGTTTGAGAAATAGGTAATCCATGCACTATACTTAGCATTATGGAGCCAGCCGCGACAGGGGAATTAAAAGGCGACGTTTATTTTGTGTATGATGGGGACTGCCCTATCTACGCCACCGCAGCCCATGCCCTGCGCATCCGCGAGGCAGTCGGCACCCTCCATCTTATCAATGCACGTGATGGCGCTGACCAGCCGCTGGTGCGTGAAGTGACCGAACGGGGCTATGATCTCGATGCAGGCATGGTCATCAAGTTCGGCGGCCGCTATTATCACGGGGCGGATGCGCTTAGCATCATGGCCTTGCTCGGCAGCAATGTCGGTTGGTTCAATCGCATGAACGCGGTGCTGTTTCGTTCTCCGCGCGTGGCTGCACTGCTCTATCCAGCCATGCGTGGCACCCGTAACACGCTGATCCGAATCAAGGGCGTACCCAAGCTCAACAATTTGGCCAATAGCGAGCAAGCGCCCATCTTCAAGTCAATCTTTCGTGACACGTGGCACAGCATGCCGCCTGTGCTGCATCAACATTATGCCAACCGGCCCTACACGCGCGATGCGGTGACAGTCGAAGGTATCATGGAAGTGCGGGCATCGCGCCTGATGCAGCTCTTTGCGCCGCTGTTGAAATGGTCAGGACTGCTTGTGCCCTATCAGGGGAAGGAAGTGCCCACGACCGTTACCTTCCGCAGTGAGGCAGATTCGCGCGCCTTCGTCTTTGACCGCGAGTTCCGCTTCCCCAGCAAAGCACCATGCCACTTCCGCTCACGAATGGTGCCCGTGGGAGGAAACGAGGTGATAGAATATATGAGCCTTGGTATCGGCTGGCGAGCTGCTTACCGCTTTGCTAATAACAAAGTCACCCTCACCCATCGCGGGTATGTCTGGCGCGTGCTTGGCTACAATATCCCCATGCCGCTGCATTGGTTGTTCGGCAAGGGCTACGCTGAGGAGGAAGCCACTGGCGAAGCCAGCTTCCGCATGAAGATGGCTATTCTCCACCCATGGTTCGGCGAGGTCTATGCCTACGCAGGCAATTTCGAGGTGAAGGAGGTAATACTAGCCACGCCAGAGACGACTCCAACTTTTTCCGAGGGCCAGCTTTTCAAATCGCAAGTAGGCGAACGATGGAAAAACTTATCGCCTCACATTCAAAAACGTTTCGATGCCAACCCGTCGCCGGACAAGCCCATCCGCTACCAAGGTACGATGACACGGGTCGAGGCTTCTTTCACCGGCGTGGTACTGGCTAATCTTGTTCGATTCAGCGGTGCATTGCTGCCACATGTTGGCAAGGATGTGGCGACGGATATTCTGGTGTTCAGCAAACATGGCATGCCTGATATTTTTAAGCAGCGCGTATATTACTTTACAGGCAAGAAGCCGTTCACGTTCAATTCCAATATGCGCCTTGCGGAAAATGGTGATGTGCTGGAATTCGTGGGTTTTGGTTTGGGTATGAAACTCGTGGTGGCAGAGAAAGACGGCAACCTCCATTTCAGCGATAACGGTTATTTTTTCAGCATAGGCAAAGCGCGCATTCCGCTACCAAGCCCATTTAACCCCGGAAAAACCCGCCTCGTACATTCCGACATGGGTGAGAAAACCTTCAAAATCGTTATCGATATTCAGCACCCAATTTTCGGAAAAATGTACTACCAAGAAGGCGTCTTTAACCATGTTGAGGAAGCGGCATGAAGCAAGTTCTCATCCTTGGCGGCTACGGCAATTTCGGCAAGCGTATCGCCCGCGCCTTGGTGAAGGCTAACGTGCCAATCATTATCGTCGGCCGGGATCGAGCGAAGGCCGAAGCGCTCGCTGCTGAACTCGGACCGCTCGCGAAACCTGCCGTGTTTGACGTGAACAGTGCCCTCACGGAGCAGCTCGCTCGCCTGCAGCCAAGAGTGGTGGTAAACACGTGCGGGCCATTCCAGACTGCTGACTACCGTGTTGCCGAGACCTGCATCGCGCACGGCGTTCATTACATCGACCTTGCCGATGGCCGCGCCTTCGTGACTGGCGTTACCCAACTCGATGCTGCGGCTAAAGCTAAGGGCGTGAGCGTCATTAGTGGTGCCAGTACCGTGCCGGGGCTGTCATCAGCAGTGCTCGAACATTTCAAACATGAATTCGCATCTATCGACTCCTTGCGCTTTGGCATCAGCCCCGGTCAAAAGGCCGAGCGTGGACTGGCAACTACCCAAGGTATCCTCACCTATGTCGGCACGCCGCTTGCCCCGTTTGCTGGTCACGCACGCGCCTATGGCTGGCAAAATGCGCATCGACAGGAATATCCCAGCCTTGGCAAACGCTGGATGGCAAACTGCGACATCCCCGACCTCGACGTGTTACCTGCGCATTATGGCATCCGCTCGATAAGCTTCTCCGCCGGGGTCGAATTGGCTCCGCTACATCTTGGCCTCTGGGCGCTTTCGTGGCTGGTACGATGGGGGCTGCCGTTGAACCTACCTAAACATGCCGCCACGCTCTTGGCAGTTAGCAACTGGTTCGACCGCTTCGGTTCTACTGATGGTGGGATGCATATGATCATCGAAGGTACTGCGCCGGACGGCACAGCACACAAGCGCCAATGGTTCATCATCGCCAAGGACGGCTATGGCCCACATATCCCAACCATCCCTGCTATCGTGCTAGCCAAAAAGATTGCTTCGGGTTTGTTACCCGCGCTGGGTGCCTATCCTTGTGTGGCTCAGGTCTCGCTTGCAGAATATCTTGCAGAGTTAAAAGAATATCCTGTCACAACTTTTAATTAGAAATATGCGCCACAATCATCGCAGAAGAAAGTTTGAGAACGAGCTTTTCTACCAAATCGAGGTGCAGGATTGGGAAGTGCACGTCTCGTTCAACGATTACATGTATATGAATCTTTTTGATTCTCCACCGAATCATGAGCGGCTAATTCTCGGTCTAAGGGGCTCTCTGACTTCAACCATGTCGAAGAAAGTCAAAGTGGGGAAATATAGTAAAGTTCTGCTGTTCCCAAGCGCAGATTGGAAAAAGCCTCCTCCAGAAGAAGCAGAGGATCCGATTGGTGAAATAGTGCTTCAGAGGGATGTCATCGATGGTCGCCATAAAGACTGCCTTTTAGCGCGCGTGAGTGTGCCGTTCGCATCTTATGAGTTGATTAGATCCTATCTAACTCACAAAGCAGCTGGAAGCGTGACGCTTGTGGGCAGTGAATTGGAGAAACGTCACGGGAAAATCTATTACATCGATTATCGCTCCCATGACTTGTATTAAGCGGTTGTTTTAGCTGGCATACCGAGAGCAATTCCGCTATATAGTCACTTCCACAGCCAACCTCTCTTCAACGAGGGGCTCGCTTTATGTTCCGCACTCGCCGCCTATAGGTAAAGCACTCCTCATGAAAAACGCTCTCATCCAAAAACTTACTGATAAAACAGCAGTCATCGGCATTGTTGGCCTTGGCTATGTGGGCTTGCCACTGCTAATTCGCTACGCGCAGGTAGGCTATAAAGTGGTCGGTCTCGATATCGACAGCAAAAAAGTCGCGGCACTGAATGCTGGCAAAAGCTACATCGAACATATCAAGGCCGAGGATATTGCTAGCGCCGTAGCTGCTGGCTCGTTCGCCACCACCGATTTTGCCAAGGCGCGCGAAGTGGATGCGTTGATTCTGTGCGTTCCCACACCACTCACCAAACACCGCGAGCCCGATTTAAGCTATGTAACCGATACCACCGGTGCACTGGTGCCGCATTTGCGCGCGGGGCAAATTGTTTCGCTCGAAAGCACCACCTACCCGGGTACCACCGAGGAAGAATTGCTGCCGCGGGTGGAATCCACAGGGCTTAAAGTGGGCAGCGATATTTTCCTTGTATTCTCGCCCGAGCGCGAGGACCCAGGTAACCCCAAATTCTCCACCCGCTCCATCCCCAAAGTCTGCGGCGGCCACACCCCTGCATGCTTGGAAGTTGGCATAGCGCTTTACGGGCAAGTCATCGATAAAGTCGTGCCTGTCAGCTCTACTCGTGCGGCAGAACTTACCAAACTGCTCGAGAATATTCACCGCGCGGTGAATATAGGCCTCGTCAACGAGATGAAAATTGCTGCCGATAAAATGAATATCGATATTCACGAAGTCATCCGCGCGGCGGCGACCAAGCCATTCGGGTTTGTTCCCTATTACCCTGGCCCAGGTTTGGGCGGGCACTGTATCCCCATCGACCCCTTCTACCTGACGTGGAAAGCGCGCGAATATGGCGTCAACACGCGCTTTATCGAGCTTGCGGGCGAAGTGAACTCGGGCATGCCCGATTATGTGATCGATAAGCTGGTGCACGCGCTCAACGCGCGCAAAAAATCGGTCAATGGTAGCCGTGTGTTGGTACTGGGCATTGCGTATAAAAAGAATGTCGATGATATGCGCGAGTCGCCCTCGGTCGTGCTGATGAAGAAGCTAGAAGAATTAGGTGCCGCCGTTGATTACAGCGACCCGCATGTGCCACATTTCCGCAAGATGCGTAAATTCGAGTTCGAATTGTCGAGCGTGCAGCTCACCGAAAAATCCCTCGCATCGTATGATTGCGTGTTGCTAGCGACCGATCATGATAAGTTTGATTACAATCTCATCGAGAAACACGCGAGCCTCATTGTCGATACGCGTGGCCGCTACCAGCAGCACCACGACCATATCATCCGCGCTTAATGTTCCAATCGCCTGTGCGCCACGCGCCTAAAGTTGCGATTGACCGCACAACTTAAGGTTGCTATACTTGGCGCACGCTGATGGGCACAATTCAGAGGGATTCCAGCATGCATGCACTTATTGTCGAGGATAACCCAGTCAACTACATGATTATGCGTAATCAGCTGGAAAAACTTGGGGTTGTGGCGCATGTCTGTCTTCATGGCAAGGAAGCAATGGATTATTGCATCACCCACGGCATGCCCGATTTGATTCTCCTCGATGGCTTTATGCCAGAAATGGACGGAATTGCATTTTTAAGCTGGATTAGAAACTATCCAGGGGGTGATGCACCCTACATCCTATTCTGCTCTTCCTCGCTCGATAAAATCGATGTTGATGAAGCCTTGCGCCTCGGGGCAGATACGCGTACTGTACCTTCTAGGTTCTCGATATTTCGGCGCACCACATCCATGCCCACGCCACGCCCCGACACATTCGACACCACATCCGCTGTCGAGAAACCCGCCATGAAGATTAGGTTGTCGCATGCCTCATCACTCAGCACGGCATCACCCGCAATTAGGCCTTTCTCGCGAGCTTTAGCGAGCACTTTAGCGCGATTCACTCCCGCTCCATCATCGCGAATCTCGATGACAATACGCCCGCCTTGGTGTGCAGCGGAAAATCGCGCACCTGCGCCTTGATCATTGCCTCGGTAATCACCAGCTCGCCAATCATGTTCACGAGGCGATCCACCTTATCCAAATCCACGCGGATGGAGGTGCCAGCGTTCGTCTTTGCTGCACCCTGTGCTGCAGCATTTTTTTCAGCAGCCGCAACATTACTCGCACTAGATTCATTCGGTACAGTGCCTATGAATTCTAGCACCTGCACCATAGAAATGTCACAGTGGCCATCCACAAACTCGAACACTTCGCGAAGTTCCGCTTCTGGCTTATCGGTGACGAGTTTAATCTGCCATGACATATAGCATTGCGTAGGATCGAGCTGGTCTAGCTGCGGCACACGGTCTTTCACCAGCGTTACCTCAGCACTGCCAAGCCTTGCTAATTCACGCAAAATGAGTAACGGCTCGTTACCACTATTAAACAGACTTTCGTGTGCCGCAAAGGTGATGTTCCATGTGGCCTGTGACGCTGCTTTGGCTGCCTTCGCCTTTGAACATGTCGCCTCCGCAGGTGCTTTCGAGCCGCCTACAAATCCTTGCAATATTACGAGCACATCCGCACCAAGATTTGGCTCAGGCGCTTCGTTACGCTCGGCCACCGCCACCATGCGCGTCACCACATCCACGGATTTGAGCAATGCGTCCACGGCCTCGTGGCTGGGCGCTAGTTTTCCTTCGCGCATGGCATCGAGTAACGCCTCGAGTACATGGGTAAACTGGGTGATATAGTCGAGCCCAAACGCCCCCGCACCACCTTTGATGGAATGGGCGCAACGGAAGATGGCATTCAGTTTTTCACTGTCCGCATTTTCAGGTGTCAAATCGACCAGACGGCTTTCCATTTCCACCAGCAACTCGGCACATTCGGTAAGGAAGGTCTGCTTAAATTGGTCGAGCGATACCATTACGGGCACACCTTCTTGACTACATCGATCAGCTTTTGTGGGTTGAATGGTTTAACTAGCCAACCTGTTGCTCCTGCCGATTTTCCCTCCTGTTTTTTGCTATCGTCCCCTTCGGTGGTGAGCATCAGGATGGGGACGAATTTGTGCCGCGCATCGGCGCGCACCGCACGAATCAGGTCAAACCCGTTCATGTTCGGCATATTGAGATCGGTGATAATCGCATCAACCTTTGCACCCGCAAGCACGCTAAGCGCCGCCTTACCATCCTCGGCCTCTAGCATCGAGTATCCAGCGTCTTTAAGTGTGAACGTCACCATGTCGCGCATGGTTTTTGAATCATCGACCGCGAGGATGGTTTTAGTCATGGTGCGGTGGCTCCTGTAAAAATTCGGTGAGACCAAGTAGTAAAAAATCATCACGCAAAGCGGGGGAAACATTCGCCAGCACTACCGATCCGCCAAGCACAGCAAGGCCCTTCGCCAGCGAAAGCACTAATTGTGCTCCCGCCGCTGTCATCACCTCAACAGCCGAACAATCAATGCGTCCGTGGGAAAAATTTTCCATGCGCGTCAGCCACTCTTCGCGCAGCGCCGCAACGCACATCATGTCGGCCTTGATAGGAAATGCGAGTTCGCAGCGCATAGAGGGAAACCTCAAATATTCAACCTATGGTATAAATAGTGCTTAGCAATTTCCGATGGCATGAAGCGAGCAGTATTGTACAACCTATGGATGTTTTTCTATAATAATCTACCCATGGTTGCTAAATAATCACACCACAACCTTAGTATGTTATTTGAAACCGTTCGTCGCTACGCGTTAACTCTAGCAACTTTTTTACATCGCCCCTTGGTCGTTGTAATACCAATGAAATAGAGTGTGACTGGCACTCTTTCAGTGCGACGAGCAACATACCAAGGCCTGCAGAATCCATAAATTCTGTATCCGATAAATCAATGGCCAGGTGCTTTGCCGCCCCCTCAATTACAGCCATGAGTTGTTTTCTAAAATCACTTCCATCCGCGAAGGTTACGCGAGCTGGTAGGCGTATCGATGCACTCAATCCCGTAGACATAATCGACTCCAATACACGTTTGGGTTGAATTATCCCTATGAGTCAGGCACAGTGCGGATGCAATTACTTCATCCATGAAACCGAATTATTCTAGCAAGAAATATCCCTATGGAACCGCACTGTTGCCCTCGTGCTTCACTTATCGCCTCACGGATCGAGTGCGGTGTCTTCCGCTTTTCGCGGCTCGATGAAATAAGCCCCATCATCCAGTTTATTGCCGCACAGTGCCCACACCCGCATAGGCTTTCGCAGGGCCTAAGCGAGCTGATGATTAATGCGATTGAGCATGGCAATCTTGGCATCAGTTACAATGAAAAATCGAGGCTACTACTCAGTGGCGATTGGCACATCGAAATCGAGCGCCGCCTTAGCTTGCCGCGCAATCAGAACAAGCATGCCACGCTCAGTTATGCCGCACAGCCCGATGGCCTCATTCTTAGTATCTGCGACCAAGGCAATGGCTTCGATTGGCAACCCTACATGGACTTTCCGACCGACCGCAGCTTCGACCCCAATGGCCGCGGCATTGCCATCGCCAAGTCGCTAAAGATATGGGATATGGAATACCATGGCACGGGCAACCTCGTCGTTTGTCGCATCCCCACTTAGCAGCATAGCTTTTTAATTCGAGTGCGGTATACATCATGCATGGCTCTCTCGTATGATGTTCTAAAGAACCGTGATTTTCGTCGGCTGATGATGACGCGCCTATGCGGCATTTTTGCGCTTCAGGCGCAGGCCGTTATTGTTGGCTGGCAGGTCTATAGCCTCACCAAAAACCCACTGATGCTTGGCCTTATTGGCCTGACCGAAGCAATCCCCGCCATTTTATTTGCACTCTTTGCGGGGCACTTGGTCGATAAAAGCCGACCGCACCATGTCTTTCGCATGTGCCTGCTTGTTCACTGTGCCATCTCGGTAGTGCTGCTGATTATTGCAGGTGGCTTAGTGGCTGCCACATCACACATCATCTTGATTGCGTTGTTCATCTGCGTATTTCTCTCGGGCGTGGCGCGCAGCTTCATCATGCCTGCCTCGTTCACCCTGCTCTCGCGCATTGTGCCGCGTCACGATATGCCCGCCGCCTCGGCATGGATGACCAGCGGTTTCCAGCTCGCCGCCATCACAGGCCCCGCCATTGCAGGGCTTGTTTATGGCGGTTATGGCGCTACGGTGGCATGGTGCATGCCGCTGGGATTTCTACTCTGTGCGGTGGCTGTTATCAGCGGCATCAGCACCGATCACCGCACGTTTAAAAACCAAGATAGCCGCGAGCCCGCGCTGAAATCCATGGCCGCAGGCTGGCATTTTGTGATGGGGAACAAAGTGCTTTTGCCCGTGATGGCGCTCGATATGTTCGCCGTGTTGTTTGGGGGGGCGGTGGCTATTTTGCCCGTGTTCGCCGACCAAGTTTTACACACGGGTTCCGAAGGACTGGGCCTACTACGCGCGTCGCCCGCTATGGGTTCCATCATTACCGCGCTTTATTTTGCGCTTAAACCCATGAAAACCATTCGTGGCGCTATGCTGCTGTCGGTTATCACAGGCTTTGGTATCTGCATGATTGGCTTTGCCCTTTCCACCAGCTTTGTGGTGGCGGCGTTTTTCCTTGCTGCCAGCGGTGCGTTTGATAGCGTCAGCATGGTCATTCGCGGCACACTGATGCAGCTACTCATCCCAGATGCGATGCGCGGCCGCGTGAGCGCGCTCAATAGTATGTTCATCATTTCCAGTAACGAAATCGGGGCGTTTGAATCTGGCCTTGCGGCAAGTGTCATGGGGCTTATTCCCTCGCTGCTGTTTGGTGGCAGCATGACGCTACTGATTGTCACCGGCACCACGCTGCTAAGCCCGCAATTACGCAAGCTAGCGGTACATACCCATAAATCTAACTAACGTTTGGTTTACTGCGTATCGCCCGTGAGTTTATCGAGCCACTCGCCGAACACGCCATCGCTATGCGGCTTGGGCTCATCGCCAGCGCCTTGCGCGGTAGGTTCGGGTAGGGTTTCAGGCGGTAGCTTCTCGTCTGCTTTGGGCTCAGCAGCAGGCGAATTCACTGGTTTAGCTTCATCTGCTGGCGCTTCTTTGGGTGCATCCTTCGGAGCTTCTTTGGGTGCCTGTATGGGTGCGGTCACCTCGGGCTGGCGTGGTGCATCCCAGCTGCCCCCCAGCGCCTTCACTAGCTGCACAGTGGTGATATACTGGTTGCCGCGCACCTGTATCTTGCTACGCTCGGCGGCGAGCAAGCTACGCTCGGCATCTAAAAATTCTAGGTGGCTTGAATAGCCGACCTTAAACCGCTCGCTCGCAACATCATGCGCGCGGGTGGCGGCAGCAAGCCCCTCTTCCACCGCTTTATCTTGCTCGTTCACATTGCGGATGCCACTGAGCTGATCTTCCACCTCGCGAAACGCCGTCAGCACTGATTGCTTGTAGGTAGCCACCGCACTTTCGAAATCGGCACGGGTTTGCGCTTTGGCCGCAGCAATTTTGCCGCCTTCAAAAATCGGTTGCGTCAGCATGGTTCCCGCCAGCGGCCCAATCATCCATGTGCGATTGCTCCACTTGAACAGGTCACTCACATCGCCCGATACAAACCCGCCCATGGCTGAGAGCGAAATATCGGGGAAGTAGCCGCCACGTGCCACGCCAATGCGCTCATTCGCCGCGCCAATCAACGCGACAGCTTGCTTAATATCAGGGCGACGCTCGAGCAGGCTCGATGGCATACCTGCGGGAATTGTTGGTGGTGCTTTAGCCAAATCTGTTGTTTCGGCGTTGAGTTCCGAAGGGGCAACCCCCACGAGTGTCGCTAAGGCATGCTCCGCCACCGCGAGCGATTGCGCCACGGCCGTTGCATCGGCCTTCACGGCTGCTTGCTCGGCCTCGGCCGAGGAAAGTACCAGCGTATCGGCCGCACCCACCGCATGTTTTTGGCGCGTGAGTTCGAGTGATTTATCGCGCGTGGCCAAGGTATCCTTCAAAATTTTATCCTCGGCGCGCAGTGCCGCCACACGGAAATAGGTCTGCGCCAATTCCGCCTGTAAGCCAAGCCGCGCCGCGCGATAATTATTCTGTTCCGCCTCGGTATCTTTTTCGGCAGCGCGCACACGGCCACGCGTCTGGCCAAATAAATCGAGGTCATAGGTAATCGTGCCATTCGCTTTATACAGCGTATACGGCTTCACATTCGGTGATGTGCCAGGTGGCAGGTTTGGCTCCTGCGCGGCGGGTGATTGCCGTGTGCGCTCAGGCCCAATACCCACACCAATCGACGGATACAAATCACCCGTGCGCGAATCCACCACGCTGCGTGCTGCCGTCACCCGTGCAATGGCAATATCAAGCGTCGGGTGATCACGCATCGCGCGTTCCATCAACGCATCGAGCTTGGCATCATCGAACATGCGCCACCACGCAAATTCTTCGATGTGCGCCTTGTCATCCACCCGTTTCCATTTGCCGTCGCTTGCAGGTTCGACCGTCACTGCTTCCACACCCACATCCTCTTTGAAAGCAGCGGGCTTAAAGATTTCAGGCATTGTATAATCAGGCGCAAGATCGCACGCCGCGAGCGGCAAAAGCATGACGCCAAGAAGTAATGACCTACGCATGCGGCACTCCGTCAGCAGATGGTTTATGCGGGAAATAACGCATCGTAAGTGTACGCACAATGACATAGAACATTGGTGTCATCAGCAAGCCAAAACCCGTCACCCCAATCATGCCCGAGAACACGGCGATCCCCATATCCTGACGCATTTCCGAACCCGCGCCCGAAGCAATAACCAGTGGAATCACGCCCATGATGAAGGCGATTGATGTCATCAAAATTGGGCGCAAGCGAAGGCGTGCCGCCTCAAGCGCGGCCTCGGCAATGCTGCGCCCTTGATGCTCTAGCTCGCGCGCAAATTCCACAATCAGAATCGCGTTCTTACACGCCAGCCCGACCAACACAATAAACCCAATCTGCGTAAAGATATTATTCTCGCGCCCTGACAGCCACACACCAAAAATAGCACCCGCCAAGCATAGCGGCACAATCAAAATCACCGCCAGTGGCAAGCTCAAACTTTCATATTGCGCGGCAAGCACAAGAAACACAAACAGCACGCACAGCGGGAAGACAAAGGTTGCCGTGTTGCCCGCCAGAATTTGCTGATAGGTCAGCTCCGTCCACTCATAGGTCATGCCTTTGGGCAAGGTTTCATCAAGGATTTTGAGCATCGCATCCTTCGCCTGACCCGATGAGAACCCTGCACCCGCATCGCCATTAATATCCGCCGAGCGGAAGGCGTTATAACGCGTGGCGCGCTCTGGCCCATAGGTTTGCGATACGTTCACGAGCGATCCCAGTGGCACCATATCGCCCTTCATATTGCGCACTTTCAACTGTGCAATATCTTCCATCTTCGCGCGGTATGGTGCATCGGCCGCAGCATACACGCGGAAGGTACGGCCAAACAGATTAAAGTCGTTCACGTAATAGGTGCCCAGATACATTTGCAACGTGTCGAACAACTCCATTAGCGGCACGCCCTGCTGTTTGGCACGTGTGCGATTGATATCGACTGCAAGCTGTGGCACGCCATTTTGGAAGCCGCTGAACACCTGCGCCAGCGCAGGGTTCTGGTAGGCTTTACCCGTCACCTGCTTAATCACTCCATCGAGCGCATCATAGCCCATATCGGTACGGTCTTGAATTTCGAGTTTGAAGCCGCCGATGGTGCCCAAGCCCATGACGGGTGGTGGTGGGAAGATAGCCACGAACGCACCCTGAATAACACCAAACTGTTGGTTGAGTGCACCCGTGATGGCACCTGCCGACATGGAAGGGCTTAGGCGCTCGCTAAAGGGCTTGAGAGTCACGAACACAATCCCTGCACTGGAACTATTGCTAAAGCCCGCAATCGATAAGCCCGGGAAGGCCACAGAGTTCTCGACCCCTGGGTGCTTGAGTGCAATCTCGCTCATTTGGCGAATCACCGCATCGGTGCGATCAAGCGACGAACCAGGTGGCAACTGCGCGAAACCCACGAGGTATTGCTTATCCTGCCCCGGTACATAGCCTTGCGGCACCAGCGTGAACCCAAAAATGGTAATCCCAATCAGCACCAAATAAATAACGCCCAAGAAACGCTTCTCGTGGAACGACCATTGCACCAGATGCGCGTAACGCTCCGATAAATTATGGAAGAACGCATTAAACGCATTGAACCCACCCCAAACGTAGGACGGGTCGCGCAAGCGGCGTAATGCCTGCAACGCCGCTAACGCCAGTGCCCCATAGAACACATACTGCACCACGTGCACCAACTGGCCTAGCCACTTTGCCTCGCCCATGAACGGCGCGAAGCCGACAATGAGGTAGCAAATAGCAGCGAGGATGAGCCACGGCGAAATGGAAGCCGCAACAAGCAGTGCAATGGCAGGCACCAAGGTGCCCCAAATCATTACAATTAGTGGTGGCGGGCCAAACGGATTATGGCCAAACACACCGAGCGCCAGCTTCATCATCACCATGCCAACAAGCTTGCCGACGACAAAAATGGCCAATGCTAGCAACAAACGCCGCGTGATGGAGGCAACACCGCCCGCGACGCGGTTAATGCCACGCGACAGCGGATCTTTCTCGTGGTGGCCAGACCTGAGCAACACCGCCGCAAGTGCAGGCGAAAGCGTCAGCGAGTTGAACGCCGAAATCACCGTCGAGATCGCAATCGTCAGCGCGAATTGTTTATAGAATTGTCCCGTTAGGCCGCTGATAAACGCAATCGGCACGAACACTGCACACAGCACCAGCGCAATGGCGATGATGGGCCCTGAAACCTCGCGCATCGCCTGATAGGTCGCCTCGCGTGGAGCAAGACCATTCTCGATATTGCGCTCCACATTCTCGACCACCACAATCGCGTCATCTACCACAATACCGATGGCGAGAACGAGGCCAAACAGCGACAGCGCATTGATGGAAAAGCCGAACAAATGCATCACTGCAAAGGTGCCGACGATGGAGATAGGCACCGCAATCAGCGGGATGATGGACGCGCGCCATGTTTGCAAAAACACAATCACCACAATCACCACCAGCAGAATTGCCTCTAGCAATGTCTTGATTACGGCATCGATAGATTGCTGCACAAACTCGGTAGGGTTATAAACAATGTCGTACTTCACACCTTCGGGAAAATTTTCCTTCAATTTTTCCATGGTCTTGCGTACGTTCGCAGCAAGCTCCAGCGCGTTGCTACCAGGGGATTGAAATACACCAATACCCACTGCAGGCTTGTTGTTTAGCAACGAGCGCAGCGCATAACTGCTCGCACCCAACTCCACCCGCGCCACATCCTTGAGGCGGGTCACCGCGCCCTTCGCATCGGCCTTGATAATAATATCCTCAAACTCTTCCACCGTTTTAAGTCGGCCCTGAACATTCACAGGCAACTCGAACGGAACATCAGCACTCATCGGTTGCGCGCCAATCGTGCCCGCCGCAATCTGGATATTCTGTTCGCGGATGGCATTCACCACATCCGAAGCGCTGAGGTTGCGCGCCGCAATTTTTGCGGGATTCAACCACACGCGCATCGCATAATCGCCACCGCCAAACACCTCCACTTGGCCAATACCACCTAGGCGCGCAATCTGGTCTTTCACGTTAATCACGGCGTAATTGCGCAGGTAGTTAATGTCGTAACGTTCATTCGGCGAAAGCAAATGCACTACCATAATGAAGCTAGGCGAGCTTTTCACCGTCGTCACACCCAACGTGCGCACCACATCGGGCAAGCGAGGCACGGCTTGCGCCACGCGGTTTTGCACGCGCTGCTGCGCCAAATCAGGGTCGGTGCCCAGCGCGAAAGTGATGGTGATCTGCACCATACCATCGGTGTTGGCTTGGCTGCTCATGTAGAGCATGTTTTCGACACCGTTGATTTGCTCTTCCAGCGGCGCAGCAACCGTTTCGGCAATCACTTTCGGGTTCGCACCAGGGTAGAACGCCGCGACCACAATTTGCGGCGGCACCACTTCGGGGTATTCCGAAACGGGTAGCGTGAACATCGAAATGCCGCCCGCGATAAAAATAAACAGCGACAGCACTGCCGCTAAGATCGGGCGGTCGATAAAGCGGTGCGAAATATCGAGACCCGCCATGTTATTCAGCCTTCGGCGCGTCAGGCGCGGCGGCTGGTGCAGCCTCACCTTCGGCAGCGGCTGGCGGATTTAGTGGCGCTAACGTTTTCATATCCACCTCGCTGCCGGTCACAGGAGCACCGGGGCGAGCACGTTGCAGGCCGTTGACAATAATACTCTCGCCCACGTTCAGGCCACTAGTTACCACTTGCAAGCCATCATCCACAGCACCAACCGACACCTCGCGGTATTGCGCGATTCCCTTATCGTCTACCACCATCACAAATTTTTTGCTTTGGTCAGTGTTCACAGCAGTAGGATTAATCAACACTACATCCGAAACATCGGCCGAGCCAATGCGCACCCGCGCGAACAAGCCGGGCACCAATGTAGCGTCCTTATTTTCGAGGCGCGCACGCACGCGAATCGTGCCACTGCCCGCTGCAATTTGGTTGTCGAACGAATGAATAGTCGCCTTGGTGAATGCCGCACCCTCGTCATTACCCATCGCCACTTCAACAGGAATGGCCCTTAACTTCGTCGCAGGCACGCCCTGAATAGTTTTCAAGAATGTCTGCTCGTCCAACTCAAAGCTGGCATAAATCGGTGACAAATCGACAATGCTCGCCAGCGCGCTCGGCATCGCAGGGTCGACTAGATTACCCACGGTTATTTCGGCGCGGCTGATCTTGCCCGCAATCGGCGCGGCGATGTGGGTGTATTCAAGATTCACCTCGGCAGCCTTGTAATTGCCCAGCGCCCGCTCATAAGCGGCTTGCGCAGCCTCGAACTCTGCACGCGAAATGGCCTTACTGCCCACCAGTTTTTTAGCACGACCAAGCGTTGTTTGCGCTTCCGCAAGCGTTGCCTTTGCGCCAACCATCACCGCCTCGTAAGGGCGAGTATCAATCGTAAATAGTGGCTGACCCTTTTTCACCTCGGAACCATCGGCAAAATGGATGGCGGTAATTTGCCCACTCACACGTGGCCGCACTTCAACCGAATTCACCGCCTCTAGCACACCCGAGAAGGACGACCACTGCACCACCGATTTGCCAAGCGCCTTAGCCACACTCACGGGTGGCGCACCCATGGCGTCAGCACCTGCGGGTGCATCACCTTTACCGCCGATAAGTTTGGGGCCATAGACAGCGCCCACTCCCACCAACGCCAAAATAACGACCCATTTCAACGGAAATTTAGATTTTTTTTCGGGGAAAGAAGACACGTTTGACCATCCGCTTTTAATGTTTTTTATTTCGCCCAAAATTACGTTCGTTTGACCAACTAGTCAAGCACGAATCTCCTCCGCTTGACCATTTAGTCAACTCTGTGTTATATAGGCAGCAGTTATGACACGCAAACCAAACACAAAGACCTCAAAAACCGCCCCTGTTCGTGCGGGCACCAACACCAAGCGCAAGCTGATTGATGCCGCACACACACTGATTTGGGCAAATAGCTACACCCAAGTGAGTGTCGATGATATTTGCCGCGAAGCAGGCGTGCGAAAGGGAAGTTTTTATCACTTCTTTCCCTCAAAATCGGATCTTGCTGCCGCCGCGCTTGAGGATTGCTGGCACGAATGTAAAGACGAACTGGATGCATTTTTTGCCGTGAAGCGCGATGCCAAGACCCAGCTTAAGGAAATATGTCGCCTCATTCTCGACGAGCAAAAAGAATCGCTCGCCAGCAATGGCTTCGTGTGCGGGTGCCCCTATGCCCTCGTTGCCGCCGAGGTGGCCGCGGGCAACACCGAGCTACACACCCGCGCCGAAAAGATGTCGGAGCTTTATTGTGCCTATCTAGAGCGTGTACTTAAAAATGCAGCACAAAACGGATTAATTGAGCCTAAGAACCTCAAGCGCCATGCGCGTGAGATGCATACCTACATTAAAGGCGCGATGCTATTTGCACGACTGACCAATTCACTTAAACCTGTTGGCCACGAATTAGAGCTCGCCTTGCTGCGCCTTAGCGGAATTGGCACCGCAAAAGCCCGCACCCCAAGAAAACGCTAGCCAAACCCTCGCAAATCCACTATTGCGGCGCACCATGGGCGCAGTCGCGCGCCACGAAACAACCTAACCTATTGAAGTGTATATGAGCAAACTCCGTAACATCGCCATTATTGCCCACGTTGACCATGGCAAGACCACCCTCATCGACGTGATGCTGCGCCAAGCGGGCACCTTCCGCGACAACCAGCGCGTCGAAGAACGTGTGATGGATAGCAATGACCTCGAGAAAGAGCGCGGCATTACGATTCTTGCGAAATGCACCAGCATTCAATGGAAAGACACCCGCATCAACATCATCGATACCCCTGGCCACGCCGATTTCGGCGGCGAAGTAGAGCGCATTTTGGGTATGGTGGATGGCGTACTCGTGCTTGTCGATGCGGCGGAAGGCCCCATGCCACAAACCAAGTTCGTGCTGATGAAAGCCCTCGCCCAAGGCCTGCGCCCCATTGTCGTTATCAATAAGGTAGATCGTCCTGACGCACGTGTAGAAGAAGTGCTCAACGAAGTGTTCGACCTCTTCGTGGCGCTTGACGCGAACGACGCACAACTCGATTTCCCCGTCATCTACGCCTCGGGCCGCAATGGCTGGGCCGTGAAGGATTTGAACGACCCACGCGAGAACCTGCATTGCATCATGGAAGAAGTAGTGCGCTATGTGGAAGAGCCCGATGTGGATGTGGATGCAACCTTTGCATTCCTCGTTACCCTCATCGAGTCAGATAACTTCCTCGGCCGTATTCTCACGGGTAAAATTGAATCGGGCGTTGCCAAAGTGGGCATGCCTATCAAAGGCATCAACCTCGATGGTACGGTGGTCGAGCAAGGCCGTATCACCAAACTGCTCAGCTTCGATGGCATCGAGCGTAACCCTGTCGATATAGCCGAGGCTGGCTCCATTGTGTCCATCGCGGGCCTCACCAACACCACGGTGGCCGATACAGTGGGCGCGATTGAATTGAAATCGCCACTGAAAGCCATCCCAATCGACCCACCAACCATGGCCATCACCATCGGCGTGAACGATTCGCCACTGGCGGGCACCGAGGGCACCAAAGTAACGAGCCGTATGATCCGTGACCGCTTGTTCAAGGAAGCGGAATCGAACGTCGCTATCCGCGTGAAGGAAACCGAGAACGCCGATGCGTTCGAAGTCGGTGGCCGCGGCGAGTTGCAGCTGGGCGTATTGATTGAGAACATGCGCCGCGAGGGGTTCGAGCTTTCCGTCTCGCGCCCACGCGTGCTGTTCAAAACCAACGAAGCGGGCGAGCGCGAAGAGCCGATGGAAGAAGTGCAAGTCGATGTGGATGAGGCCTATTCGGGCATCGTCGTCGAAAAACTCTCCATGCGTAAAGGCAACATGACCGAAATGCGTCCCTCCTCGGGTGGTAAATTGCGGATGAAGTTCATCATGCCATCGCGCGGCATGATTGGCTACCAAGGTGAATTCATGACCGATACGCGCGGTTCGGGTGTACTCAGCCGCATCTTCACGGGTTATGGCCCCTATAAGGGCGATATTGCAGGCCGCCGCAACGGCGTACTGATTTCAAACGCCACGGGTGTGGCAGTAGAATACGCACTCTGGGGGCTCGAAGAGCGCGGCTTCCTAATCATCCCACACGGCGTGCGTATCTATGAAGGCATGATCATCGGCCAACATAGCCGCGATAACGACCTTGAAGTGAACGCGCTGAAAGCGAAGCAACTCACTAACATCCGCACCACGTCGAAAGATGAAGCGGTGAAGCTCACCCCACCAAAAATTCCAACGCTGGAGCAAGCGATTGCTTACATCGAGGAAGACGAGCTGATGGAAGTGACACCGAAAAATATTCGCCTGCGCAAACGCTACCTCGACCCCAATTTGCGTAAGCGGATGGAAAAGGCAAAGAGCGCGTAAGCATCTTCGTCATCGACAGGCTTGGTGTATCGGTATAAAAAGGGGTGAACCAAGGAGGGTTTATGAACCGTCTCGTTACACTCATGGCGCTTGCTATGCTCGTGCTTCCCACGCCCAGCCTAGCGGCCAGCAAGTTCTCGCTCGATACCGATTTACCACCACCAGAACCCATTAGCGAACTTGATATTGGTGAGCGCCCCAATTTTATTCTCTCGCCTGGTTATTGGATGTGGAATGGCAAGAACCATGTATGGCAACATTCGCGCTGGGTGGAAAAGCGCGAAGGCTATGTCTGGGTACCTGACCAATGGCAGCAACGCGGTAATAAATGGCACCTCGCCCCAGGTCATTGGGTTGAGGATGAGGATTACGAAGATACGGACATAGAGACTGTCGCCCAAGAATGCCCAAAGAAAAAGCCCATGAAGAAAGCTTATAAGAAGCGCGTGCGCAAACTGGATGAGCGCGCTTCATGGCCAAGTCCTGTCCGTCGCTAACCCTGTGTCACTCGTCATCGGTGGGCTGTATGAGCACTATAAAGGCCAGCACTACCGTGTACTTGCACTTGTTCGCCACAGCGAAACCCTAGAAGAACTGGTCTATTACGAATGTTTATACGACAACCCAAACGGCCAGTTATGGGTGCGCCCGCGCGCCATGTTCGAGGGCAATATCACCATCGATGGCATCACCCGCCCACGTTTTGCCTATCAGGAAGCGCCCTAAACTAGCTGCTTTGCAATTACCGACGCTTGCATGCGCAGCTCTGGCACCGCGGTCGATTCCAGTAACTGCCCTGTAAGCAGCGAACCAATCACATACAAGTTCGGGTGAGCCCTACCCCATGCATGCAGTGTATGGTCTGCAGCCACACCCAAGCCATTCGCATGCGGCTCTACCAACCCATCGGCTAATAGCTGCCGCAGCAATGGATTACTGCTGCGCGCAAGGTTCAGTTCCAGCCCCGTACAGTTGATGATGCGCGATGGAGAAATGTGCTGCAAGCCAGATGGCGGGTAGCATGTCACCATCAAACACTCCTCTTCCAACCGCACATCCATCTTTTTGCTCGCAATAATATGCACTTTTGCTGCAGCAATGCGTGCAGCAATTTCAGGTGCCATGCGGTGGCGGTGCGTACTCCATGCAGGCGATATTCGTGCTAAAAATCTTAGTTGATCTGGCGTTGATAGTCGTTGCCAAATGGTTTGTGTATGGGCGCGCAACGCGTCGACTACCACGCGCCAATCACCCACCACACGAATTTTATTCCGCACAAAGCGTATTAATTGCTGCAGATTTTTTTGCGCAGCAATTTCATCTGGCGTGAGGGACAAAACTGCCGTGGGCGTCGCATGGATTTGCGGTATGAGCCCTCGCCACGATGCGGCGGCTATTTCGCCTTGATACCCTGCGCGGCGCAGCGATAGCACCATATCCACCGCCGTTAGCCCCGTGCCCACCAGCATCACGGGCGAAGGCCACTGTGCCACACCATGAAGTGCGTCTGCCGCCCATGGATTTTGGATAATGTTCGGCGATTGAATATGCGTAAAAATGGGCTTCACTTCATGCCCAACGGCCAGCACCAGCCTATCTACCGCAATCGCATCACCCCGCGCAGTCAGCACTAACAGCTCACCGTTTTTTTGCACCGCCACCGCGCGGCTTGGCACCAGTTTTAGTTCAAAGTTTTTATCCGCAGCGCGGTTTTGGGTGTCGCGCCAAATGGCATCAAGGTATGCGCCATACAACATACGCGGTGCAAAATCATCGTTGCCATATTGCTTGGTGAGGCCATACTTTTTCATCGCCTGTGCGGCATCGGGCCCCTTCAACCACTCAACAAAATCATCGGGCGCATCGGCGAAGGCGCTCATGCCACTCGCGCGCACATTGAGTAAATGGTCGGGGTTCGTGGTACTGTAGGCCGCGCCCCAGCCACTGCTATCGTCGATAATGTAGAACATGCAAGGCTTGGTGTTGGAACGCACCGCATTAGCGACCACCATCAACCCTGAAAAGCCAAAGCCAATAATGCCTATCCGATCCATCAGACGTGATAATCCAAATCAATCTCTTCGCGGCGAGATTTCGGGATACGATCTTTCATGATGCGGTAAATAGCTTCTGTTTGGTTACTCGCCGCCTTCGTAAGCAAAAACGGAAAGATACCGTGAATCATGATCACAATGGTGGCCGACAAGAACCGCGCCGACATGGTACTGGTGAACCACAAATGCTCCCAATAAGTCTCGCCTGTTGATTCGGGGTGTTCGGTGAAGGCTTTACTCACTTCTGCGCGCAACGCACGTGCTTTGGCGGTGCGTTCTTCGCATGTAAGCCAGTCCACGCATTGCTGCCATAGTTCACGGGCTACTATCGCCATACTAATTCCCCATTCATGCGAGGTCTAGCTATCCTGCTTCGGTTGATTTGGCAAGCCCACTCAACCCTGAACCGACCATTGAAACAGGCGGATTTGGCAATTTTATTCATATAATCCAATAATTCTTGTCCTTACCGCTGCATTACGATACCCCTTTGCCATGCGTATCCTTATCATCACCCAATGGTTCGACCCCGAGCCGGCCTTTAAGGGGCTGGCATTTGCCTCGGCACTGCGCGACCGTGGCCACGAAGTGCGGGTGATGACGGGCTATCCGAACTATCCGGGGGGCAACCTTTATCCAGGCTACACGATTCGCGGCATCCAAAACGAAATCATGGATAATATCCACGTCACACGCCTGCCGCTTTACCCCAGCCACAGCAGGTCGCGTATCGGACGGATTTTGAACTATGGCAGCTTTGCGCTCACCGCTGTGCTCTATGGCCTCTTCATTCGCTTCAAGCCCGATGTGATTTATGTGTACCACCCACCGCTGACTATCGATATTTCGGCCTGCATTATTTCAAAACTACGGCGCGTACCGCTACTGGTCGATGTGCATGATCTCTGGCCTGATACGCTGGTATCGACCGGCATGGTGACGCGCAAATCCACCCTTGCCTTTATTGGGCAGGCCGCCAAGCGTGTCTATCGCCGCGCAGCAGTCATTACCACCTGCTCGCCTGGTTTTCGTGCCCGCCTATTGGAGCGCGACCTTGCACCAGAGAAGGTACGGGTGGTTCTCAACTGGTGCGATGAGAAAAACCTCAGCAAGCGCGCCAGTACCCCACCTGCTATTCTTGAGCAGTTACGCGGTAAATTCACCGTGGTCTATGCGGGCAACATGGGGCCTGCACAAAACCTATCGTGCGCGCTTGATGCTGCAGCACAACTGAAGTCTACCCACCCCAATGTGGCGTTTGTGTTTGTCGGCAGCGGTATCGATGTAGCCGTACTGAAAGAAAAAGCCCACGCGCTGGCCTTAGATAATGTGCATTTCCTGCCACAAATGAAAATGGAAGAAGTGGGACATGTGCTGGATGCGGCCGATGCGGTGCTGGTTCACCTGCGCGATGATCCGCTATTTGCTATCTCCATCCCTTCCAAAATTCAGGCTTATTTGTTCGCTGGCAAGCCGATTATCGTCGGTGTGCGGGGCAATGCCGCAACGCTAGTGGAAGAAGCGCAAGCAGGTATCACCGTCACGCCCGATGATGTGAATGCACTGGCAGCAGCCGTGCAAACCCTTGCCGCCATGCCCGCTGATCAGCGCGCCGCGATGGGGCGCAACGGGCGTACGTATTACGATACGCATCTCTCGTTCAATGTAGGTGTCGACAAAATGGAAGCCGCACTGGTTGCTGCGGCGGCGACAAAGCACTCAGCCCGCAGTGCTACTTCGCGTACTGCCCAACATCAAAATAATGCAGGTTCCGTTTAATCCACTCAGCGGTTTGGGCTAGCCCCTCGCGGAACGGAACTTGGCTTTCCCAGCCTGTCAGCGCCTTGAGCTTCGCCGTATCAGCAAGCAGGCGGTTCACTTCGCTTTTCTCGGGGCGGATGCGTGCTTCATCCGTAATAATCTTGGCCTTGCTACCCGTAATTTCGGCAAGCAATTCAACCGTCTGGGCAATCGACCATTCTTCGCCCGAGCCAATATTCACCACTTCGCCTTCCGCTTTTTTACACAGCGCGAGTGCTACCATGCCATTCGCCGTATCGGTCGCGAAGTTGAAGTCACGCGTGGGCGATAGCGCGCCGAGTTTAAGCTCCGCGCTGCCAGCCAGCATTTGGCTCGCAATGGTGGGGATGACTGCGCGCGCGGTTTGGCGTGGGCCAAATGTGTTGAATGGGCGCGCCGTAACCACAGGCAGCCCGAACGAGAGATGATAGCTTTCTGCCATTTTATCCGCCGCAATTTTGCTCGCCGAATAGGGCGATTGGCCAACCAGCGGGTGACTTTCGGAAATGGGCACTTGCTGCGCAGTGCCATAGACTTCCGAGGTCGAGACATGTACCAACCGCGTCAGGCTATCGCTCTCGCGGCAGGCTTGCAGCACGTTGATGGCGCCCGTCACATTGGTTTCGACGTATGAGCGCGGCGCGTCGTAGCTGTAGGGAATGGCAATCAGGCTCGATAGATGGAACACGTAATCGCACGCCTTCACGCCTTGGCGCACGCGCTCGCCATCGCGGATATCGCCCGATAAAATTTCAATCGACGATAAAATATCCGCAGGCACATCGCGCAGCCAGCCTTTTTCGTTCCACGAGTTATAATAGACCATGGCGCGCACCTTGGCACCTGCCCGCACCAAAAGCTCGGTCAAATGGCTACCGATAAAACCATCCGCACCCGTGATAAAAACGTTCTTGCCTGCAATCTCTTTATGCATCTTCGGATACCATGTTAAAAAATTCTTGTGCCTTCTTCAAATCGTCGGGCGTGCCCACATCGCTCCAATATTCGTGGATGGGAAACACCGCGACAGGAAGTTTCTTCGTCAGGCATTCTTCAATAATATCGGTCATGTTGCAATAGGTCATATGCTGCAACAGGCTCAGCGACTCGGGCGATACGGCATACATGCCTGCATTGCACAAAAAGCGCTCCGAGGGCTTTTCGACAAGCGCACTCACATACGCACCCTCGGCACGCAACACACCGTAAGGAATGTTCACGTGATAATCGATGGCGGCCACGGTGACGCTAGCCGCGTGGCTTTGGTGGAATGCAGAGAGGCTGCCAAAATCTGACGTGGTCAGGATATCGCCATTCATCACCAAAATGGGCTTGGCGGGTGTTTCAGGAAGCAGGAAAAGCCCGCCCGCCGTGCCACGTTTTTCTTGCTCACGCAGGTAACGAATTTCGATATCGAATCGGCTGCCATCGCCGAAGTGATTTTCAATCACATGGCCTAAATAATTGAGCGCAATATAGACACGCTTAATACCCGCCGCCGCCAGTTGCTGCACTTGCCGCTCGAGCAGTGGCGTGCCGCCAACCTTCAGCATGGGCTTCGGGATATCCTCGGTCAGGGGCCTGAGGCGCATGCCTTCGCCACCTGCCATAATCACCGCGAATTCAAATTCCGCCGTAGTGCCACGCGCCGATTTCCGCTGGTCGATATCCGTCAAATGGATGAGACGCTGGAAATGACCTTGGCTATCAACCAAGGGAACTGCGAGGATGTTCCCCTTACGCATCAAATCAATCAAATAATCGGGTGCGCTATCGACATCCGCCGTAATTGGCTTGGCGTTCATCGCCTGTGCCACAGGCATTTCGAGCGTGCCGCCTGCAAGCAAGGCGCGACGCACATCGCCATCGGTCAGGGTGCCAAGCAGCTTACCATCCTCGCCCACCACCACCGCCATACGACGACGGCTGGTCTCGATACTACGCACCGCTTCCATGAGTGGTGCCGTGGGGCTGAGGCGGTTATCACTCATTGGAACCAACCATCGCGCGCTTCGCCTTTCAGCGTCATTTTTTTACGGATGAGGTTTTGGTCAAGCGGCACCTCGGCCAGCACTTTCGCAATTTTGGGGCCTGCATCGCCCAACCAATAGGGGTTGGCAGCCACGCGGCAATTCGCGCGGAAGGCTTCATCGAACAAACACTGCTTGCTGGCTGCAACAATGGCGCTGCTGTCATAGCCCGCATCGATCACGTTTTCTCCGCGCAGACGACCTTCTTGGCGCGAGCCAATATTCACCGTGGGGCAATGGAAGGCTGGCGTTTCCTTGAGGCCAGAGGAGGAATTGCCCACACAAATCGCGCGTCGCGTTGGGTCTTCGGCAAGTGCCAGTACCCCATGGTAGAGGTGGCGCCCCAGCGAGCGATGCACCTGTGTGTTGGCCACATTGCGCGCACGGAATTTCTCCAGCTCCTCGATAATTTGGCGGCCACCTGCATCATTATTCGGATAGGTGAGAATCACCTGCACACCTTCGGCGGCCAACTTATCCATCGCATCAAGCGAAGGCTTGAGTTGTGCCACCGCTTGGTCGAACTCGGTCGTCACCGAATGTTGCGTGAACAGAATTACGGGGCGCGACAAATCAAGCCCTAGCTTGGCTACAATTTCATCGGGCTTGGCAAAGCGCCCTTCGGCAATCAGATCAATCGCAGGGAAGCCCACCGTGTGCACGCGCCATGCTTCCTCGCCCATACCTAAAATGCGATTGCTCGCTTGCTGGTTGGTGGTGAAATGCAGGTGTGCAAGTTTGGTCATTGCGTGGCGCACCGAATCATCGAGCGCGCCGCCTTCGGTCAGGTCGCCACCCTCGATATGCGCGGTCGGGATGTTCATTTGCGTGGCTGCCGTCACCGCCGCTAAGCCCTCGAAACGGTCGGCATAGACCACCATCATGTCGGGCTTCAGATCGGCCAGCACTTTGCTGATAGCAATAATGCCCGAGCCAATGGCCTGCGCGGTGGCAAACAGCGAACGCGCATCCATCTCGATTTTGATTTCGGCATGGATATCGAACCCATCCTTCTGGATTTCCTCAAGCGTTGCGCCAAAATTCGCATCAAGGTGCGCGCCCGAAACCAGCAACAAATAATCCATGTCGGGGTGGTTTTTAATGGCGCGAAGAATGGGGTATTGCAGGCCATATTCGGCGCGGTTACCTGTAAAAACTGCGATGCGGCGTTTGGTCATGATGCTCATTGATGTGCGATAAGTTGCGAAAGTCCGTCTGCCAATAGCATTGAAGGCCGCCACTGAAAAGCAGCAATTGTTGGGGCAATATCCACCGTTAGGGTGGAAGCGCGCGCAGGCGTGGTGCGCGAGATAATCGGCCGCCCCTGCTGCTTGGCCGCTTTCAGCGCCGTTTCGGCAAGGGTTTGGATGGATGTGCCAATACCCGTGCCAACATTAAAAATGCCTGCGGCTGGGGCTTTCACCATGGCCACCACAGCATTGGCAGCATCCTCGATCCATAAAAAATCACGCACGGGGCTGGTATCGTGGAGCGATATCGGGCCATCGTTCGGCAGCTGGCTCAACACCGCGCTCACCACGTTACCTTGCGCCATACCATGCCCATAAAGGTTGGCAAAGCGCGCGGCGACGCCGCCTGCACCCAACACTGCTTCTTCGCACGCGTGCTTGATACGCATATAGCCATCGGTGGGGGGCACCAGCTCATCGGTGCGGCGCGGCCAATCGCACGCATCGCCATAAATCGCAGCCGAGGAAGCATAAATGCTGCGCGTATAGTTCTTGGCAAGCAATGCTTGGAAAATGGCAACTGCCTCAGCCTCGTAATCCGCGCCTTGTGCGTTCACCCATGCGCGGTCATTCGCTTCGGCCAAATGCACCAGCACATCACCGTGTGGCGTATCGCGATAGCTTGCCACCTGCGTCAGCCCCGCGCCAGCACGGCGCGAAACGCCGACACAATCGATGCCACTAGCCGATAACGATGCAAGTACGGCACGCCCCAGAAACCCCGACGCCCCTGTGACAATGACTCGCACTAGGCGACGTGCGCTTTTTTGATTTGGAAGCCGCCCTTGATAGGCTCGGCAGCAGTTTTGCCAAACAGGCTCTCATAATCCTGCACGCCGAAATCGCCGCCACCGGGGCGTTTGACCCAGATATTCTCGGCACTCAGTTTTTCACCTGCTGCAATATCTTTTGTTGCCACCACCGAGGCAAAGGCGAAGGCAATGGTGGGCGCTTCCGCTTCCACGGGTCCTTTGTTGCCGCCGCGCGCAGCAAAAATAATGCGTGAACCTTCAATCAGCTCTGCCATAGCTTTCGGGTCCATCGAGCAGACAATATCAGGCCCTACTCTATCCATGCGGTCGGTAAAATGACGCTCAAGGATTGAGGCACCCAGCGCTACCGCGCCAAGGCATGGATAGTTCGAGGTGGTATGATCAGAAAGCCCCAGCACTGCATCGGGGAAGGCTTCGCGCAGCTGGGCAATCGCACCCAAGCGCACCAATTCGGGTGGTGTGGGGTAGACATTCGTGCAGTGGAGTAGCGCGTAGGGAATCTTCGCCGCGCGCAGAATTTCCACCGTCGGCTTGATTGATTCAATCGTATTCATACCCGTGCTGACAATGATTGGCTTGCCGAGGCTCGCCACGTGTTTCATCAGCGGGTAATTGTTGCACTCGCCCGAACCAATTTTAAGTGCCGCCACATTAAAGCGACGAAGCCTCTCGGCGGCCGCGCGCGAAAATGGGGTGCTGATAAAAATGGCGCCACGGCTCTCGATATGCTTCATCAGCGCCAGCTCATCGGCTTCGTTCAGCGCACATTCTTCCATGATTTCGTAGATGGATTCTTTCGTGTGCCCTGGAATCACCGAGCGCGCTTCTTGCGACATCTCATCGTCAATCACATGCGTTTGGTGCTTGATGATCTCGGCACCCGCTCCAATGGCTGCATCGGCCATCGCAATCGCCAAATCCAGCGAGCCGCCATGGTTGATACCAATTTCGGCAATCACCACGGGCGGGTGGTTATCACCAATCAAACGGTTTCCAATTTTCATCTCAGGCATAGGGCTTTTCCGCAAATGGGTGGATAAATCTGCCGTCATTTAGACATTTTACCCCACAAAATCCATAGTTTTTTGCCGCAAACCAGTGTTTAAGCTGTTAACAACTTCAAAACCAATCCATTCACCGCTATGACCCTAAAAATGCACACGCCAACCCCCATGCCACATCTTCGCTATCGTCCCGATATTGATGGGTTGCGCGCCGTTGCGGTGCTTTCGGTCATTCTATTCCATGCCTTCCCCGAATCGCTGCATGGCGGCTTCATTGGCGTCGATATCTTCTTTGTCATTTCGGGGTTTCTCATTTCGACCATTATCATGAACGGCCTTACGCAGCATAATTTCAGCTTCATAGAATTTTATTCGCGCCGCATCCGCCGCATTTTCCCAGCACTGATTATCGTGCTCATCACCTCGCTAAGTGTTGGTTGGTTGCTACTCACCGCGAACGAATATAAGGCACTGGGCAAATACACTGCGGGTGGCGCGGGGTTTGTCGCCAATTTATTTTTCCTGCACGATGGCGGCTATTTCGGTGGCGCGGCTACTGCCAAACCGCTGCTGCACTTATGGTCACTGGGGGTGGAGGAGCAATTTTACATCGTCTGGCCCATACTGCTTTGGGCAGCGCTCAAACTACGCATCAACCGCTGGCTGATACTCCTAACCTTTGCCGCTATCTCCTTCGTGTGGGGCGCACTGCCACTACTGGCGAGCAGCATGGCGTGGGAGGGGCATGTGCCCTACCCCATCAATTTATTATTCCGCACCGACAAACTGGCAGTGTTCTACTTACCGCAGGCGCGGTTCTGGGAATTACTGGTCGGCGCGGCACTCGCGCATGTGCAGCTACGTCGTGGCGATAGCACACGCC
>CAUJIC010000017.1 GCA_963205305.1 Pseudomonadota bacterium | reverse complement strand
TAGCGCTTGCCTGGGTAGCCTTCGGCGTATTTGTTGGTGAACACGGAGCCTTGTGCATCGAGCACGGCTTTGCTCACGATGTTCTCGGAAGCGATGAGTTCCACCTGATGCTGCTGGCGGCCAAGCTCGTTCTGGATGGCGTTGAAGATGTCTTTATCCGTCGTCGAAAGTGGCGCGGTGAAGTAGGCGGTGGTGGTGCTCATGGTTTCCTCAAGTTTACGTGCAGTGTTGGTCATTGGTGTGTTCCGTGATGGTAAGTGGTTATCCTAATTTCTCGATGCGTTTGGCGTGGCGGCCGCCTTCGAATTTCGTGGCTAAAAAGCGCTTCACGCATTCGCGTGCTTCAGCATCGCCAATCAGCCGCGCGCCCAAACACAATATATTGGCATCGTTATGTTGGCGCGATAACTCGGCGGCGAGCCCCGTGCTGCACAGCGCCGCGCGGATGCCCTTGTGGCGGTTGGCGGCGATGGAAATGCCAATGCCCGAACCGCAAATGGCGATGCCAAATTGTGCGCGGCCATCGGTCACGGCTTTGGCGACGGCGTTACCAAAATCAGGGTAATCGACCGAGTCGGCCGTATTGGTGCCAAGGTCGAGCGCGGTGAACCCCAACTGCTCGATTTCGCCCAGCAGCAATTGCTTGAGCATGAGCCCTGCGTGATCGTTGGCGATGGCGACGGTTTTATTCACGATAGTTTAGCCCGATAGAGTTTTTAGGTGGGCATAATGCCCTTGCGTTATCCGTCGGCTTAGCGCTAACGTGACTACTATATATAGTAGGTGTGTGCGTTTTTGCCACGAAGTGGTGGATAAGGCAACCAAGAACCACAAGCGGTTGATTTTATGGAACAACATTGGATTATTTGGGGGTTCATTGCCGTGGTGGGGGCAGCGATTGGCTCGTTCCTGACGCTTGCGACCTACCGCTTGCCGCGCGACGAGAAGATTGGCATGACCCGCTCGCGCTGCCCCAGCTGTGGCACCACGCTAAAGGTGCTCGATTTGTTTCCCATCCTCTCGTGGATTCTATCGGGTGGAAAATGTCGGCATTGTAAAACACGCGTGAGTGCGCGCTATCCGCTCACCGAACTTGCGTGTTCACTCGGTGCCGTGGCGGCGGCTTATCGTTATGGTTTCACGCTCGAGGCATTTGCCATCATGGGGTTGTGGTGGTGTATTGTCGCGATCATTGTCACTGACCTTGAGCATTATATGATTTTGGATGAGGTGCAGGTGGCCATTGTCATTTTTGGTGCCCTGTACCACTACGCCATCGGCACGGAATATGCCGACGTGATTGTATCGGGGTTCATTGGTCTGCTGGTTGGCCTTACGCTCAAATATGGATTTCTTTATTTGCGTAACAAAGATGGCCTCGGCCTTGGCGATGTGAAACTTTTATTTGGCGTGGGTATTTGGCTCGCCAGTGGCGTGAGCTTTGTACCGTTTTTATTTTTCTCGGGCGTGCTGGGTGTTGTGTTTGGGCTTAGCTGGCGCGTGATTGGTAAGGGCGAACTGTTTCCGTTTGGCCCTGCGCTAGCGGCATCGCTTTTATTGTGCGTCGTGTGGCCCGATGTGGCGAATGATTTTTGGAAACTCTATGGGTTTATTGGCCACTAAACGGGCGGGACAAATAATCCCATCAAGGTTACTCACATCCTTTCACAAACAACTTGTCGCGCAGTGGCGGTGTGCTAGTGCTAGTTGATATCCCAACCACTGCGGGGGCGTGAATGCCAATCAGCAAATTGATTCGATGGACGGCAATGGCGGCGTGCGCTGCACCGCTCTATGCCTGCACATTTGTTGATTCCTTTATTCCCAGAAAAGGCGAAACGACAGATGTCATTGATCGTCAGAAGAAGCTGTCGATTGATGATTTTCGCAAGATTAATGAAATCAATAAAGAGACCGCGAAGGGCGACCCTTCTGTCACGGCTGAGCTTGGCGTTCCGCCGATTCCCGATATTGCACAAGTGCTGGCTGCACCTAAGCCGCCTAAAGTTGCAAACACTAAATTAGTCACCCTTGCGGTTACAGACGATGTGCCGCTGCGCGATGTATTGTTCGAGCTCGGGCGTCTGGCCAGTGTGGATATTGAAGTTGGGGCTGGACTCGATGCGGCGGGCATTAATTTGCGCGCTACGGATCGCCCCTTTAACGAGGTGATTGACCGCATCGCGACGCTGGCTCATTTGCGTTACAGCGTTACAGGCAGCTCTATTCGCGTCGAGCAAGATTTGCCGTATGTCAAAAACTACTCGCTCGATTTCTTGAACATCGTGCGGTCGAGTACCTCGAGATATACCTCGAGCACCAGTATTGGCGGCGGCGGCGGTTCCTCGTCCTCATCCTCCTCCTCAAGTAGTAGCAGTAGTTCGAGTGGGTCCAGCGGGGCGGCAAGTGGTGTCGGCTCTAGCGGTTCACAAAGTGGCATCGCCTTGACGGCCAACAGTGATTTGTGGTCGTCGTTGGATGCTTCGATTGCAGAAATTCTGACTTATGCACCAGACGGATCACAGGCTGGCGGTACGGCAACTACTCGGACGCCGGCGGCAACTGCAACTGCATCTAGGGCTGGCGCAGCAACAGCGGCAACCGGAAGCGGTACTAGTGGAAGCGGTAGTTTTGTTGTCAACCGTCAGGCGGGTGTATTGGCCGTAAACGGCACGCAGCGCCAGCATGAAATGGTTAGTAGCTTCCTTATGCTCATGACGCGCAATGCTTCGGCACAGGTGCTGATTGAGGCGAAAATTGTCGAGGTTGCTCTAACAGATCAATTCGCGTCGGGCATTGACTGGAACCGAGTGATTGGTAGCGTTAATAATAGTTATCTTGGACTGGGTAATTATATCCCAGGTTCCATTACCGCTGCTGCTGCAGATGGTGCGCGCGGTTCGGCGCTCACGTTTGGTATCAATCAGCCTGATCTGGGTGCAGTGGTGGCGCTCACCCAAGCATTCGGCACGACGCGTACGCTTTCGAGCCCGCGTTTGTCTGCCATCAATAACCAGCAAGCCGTGCTTACCTTTGCCAAAAACCAAGTTTATTTTGAATGTACCTATACACCAGCCAATACAACTACGTCGTCGAGCAGTGCCTCGACTTCGACTTCGCCCACCTTGGATTGCCCTCAGCGAACGGTGCCAATTGGGATTATCATGAGCATTCTTCCCTCGGTGAATCTGGATACACAAGAAGTGACGCTGAATGTCCGCCCAACATTGACGCGCTTGTTATCGTTCGAGACAAGCCCCGTGACCGGATTCTTGAGATCGCAAGCGGCGGATGCAACGGCTGCGGCGGCGATTCCTAACATTACGACGCCTGTTATTGAATCGCGCGAAATTGATTCCATCACGAAAGTGAAAAGCGGTGGTGTGATGGTTATCGGTGGATTGATGGAGGATGTTTCCCGCAACGAGGATACCAGTATGCCTGGTGTCGGCGAAATACCGCTGTTTGGAAATCTGTTTAAGGGGCGCGAGGAGGATTCCACCAAGCGTGAGCTTATTATTTTCATCAAGGCTACCATCGTGAACTCCGACGGTAGCGCGCATCCTGTCGATAAAAAAGTTTACGAGAAATTCGTCGCCGATCCACGCCCGCTGTTTGAATAGCTGCGTGAAGGGGTTTTAGGGTACTATGTTCAGTAATATCCGCTATGTGCTGCTGACCGCGACGCGCGATCGGTTATTTATTGGCCTGCTGGTTGGTATTCTGTCGGCGGCGTATATCTCGAATATTTTAGGCTCAACCGCGATGCTGGAAACGCAGCAGATGGCGATTGCGTTCACTGCTGCTTCGGCACGCGTGATTATCATGATTGGGATTATTGTGTTCATCGGTTTTCATATGCGCAATGCGTTTGATGCGAAAGAGATTGATGTGCTGCTCTCGCGCCCCATATCGCGCACCACGTTGGTACTTTCCTATTGGGTGGGGTTTGCGGCCGTGGCCACGTGCCTTGTATTGCCTACGGTAGCGTTGGTGGGGTTCATCGGCACGCTGAATCAAACTGGTTTTTGGTTGTGGTCGGTTAGCTTGCTGCTTGAATCGTTGCTTGTGGTTTCGGTGGCTCTGTTTGCATCGCTGACCATGAAGAGTGGCGTGGGAACAGTGTTAGCGTCGCTCGCGATTTATTCGTTATCGCGTATGATGGGTTTCTTTCTTGTCGCCACAAAGTCGGGCAATGTCTTTGAGAAACACCAAATCAATGTGGGGGCACAGTGGCTGATGGATGCGATTTCGCTGGTGGTGCCACGGCTTGATTTTTTTGCGAAAAGCAGCTGGCTGATCTATGGCGCGCGTTCGTATGAGGATGCAGCGCTCGTGCTAATGCAAGCGGCGGTGTTTATACCGTTGCTGGTGGCAGCCTGCGTGATCGATTTTAAACGCAAACAATTTTAGATGAGGCCAGCGTAGCATGCTGCGGATGTTTACCAAACCGAGCCAGCATACGCCGCTACGTAAGGCGCTACGCGAACCCGCAATGCAAATTGCAGTTGCGGTATTTGCCATCATGCTGGCGGGTCAGGTGGCGTTTTGGAACCATAGCCGCGCTATTAAACCTGAAATGGGTATTGTGCCTGATGTGCCGGGAGAACGCGCCGTTCGCGCACTTTCCTTCGGCGATGAAGAAGCGTTCTTTCGCTTTTATGCGCTTAATATCCAAAATTCAGGCGATACGTTCGGCCGCTTCACAGCGCTCTATAAATATGATTATAACAAGCTCTATCACTGGTTCACGTTGCTGGGTAAATTCAACCATCAATCGAACTATTTACCCGCCATGGCGTCGTATTATTTTAGCCAAACGCAAAATCCGAACGATGTGAAATATATCGTCGATTATCTCGATGATTATACGGATGGCCGCGCGAAGGAAAAATGGTGGTGGGTGACGCAAGGAGCCTATTTGGCCACGCATCGACTTAAAGACACTAATCGGGCGCTGGAATTGGCGAATAAGGTAAAAGGCATGCGCGGGATTCCGCTATGGGCGCAGCAATTGCCTGCGTTCATCCATGAGCGGCGCGGCGAGTTTGGTGAGGCGTTAGCAATTATCGAGGAAGTGGTGAAACACCCAGAGGAATATGGCCAGGGGGAACTGAATTTTATGCGCTACTTTGTCGATGAGCGCTTAAACCGCCTTGATGAGGTGCAAAAAGACTTTGAAGCCGCACAAAAAGAAAAAGACGAAATGAAGGCCAAGGGCTTGGCTGAGCCTACACCCATTGGCCCGCCTACGGATGTGGGCGCGCCAACCTTGGGGCGGCGTTAGTAGTTATTTCGCTTTGCGGGTTAAGTCCGTTTTTACCACGCCGTAACACTCGGCATCGCTCGGGAAGCTGCCATCGCGTACCTCGGCTGCATAGGTGGTTGCAGCAGCAGTGATCAGGCCCCGCAAATCGGCATATTTTCTGACGAAGCGAGGGCTGCGCTCGAACATACCGAGCATATCATCGACCACGAGCACTTGGCCATCGCAGGCGGCGGAGGCGCCAATGCCGATGGTGGGTATGGAAATCGCGCGGGTGATTTCGTCGGCGAGCGAGGCGATGACGCCTTCGATAACGACTGCAAACGCGCCAGCGGCGGCCACTGCTTCTGCATCGGCGAGGATGGCGGCGCGGGTGGCGTCATCCTTGCCTTGGGTTTTGAACCCACCAATGCGGTTGCTGTGTTGTGGCATGAGGCCAATATGTGCCATCACGGGGATACCGCGATCGACAAGAAAGCGTATGGTTTGCGCAAGCTCGGCGCCGCCTTCCATTTTTACGCACGCGGCCCCTGTTTCCTTCACCACGCGCGCGGCGTTGGTGAATGCTTGCTCGGGTGAGGCTTGGTAGCTGCCAAAGGGCATATCCACCACCACGCAGGCGTGGCTGCTTGCGCGCACCACGGCAGCGCCATGGTTGATCATCATATCGAGCGTGACGGGCAAAGTGGAATCGAACCCATAGACAACCATACCCAGCGAATCACCCACCATGAGCATATCGCAATGCTCGTCAAGCAGGGCGGCCATGGGTGCGGTATAGGCGGTGAGGACGACGATTTTTTCACCCGCCTTGGCTGCGCGAAGTTGTGGCACCGTGAGGCGCCCTTGCGGCGGGCTAGGCTGCTGGTGCGACATCGGATTGATCCTGCAAGGAGGTGGCGTTGTAGTTTTGCATAGCAGCGGTTCCCCAACCAGGTGGGGCTTTTGGCAGA
>CAUJIC010000016.1 GCA_963205305.1 Pseudomonadota bacterium | reverse complement strand
TCGCGCTCGATAGTGCACTGCTTGCCGCCAGCTTACTCGGTGCTGCTCAAGCGCGCGGGGTCGAAGCGCCACTGGGTCGCGCTCTATTGCCCTATGGCTGGCTGATCGGCTGGCTGGTTGTCGCCGCCGTACTACAGATAGGTAAGCTCCACCATGGTGCGTAGAATCTCGCAAAACCTGCTCGCCATTGTCTATGATGCACTCATGGCCTCGGCCAGCTTTGCGCTCGCGCTCTATCTGCGCCTTGGTGATCGTACCATCAGCTTCGCGGGCGATTTCCTGCTCGATGGCTGCATTATTTTTACCCTTGTCTTACTCGCCGCCATGCTTTTCATGCGAACCTACCGCCATGTGTGGCGCTACACCGCGCTCAATGATTTGGTATTGATCGCCAAAGCAGGGACGCTTGCCCTCATCGCGTTTTACATCCTCATGTTCGGCCTCACACGGCTCGAGGGCATTCCCCGCTCGGTGCCGTTCATTCACTGGATGACGCTGATGCTTTGCCTGATGGCGGGGCGCGTGCTGTGGCGCGCACTGCATGATGGCTCGCTCATCAGCCGCCTGATGGGCAACCAGTCAAACCGCGTACCTGTGCTGTTGATCGGCGCTACTTCGCAGGCGGAAATGTTCATCCGCGAATCGGCGCGCAGCAGCGATTTTCCGTATGTGGCCGTGGGGCTGGTCGATGATAACAAACGCCAGCATGGCCGCGAAATTCACCATGTGCGTGTCTATGGTAGCGTGTCGGAGATTGCCTATATTTTGCGTAAACTCGCGCGCAAAGGCAAAGCAGTGCAGCGCCTCATTGTAGCCGAGCCCAACCTCGGCGCGGCGGAATTTAAGGCATTGCTAGCAGTGGCGGAAACCCACCAGCTGACCTTGGCGCGCCTGCCCAGCCTTGGCGAATTAAAAGCGGGCGACCGCCTACACGACATCCGCCCCATCGCGGTTGAGGATATTCTGGGGCGCCCGCAAGCCGTGCTCGATCGCCCCGCCATGCGCGCGTTTGTTGCGGGTAAGCGCGTGCTGATTACGGGGGCTGGCGGCTCCATCGGTTCCGAATTGGTGCGCCAAGTGGCGGCGTTCGAACCTGCCGAATTGGTGCTGTTCGATATCAGCGAATACCAGCTCTACCTCATCGATCAGGAATTGGGCGATAGCGCGCCCAAACTCACCCGCCACGCCGTGCTGGGCGATGTGCGCGATAGCAGCCACCTTGCCCATGTGTTTAGCCGCTACACGCCCGAAGTGGTGTTCCACGCCGCCGCCATCAAGCATGTACCGCTGTCCGAGCAAAACCCCGAACAAGCCGTGCTTACCAATATCCTTGGTAGCAAAAACGTGGCCGATGCGTGCGTCGCGCACCATGTTGCCACCATGGTACAAATCAGCACCGATAAGGCCGTGAACCCGCTTTCCGTCATGGGTGCCACCAAGCGCGCGGCGGAAATCTATGGCCAAATGCTGGCGCAAGATGGCGCACCCACGCGCTTTGTCACCGTGCGCTTTGGCAATGTGCTCAATTCCGCTGGCTCGGTCGTGCCGCTGTTCCAAAAACAAATCGCGCGCGGCGGCCCAGTCACCGTCACCCACAAAGATATGGTGCGCTATTTCATGAGCATTGCGGAAGCCGTGCAGCTGGTGCTGCAAGCCGCTGTGCTGGGCGTGAACTGCGACGACCGCGCGCCCATCTATGTGCTCGATATGGGCGAGCCTGTGCGGATTGAAGAGCTCGCCTGCCAGATGATTCGCCTCGCGGGGCTTGTACCATACGATGATATTCCTATTCAGTTCACGGGGCTTCGCCCGGGCGAAAAACTGTTCGAGGAACTGTTCCACGACGCGGAAAACCTCATGGATACGTCGCACCCCTCCATCCGCCTTGCGCGTGCACGGGTGCTCGATCGCCTCGCCATCCTTGGCGGGTTACGCGAGCTTATCGACACCGCTCGCGCGGGCGACCAGCGCAGCATTCGCCCCCTCATCCAACGCATTGTGCCTGAATACCAACCCGAAGAGAAACTTGGCCAACCATGACGATTCAACGCGCCCTCATTTCCGTCTCCGATAAAACAGGGCTCATCCCCTTCGCGCAATTTTTGGTGAGCCAAAACGTGGAGCTACTTTCGACAGGCGGCACCGCCGAAACCTTACGTAAAAACAACATCCCCGTGCGCGATGTATCAGAAGTCACCAACTTCCCCGAGATGATGGATGGCCGCGTGAAAACGCTGCACCCAAACGTGCATGGCGGCCTACTCGCTCGTAGGCTTGATGCCGCACATATGGCCTCAGCCGCCGCCCATAACATCCCGATGATTGATTTGCTGGTGGTGAATCTCTACCCGTTCGAGACCACCCTCAATAGCACTTCTGATTACGACCATTTGGTTGAAAATATCGATATCGGCGGCCCAGCCATGATCCGCGCCGCCGCCAAAAACCACGAAAGCGTGACCGTGATTGTGGATGTGGCCGACTACGAAATGCTGCAACAACTCATGCAACAAAACAAGAACGCCATCCCCGATGATGCCCGCCGCGCACTCGCCGCCAAGGCCTTCGCGCGTTGTGCATCGTATGATACGCTCATCAGCAGCTGGCTCACGGGGGCAACGGGTGAAAACCCATGGCCATCCTATCTACTCGACAGCCAACTCGCCCAAACCCTGCGCTACGGCGAAAACCCGCACCAAGCTGCCGCACTCTATAAACGGCTCGATGCCAAGGGCGGCCTCGCTAACGCGGCGGTGCTACAAGGCAAGGAGCTGAGCTACAACAACCTCGCCGATGCCGATGCCGCGTGGGAAATTGTGAGCGGTGCCGCCAAGCCCACCGCCGCCCTCATCAAGCACGCCAACCCTTGCGGCGTCGCCGTAAGTGCTGATATCACCGCCGCATTTGTTGCAGCATTGGCGAGTGACCCCGTGAGCGCCTTCGGCGGTATTTTGGCCGTCAACCGCCCCGTTGATGCTGCACTCGTCGCCGCTATCGGCAGCTTATTCCTTGAGGTCATCATCGCACCTGAATTCACTGAGGAAGCACGCGCTACCCTCGCTGCGAAGAAAAACCTCCGCCTGCTTATAGCCACGCCTGAGGCGCACAAAAGCCCGCTAGCTGGGTGGATGATCAAAGCCATCAGCGGTGGGTATCTGGTGCAACAAAACGATACTCAAACAACGGCGCCTAGCGCCTGGAAAACCGTGAGCGGCAACCCCAACCCCGCCCTTGTCGATGATGCAGCGCTGGCGTGGCACGTGGTTAAATCCGTGAAATCAAACGCCATTGTGCTGGTCAAAAACGGCGCCACGATTGGCGTCGGCGCAGGGCAAATGAGCCGCGTCGATTCCGTGCGCATCGCGATTGAAAAAGCGCGCCAGCATGGGCACGACCCTCGCGGCAGCGTACTCGCTTCGGATGCGTTCTTTCCCTTCGCCGATAATGTCGAACTCGCCGCCGAGGCAGGCATTGCACTCGTCATCCAACCCGGTGGCAGCATGCGCGACGGCGAGGTAATTGAAGCCGCCACCAAGCACGGCATGGCCATGCTCTTCACTGGCACACGGCATTTCCGCCATTAGTATTAATTGCTTCAGTTTGATCTACTGATCAAACGTGCGCGCCGCCGTGCGGGCACAGCGAGCTCGCCCAGCTCGCTTACGCATCCGCCAATTCTTTTTTGCGCTTCGTTTTGCTGCGGGTATTTTTCTCCTGCTGGCGCAGCATAAAATCGGCAATGCATTGCTCCAGCGGCGTTAACTCGTCGTAGGTGAAACGGTATTGCTGCATACAAGCCTCCCTTTCGCGATAAGGTTAGAATACCACGCGAATATGAAGATTTGATGAAGGTGGCCTGATGGGCTGTGGATAACTTTAGCGTCGCCCGAATAATTTTTCGACATCCGCCTTGGCGAGCGAGACATAAGTCGGCCGCCCATGGTTACACTGGCCACTAAACGGTGTGGCCTCCATTTGCCGCAGCAGGGCGTTCATTTCATTGAGGCTAAGGGGTCGCCCTGCACGCACGCTTCCGTGGCACGCCATGGTGCTTAAAATCGCCTCCAGCTTATCCGCCAGAACGAGGCCATCCTCATACAAACTCAAATCATCGGCCAAATCCTGTACCAGCCCAATCACATCCGTATCACCGAGCAAGCTCGGCACCTCGCGCACCAGAATGGTGCTCTCCCCAAACAATTCCAATACCAGCCCTAGTCTGGCCCATTCCTCGGCGCGGGTGGCCACACGGGCGGCTTGGGCATCCGTCAGCTCCACCACTTCGGGGATGAGCAGCATTTGGCGCGGCACGCCGTCGCTTGCCATCGCGGCCTTGAATTTCTCGTACATAATGCGCTCGTGCGCTGCGTGTTGGTCCACAATCACCAACCCATCCTTCGTCTGCGATACAATATAGGTATGGTGCAACTGCGCGACGGCAGCGCCGAGCGGGAAATCCGTCGGCTGTGCTGCGGGGTGAAGCGCCATCACCTGTGCGCTTTCGCTGCGATGCTGCGGCGGCAAATAATTATGCCCCCATAGAGGCGCTGCAGGTGCAGCAAAACCTTGTGATACGGGCAGGTAATGGCCATGCACGCCCGCATGCGGACTGGTTAAGCCCTCAGCCTGAAACGCGGCCATCGCTTGATCGGCCACGCTGGTGGATGCACGCTGGCTGGTG
Source organism: Pseudomonadota bacterium (assembly GCA_963205305.1). Taxonomy (GTDB): domain Bacteria; phylum Pseudomonadota; class Alphaproteobacteria; order Rickettsiales; family UBA3002; genus QFOX01. The sequence goes on along the minus strand of CAUJIC010000016.1, from coordinate 138 downwards.
GTGCCAATCGCGTTCCTAAGGGCACTTAAAATCAACCCGCGCACCAATTGGCTGTCGCGGAAACGCACCTCGGATTTCGCAGGGTGACAGTTCACATCCACCTGTTCGGTCGGCACCTCCACAAACAGCACGGCGATA
>CAUJIC010000015.1 GCA_963205305.1 Pseudomonadota bacterium | reverse complement strand
GTCACGGAACGTCGCGCCACCCGTCTTCGCCAATACCTTCGTAATCGCTGCCGTCAGCGACGTCTTACCGTGATCCACGTGACCAATCGTACCGATGTTACAGTGCGGCTTGCTGCGGTTGAACTTTTCCTTTGCCATGATGTAAAACTCCTAAATATCAAATAAGTTTCCCGCGCGCGCGTCATGCGCTCCAGCACGAAGATGGGCGGTATTTAACGTAAACAGGTACAGGCTGCAACGGAAAAAATCGTCCCTATTGCACTCGGCGGCGAAGCTGTTAAGTAACGAGCCACTGCGGGTGTAGCTTAGTGGTAAAGCACCAGCCTTCCAAGCTGGCTATGAGGGTTCGATTCCCTTCACCCGCTCCAGCGCCTAGCGCGCCTCTTCCAGCACAGCATTCAAATAATCGCGATACTCGCAATTGGGCATGCGGGTGATGAGCGCCTCGAACTGGCTGGGGCTTAAAAAGCCGCGCACCAGCGCCGCTTCCTCGGGGCAACCGATTTTGAGGCCTTGGCGGTTCTCGACCGCCGCAATATAGGCCGAAGCTTCCTGTAGCGAGGTGGATGTGCCCGCATCGAGCCACGCAAAGCCGCGCGGCAGGCGCTTCACTTGCAGCGTACCACGGTCGAGGTAAATGCGGTTAATGTCGGTGATTTCGAGCTCTCCGCGTGCCGATGGCTTCAGGTTCTTGGCCAAACCCACCACTTCGTTATCGTAAATATACACGCCTGGGACGGCATAATTGCTGCGTGGCTGCTTGGGTTTTTCCTCAATCGAGAGGGCTTTACCACTCGCATCGAACTCCACCACGCCATAACGCTCGGGGTCATTCACGTGGTAGGCGAAAATAGTAGCGCCGCCTTTAAAATCCTCCATCGCGCGGGGAAAAGCATCACCACCGAAGAAGATATTATCGCCCAACATGAGGGTCACTGGGTCACGCCCGATGAAGCTATCCGCAATTAAAAATGCTTGGGCAATCCCCTCGGGCTTTGCCTGCTCGCGATATTCGATGCTGATGCCCCACTGCGCGCCATCGCCTAGCAATGTCTTGTAGCGCGGAATATCCGCCGGTGTCGAGATGAGACAAAATTCGCGGATGCCCGAGGCGATGAGCACCGTGAGGGGATAGTAAATCATCGGCTTGTCGTACACCGCTTGCAACTGCTTGCTGGCAACCAGTGTCAGCGGATAGAGGCGTGAGCCTGCACCACCTGCTAGAATAATCGCTTTCATTGTTGTGCCTCCATGAGCCGCAAGTGTAGGCAGCGGCGGGTGGCTATGTCAATGCCGCTGGTAAACTATTAACCCGCGCGCGGCAGTGTGATTTCCACCAACAAACCAACGCCGTTCTCAGGCGTTTTGAGTACAATGCCGCCCGAGAGGCGTGCCGCAATTTCGGCCACGATTGCCAAACCAAGCCCCGTGCCCTGTTGCTGCGGCGTGCCCACACGATAAAAACGCTGGAACACATGCGCACGCTCATCCTCGGGAATACCAGGGCCCGTATCGCTCACCGCGCAGCACACGGTCGATTCATCTGCACTCAGGGCAACATGGACAGACCCGTTGGCAGGTGTGTATTTAATTGCATTCTCAATCACGTTGCCAACCAACTGCCGCAGCAGGGTTTCATCGGCCAGAACGCTCACATCGTCTGCGCTATCGAGCGCGAGGGCGAGGTTCTTCTGAGCTGCAATCGGTGCCATTTCTTCTATCATCGCAATCACGCTGCGCTTCAGGTTGATGGGCACCACATCGATACGCTGATGGCTCACACGCGTAGAGGTTAGCAATTGCCCAACCAGCCGCGAGGCACGCTCGATCGATGCCTCCAGATCTGCCATCAGCCCCTTGCGCTCAGGCTCACTGCGGGTCTTTTCCAGCATTTGCATTTGTAATTTCAGCGCTGCAAGTGGTGTACGCAAATGGTGCGCGGCATGCTCGGCAAAGCGTTTTTCGGCATTGAAGGAGTGCTCCAGTTTGCTCAGCAAATGGTTGATGGAATTGCCCAGCGGCAACAAATCACGCGGCATGCCCACCAGTTGTAGGGGTGACAAATCATCAGGTGTGCGGCTACGAATTTGCGCAACAAGCGCCCTCACCTTACCCAGCCCCGAGCTAATACCCGCCCACAACAGCCAACTAATGATAGGCAACAACAAAGCCAATGGTGCGGCCAGTGTCAGCAAAATATTACTCACCAACGATCGCCGCAGACGGGTTTTTTCTCCCGCCTCGACCGTGATATTGGTATTAGGAATCTCCAAACTATAGACGCGCCAGCGATTGCCATCATCATCCTTTACATCCGATAAACCACTGGCCTGCTGAGGAATATCCACAAACGGCGCCTTATCGGAAATCATCGCCAAGCTATCACCCCGCCACACGCGAAACATGCGGCTACTGGCGTAATCATCCGCAAACTCGTTGAGGGATTTTTGGTCGCTCACCGTTAAGTCAATTTTGCGAATACGGCGGAATGGCTCACGCTGGAGGTTCATTTCGTCCTCCACCACCAGCCACAGCATGTTGGCGCTACTAATCAGCTGCGCGTCATACACATGGTTGATTTGCTTTGTGGCGCCTTTGAAAGCCAGCACCCCAATCACGCAAATGGTGATGAGAATCGTCGGCGCGATGCGAAGGAACAACGACCGCGTGAGTGTTCCTGTGCGCATGTTAGCTCGCGTTCACGCGGTAGCCAACCCCGCGCACGGTTTGGATGAATTGCGTCCCTAGTTTTTTGCGTAAGTTATAAATCGTCACTTCAACCGTATTACTCTCGGCCGCGTCCTCGGCACTATACAGCACATATTCAATATCTGCCTTGGTGACGAATTTACCCGCCCGCTCCATCAATAATTTCAGCGTACGGAATTCTTTAGCAGTGAGCGTTATCGGCGCACCATCCTTGCGGACGACGGATGCGGCAGGCTCTAGCTCTACATTGCCGCAATGGAGCAAAGTTTCCGCCCGCCCCGCACTGCGGCGGATGAGTGCGCGAAGGCGCGCGAGCAATTCATCCAAATCAAACGGCTTAATAAGGTAATCATCCGCGCCTGCATCGAGCCCTTCCACTTTTTGCTGTTGCAAATCGCGCGCGGTGAGCAACAGCACAGGCGTCATATTTTTGCGCGCGCGCATGTGCTTTAGCACCTCGATACCTGAATATTTCGGTAGGTTCACATCCAGTACCACCGCCACAAACGGCGAGTCTTTCAGCATATCTATCGCCGATTCGCCATCTTGCACCCAGTCAACACCATAGGCATGCTGCTCCAGCGCCTTTTTCAGCGATTCGCCAAGCATGTTATCATCTTCAACCAGTAACAGTCGCATATGCTATCCTTACCTCAATGGTCCGTATAAAAAAAGCCCACTCTTTCGAGTGGGCTTTTCTAAATTCACCAGAGAGAGATCCCTGAGTGAAATTTCGTTGCTTAGTGAGCAGCAGCTTTTTTAGCAGCGTCTTTAGCAGCAGCAGCTGGTTCAGCAGCAGCAGCGTCTTTAGCAGCTTCTTTAGCAGCGGTTTTAGCATCTTTAGCTTCTTCTTTAGCAGCTTTAACTTCTGCTTTAGCATCTTTCACTTCTGCTTTAGCAGCTTCAACTTTAGCGGCAGCAGCTGGAGCAGCTTGTTCCGAAGCGAATGCCGACGAAGCGATGAGAGCAGCAGCGATAGCGAGGGTGGTTTGTAGTTTCATTGGTAGTCTCCTTGTAGTGGTTAAAAAAAGTAAAATTGGTATTCCCGTCTATAAGGAAACAACCTGATGTGAAACTGAAGTTATGTGTAAAAACCGTTTATCCACAGGAAAAATATTCAGAAGCAACCCGAACATAAAAAAGCCCGCTAGATAAACACGGGCTTATTCATTGGGGTCTATGGCGCTGATTAGCGGCTGTAGCGCGATGCGGGTAGGATACCTTTTTGGCTTTTTGGAAAGGACGAAACCCCCATATCCGCCACGGTGCCACAACGTAGCTTACTCGTTGGCGTTACCACGCTGGCACAAAGAACCTTCACGAATCCTGTACGTGTCACAGGCCCAACGCGCAGCCACGATTGTGAAGAACCACGCACTTGCTGCGCCAATGGCGTAGTTACACGCACACGTACAACAGGAAAATCTGGGTTCGCTTGGCGATAGTTCGCCCAATAGGCCAGCGCCGCATCATTATCTGCAAAGGGCCCAATTTGTGCCCAAATAGTTTTCATACCATCCGTTGCGCTTGGGTTAAGCGAGACAGGCGGCTGCAACGGAGGAGCAACGGGGGTCACTGCAACGGGAGCGGGTGAAGCTGGTGTAGGCGTTACCGTCGCCGAGGTAACAGGAACGCGCTTGGCTTCTTCTACCTGTACCGTTCCATTGGCTGGCGGCAGAGGCTTTACATCGATTGGTTGAAGGGTGCCTGTTTGCGTAGGAGCTGGTGCGGCGCTTGGCTTGGCATCACGCGCGGCGGCAAGTAACTCGCGGTCACGTGCCTTGAGGGGGGCTGGCGGTGGTGGCAAACGCAATGGCTCAGCCTGAGTGATAACAGGTGTTGCATCCATTACAGGCATAGCGGGCGTCGAAATGGATGGCGTTGGTAACGCCGATGGCATGGTTTGGGGTGCCAATGCGGCAACAACGGGTGCGCTTGGTTGTGGCGCTACTACTTCTGCAATGGGGGCTGCTGGCTTCTCAACTGCTGGAATCACAACCGCTGGTGCTTCCAAGGTTTGCGAGGTGACCGCTTGCACAGGTGCTGCAGTTGCTTCAGGCGCTTTAACGGCTGGCGCTGCTGGCTTTACATCCTCATCGTCCGACGAAAAAGGGTTGAGGCGCGACCAGAAGCTAGCGCGTGGCTTTTTCACAGACTCGGTCGCTTGCTTCACGCTTGCTTCTGCTGCTGCTTGCTCGCTTGCCGCTTTATCAAGCGCGGATTTCATTTCTGGCGATGGCTCCGCCAAGGTTGGCGCAACAGGTGCTTCCGTTTTTGGCGTCACTTCATCGAGCTTAGGTGCCGTCACGCTCTCCAGTGCCTTCACGTTCGCTTCATCGCGTACGGTTGGCTTGCTCAGTGTCGAGAGTTTGCTGGTGAGGTCGTCCTTGAGGGGGGTCGCTTGCGCGAGTTCCGTTTTAGCGTCCTTGACTGCAGCGGCGGCGGCGGCTTCCACAGGTGCTGCAGCAGCGGCGGGCTTCGCCGCTTCGGCGGTAGAAGGTGTAGCAACTGCCGCTACAGGTTTCGCGGCTTCCGTAGAAGTCGTCATGGCTGTTTGCACGATGTAGCACTCATCACCCGCGCCCGATAGGGTGGCACAAATCGCTTGCGCCGCCGCGCGTGTCTCCACAGGGCCAGCCTGCGTACGATAGACGGTTAAATTATCGGGCGGCAACTTCACTTCGCGAATGGTGGAGCCAAGCTTGCTAATAGCATCGGCATGCTTTTTAGTAATTTCATTCAAGCGCTTCTCGGCTTCTGCTCGCGTTTCAAATGAACCAAATTGCAGCATAGTTACCGATGCCGCAAACGCTGGCGTAGCAGCAAGCGAAGTGGCAAGAAGAACGAGGGCATGACGGGTGTGTTTCACGTGAAAAATCCTTAGCTAAGCAGCAGGTGTTATTCTTATACAACAGAGGGTTTAGGCGAATCGTTTTAGTGGTGCAAGTGGTTTTTGCCGCCGCCTACTTAGTATTGCCGACGTTATTTGCTTTGCACGGCGCGTAAAGCTTCGCTAAAACCAGCAGCCTAGATTTAACCTCTTGTTTTAAGTGAATGGATTATGACCTCCAACCCAGCCCTTACCGCCAAAGCATGGCCGTTCGAAGAAGCCCGCGCCCTCCTTACCCGCATCGAGCGTTTGCCCGTGAAGAAGGATACCGTGCTGTTTGAAACGGGTTATGGCCCCAGCGGCCTGCCCCATATCGGCACGTTTGGTGAGGTGGCACGCACCTCCATGGTGCGCCACGCGTTCGAGGTGCTGACCGAAGGAAAATACAAAACCCGCCTGATTTGCTTCAGCGATGACAAAGATGGCCTGCGAAAAGTGCCCGATAATTTGCCCAACGCCGAAATGATTAAAGCCAATATCGGCAAACCCCTCACCTCGATCCCCGATCCGTTCGGCACGCACGAAAGCTTCGGCCACCACATGAATGCGCGGCTGCGCGCCTTCCTCGATACGTTCGGGTTCGATTACGAATTCAAATCCTCGACCGAAACCTATGCCAGCGGCGAGTTCGACCATGCACTGCTCAACATCCTCAAGAACTATGACAAGGTGATGGAAGTGATGCTGCCCACGCTAGGGGATGAACGCGCGGAAACCTATTCGCCATTCCTGCCTGTGTCGCCCATCAGCGGCAAGGTGCTGCTGGCGAAGGTGGTGAAGACGGATGTGGCGAAAGGCACCATCACCTATATCGAGGAAGATGGTTCCGAGCGCGAAATCCCTGTCACGGGTGGCAACTGCAAACTGCAATGGAAGCCCGATATGGGCATGCGCTGGGCCGCACTGGGCGTGGATTACGAGATGTATGGCAAAGACCACCTTGCCAGCGCCCCGCTTTATGATGCCATCAGCACCATTGCGGGCGGCGTGCCGCCACAGCAGATGATGTTCGAGCTGTTCCTCGACGCCAACGGCCAGAAAATTTCGAAATCCAAAGGCAACGGCATCACCATCGACGAATGGCTGACCTACGCACCCGAGGAATCGCTGGCGCTTTATATGTTCGTCAACCCACGCCGCGCGAAGAAACTGCATTTCGATGTGATTCCGCAGCAGGTGGATGATTACCTGAGCTACCTTGAGAAATATGTCGCAGAAGTGGCGGCAGTTGGCCAACCCGTTGCGGAGGGCAAGCAAGCCAACTCCCCGCTCGATAACCCTGTGTGGCACATCCATGGCGGCAAGCCCCCCGCACCCGAGAGCAACGTGAAATTCAGCCTGCTGCTGAACCTTGTTTCGGCGTGTAATGCGGAAGATAAAGCCGTGTTGTGGAGCTTCCTGCGCCGCGAATTGCCGAACGCCACACCCGAAAATTCCCCCATGCTCGATAAGCTCTGCGGCTACGCGGTACGCTATTACCATGATTTCGTGAAGCCCACCAAAAAGTTCCGTGCACCAACGGATGTGGAACGCGCGGCGATGGTAGAGCTACGCGAATACCTGACTACCCTGCCCGAGGGCCTCACGGCGGAGGATATCCAAACCCGCATCTACGAAATCGGCGTGAAGCATTACAGCAAAGAAACCCTGCGCGAATGGTTCAAAGCGAATTACGAGCTGTTGCTGGGTTCGCAGCAAGGCCCGCGCATGGGCAGCTTCATTCACCTGTTTGGCGCGGCCGGCACGATTGGGTTGATTGATGCAGCCTTGGGACAGCAAGTGGCAGCCTAATTAGCCGCGCGCGATGTTAAATACAGGTGTTGCCAACTGATGCGCTAGCAGGCCAAGATTATAGGCCACAGGATCGGGACGTTTGCCAAAGATATAGTCTGCTGCTGGCTTGGCCTTGACTGCTGCAGCCAGTTTTGCCACGTTCGCTGCCGAAATCTGTACGCCATATTCGGGCGAGTCGGTCGAGTTTTTGTCGTGCGGCAATTCGATAGGCTGCAAATCGCCTTTGGATAATTCTACACCAAATCTTTTTGCTGCCGTCTGAAGCGTCGCAATCATCACATCGGCCTCATACCCTCGGTGAGAGCCTTTTCTCTGAAACCGCACGACAAAGCCTTTATCCTCGGGGTCACCTGATGCCGTGAACTCAAGCTGCTGCTTGGTTGCCAACCGTAATTGTTGAAGGAAGGTCTCTTGCTGCTCTAGTTCGTTGGTCACATCCATCTCCGTTGTTTTTTGTTACTTGCTTTTTTCAAACAGCACCTTATCGCCATCGGGCTAACCCGTGTGTGACAGTTTAATGAAGATTAACGCGGCGCTGGCCCAGAAGCTGGCGGCCTAGCGCGTTCTTAAGGATTCACTGGCTTTCATGAAATCGCGCAGCACCACACCACCTTGGATGGTACTTTGTGGGCTGGCCAATGATTCACTTTCAGGCAGCATTTTTAGCTTAAAATCAATGCCGTTTGCAAGCAGCACCTCTTGCAGTTTCCGTGCGCCCATCTGTGACCCATCGAGGTGAAGATACCTATTCAGCAACGAAGGTGGCATGCCTGCCGCCTTCGCGAATGCATATTTACTGCGCCCAGTTAGCTCAATTGCCGCCTTGAGAACAAGCCGACTGTCCAGTGTTTCAAGGTTATTCGTAACAATCGACATGCTCTGACTCTCGTTTGTAAGCCAAGCTGTTAGCTAGCGCACCCTGCCGCTCGTAACAGCCGCTTGAGCGGACGCGCCACCCGCATCAATTTTTATTCTTGGAGTAGCGTAGGTACAAGGCTCGCCCAGCATGTCGTAAAACAGAAGTGTCTTGGGTGTTGGGCTTGCGTGAATCGCCTTAGCCAGTGCCAACATTGCTCCACAATCTTCGCCTACATAAATCTGTACTCCAAGGTCAATTTGGGAGCAGCTGGTGTTTGTACGAATTGCCTCTGCAAGCTGCAGAGCATCACTAGGCTTGAGCATCTCATCGAATATAAACGGCGTGATTTCGCTTATTTCATTCGTTTTTAATTTATTCAGAACATCTTCGAACGCACTCATCACTCACTCCATCCTTAACGTTTCTTGCCCCTATCGCCCAATTCTTTACACCAGCCCCAATACCCCAAGTGTGACACTATGATGAAGATTGACGCGCCGTTGGGGGCACGGTGGTCGCTTACATTACAACCCTAGAAAACTACTCTGCGTAGCGGCACGTATGGCACCTATAAATGCCTTACCTGCTATTGTTTCAGATGCTTGCTGGCCAACTCTGCAAGCCGCATCTTGCGAGTCTTCCATTTGTTGTCCAACTAATTGGTTTAGTTTATCGACGGCAGATGCACTTATGGTCACCCCATCGGTTCCCATCAATACGTTTTGATGTGTTCCAGCACCAGATTCTACAACCGCTCGCTGCAGGGCCCCATAAAGCTTACTCAGCCGTATAGGTAATAATTTTTTGGATCCCGTAACAATAAACCCATCGCCGTTTTCAACTAGTTTCAAGCTCACTCCGGCACTCGCTGCCAAATTCGTGATCTGATGCCCCATTACTGCTTCTGTCGTGCTCATAAACACTCCACCCTTAAAGTTTCACTAATTCTCTGGTTTAACCCCTGCCAACGCTGCTAATTCCAATGGTATCCGCCATCGAGAAAACAAAGCGCGGGATGGTTCTATTGACTCCAAAACCATCTATGCCGATCTCGCCGAGCGAGCGTTCAATGCGCCCGTTGCGGTGCGGCACACGCACGGGTTCCCAGCGCTTTCTCTCCAGCGCCTCGAACACCCGACGGTGGACAAACACCTGTTCTGCATCCAGCCGCTTAATATCGTTTGGCTGAATTTCTGACTTCGCATTAATGCGTGGGTCGAGGCCAACATCATAGGCTGCCTTCGAAAGTGCCGCCGAAAGCTGATAAGCTGAAACAGGTTTACTTCCGAGCGCACCCGCTTGTTCTGCACTCACCATATACCCATCATCCGCTACCTTCTCGGCAATAGAAAGCTGGAGCCCTGAGTGCTGCGCAGTAGCTGTTAATTTCATTAGTAACTCGTGTATTCTCTGTGCGCCAACATCAATTGTTATTGGCTCACCATTGCCTCTTATCGACGACCACATCACATACTCCACCCTTAAAGTTTCTTGCCTTTATCGCCCAATTCTCTACACCACCCCCCATTCCCCGTGTGTGACACTTCTATGAAGATTGATAACCTAATGAAACTCGAAGAAATTATCCAAAACTACGATGCCCTGATTGTTGATCTCTGGGGCGTGATTCACGATGGCGACAAGCTCTACCCCAACGTGGCAGAGACGCTACGTGTGCTACATGAACTCAATAAACCCGTCCTGTTTCTCAGCAATGCCCCGCGCGTATCGGCCAAAGCGCAGAAGAACCTCGACCGCCTTGCCATCCCTCGCAACCAATACCTCGATATTGTGACCAGCGGCCAAGTGGCTCACGATTTGTTGGCGCGTGACCCTGCGCCCAAGCGCTATTTCTATGTCGGCCCAAGTAAGGATGAAGACGTGCTCGATGATTTGGCCAATTATGAGCGCGTCGATGAGCCCGCGCTTGCGAACTTCATCCTCTGCACGGGGTACGAGGTGGATGGCCAGCCACATGAGGAAATTGTGCCCCTACTAATGCAACTGCTGCATCTGCCCATGCTGTGCATCAACCCCGATATGGAAGTAGTGAAACAAGACGGCACTCAGTGGCTATGTGCAGGTGCGGTGGCCACCGAGTTTACCCAGCTTGGCGGTAAAGTGGCCTATATCGGCAAGCCGTTCCCTGAGGTATACCAAGTGTGCAAATTGCTGCTGGGGAACCTGCGTGTGCTGTGCGTGGGCGATAACCCCGCGACCGACATCAAAGGCGCGAACGATGCTGGGCTGGATAGCTTGCTTGTCACTGGCGGTGTCATGAAAAGCCGCTACGGCGCCGACCTCACCCACGCCCAAGCCCGCGAAATTTGCGCTATCGCGAAAGTAACCCCAACCTATGTGCTCGATGGGTTTGGGCTTTAGCGGGCTTTAGTCTTATTTGTGCTCATTGCTGCCGCAACAAACCCTACTAAATCGGCTTTCGCTTGCCGCGCCAGATGATCAGGCAGTGAATCAACTCTCTTTAATGCAGCCTCTAAGGGCGCTTCTAAACTCGCTTTGTTCTGTTTTTGGAACATCTCAAGAAGAGCTTTATTGAGCAGATTTGCCGACTCCAACTCATCTGGAATCGTAAAAGTCAGGGTCGCTTTATCCGTGCCATCACTATCCATGCGCTGACAACGCGAGCTGCGGAATCCTAATTTTTCCATCTCATCGCGAAATTTGCCATAGCTTTTCCATGCGTTTTCATCAGCTTTTTCGTAATCAATCTCTACTTGCAAAGGGGCACTAGCACTAAAATGCGAAACAGCATTGTTTTTAAGCGTACCATCTTTGCACATGGCGCGTGCTAGCCCAAGCACAGCATTGGAAATAGGCTTTGCGTATTCTGGCTCAGGATATCTAGATTTGGTCATTGCTTGCTCCTGTTAATTTTCAGGCACGCTAATTCACCAACTCACCTAACTCAAATGACAGTTTCATGACAATTTCTGCGGGTTTAGGCTTTATTTGCAAAGACAACCACTTGCACCCCCCCACCAATGCGCTATAACGCACCGTATGGGCGAGAAAAAATCAGCGAATTCGATGTGGGGCGGGCATTATGCCTTTGGGCCAGCGGATGCGTTTGCCGCCATCAACCCCAGCATCGAGGTCGATAAGCGGCTTTACGCCGAGGATATCGGGGGCTCCCTCGCCCACGCCGCCATGCTTGCCAAAGTTGGTATTCTGAATGGTGATGAGCTAAAGGAAATCGAGCGTGGATTAGCGCAAGTGAAATCCGAAATTGAATCAGGCACACTCGCCTTTTCCGTCGCGCTTGAGGATATTCACATGAATGTGGAATCGCGCCTCAAGGAAATTATCGGTGCACCCGCATCTAAACTTCACACCGCGCGCAGCAGGAATGACCAAGTGGCTACCGATTTGCGCCTCTATGCCCGCAACCTGTGCGGCCACATGGATGGGGCGTTGAAAGCGCTGCAAACCGCACTGCTTGCCCAAGCGGAAAAGAATATCGACACGGTGATGCCTGGCCTCACCCATCTGCAACCCGCGCAGCCTATTACGTTCGCGCATCATTTGCTGGCCTATGTCGAAATGTTCGGCCGTGACCGTGGCCGCGTGGCAGATGCGGCGAAACGCCTCAACGAGTGCCCACTCGGTGCGGCTGCACTCGCTGGCACCACCTACCCTATCGACCGCGACATGACAGCCAAAGCGCTGGGCTTTGCCCACCCTATGCGTAACTCGATGGATGCCGTATCGAGCCGCGACTACGTGATTGAACTGCTCGCCGCATTTTCGATTATCGCAACACATCTATCGCGCCTTGCGGAGGAGCTGGTGTTCTGGACATCGCCGCTTGTGGGCTTCGTGAAACTTTCGGAGAGCTTCACCAGCGGCTCCTCCATCATGCCGCAAAAGCGCAACCCAGATGCGGCGGAGCTGGTGCGTGGCAAAACCGGTGGGGTCATTGGCTCGCTCGTCGCCATGCTCACCACCATCAAAGCGCTGCCATTGGCCTATAATAAGGATATGCAGGAAGATAAACGTCCGTTCTTTTTCGCAGGCGATGAAGTGCTGCTGAGCCTGAAAGCCATGACGGGCATGATTGCCGATATGACCGCGCAAGCCGATGTCATGCGCGCCGCGTGCAGCCGTGGCTACCTGAATGCGACCGACCTCGCCGATTGGTTGGTGCAACATGCGGATGTGGCCTTTCGTGATGCGCATCATCTGACGGGGCAGCTAGTGAAACTGGCAGAAGAAAAAAAATGCGGGCTTGAGGATTTATCACTCGAGCAGATGCAAGCAGTACACCCAAAAATCACGGCCGAAATTTTTAGCGCGATTGCAATTGATGCCTGCGTGGCACGCCGCACCAGCCTTGGCGGCACCGCCCCCGCACGCGTGAAGGAAGCACTGTCTACCGCAAAAAAGGCGGTGGGCTAATGCGCGGATTTTTCCTCACCCTTCTTGCCCTCACTGTTGCTAGCTGCGGCGTGCAACGCCCCCTCATGCGGCCGAAAGATATCCCCGCCTTCGAAGAAAAGCAGCGCCTGAAACGCGAGCAGATCGAGCAGGAACAGCGCGATTTGGATGCGATCGACGCGAAGCGTAGCGCCGTGGTGACACCCATCACGGAGCCCGCAAAGTAATGGATCATTTCACCTATAAAAACGATGCGCTCCACGCCGAAGATGTCGCCATTGCCGATATTGCCGCAGCCGTTGGCACACCGTTCTATGTCTACAGCCATGCCACGCTGACGCGTCACGCGCAGGTGTTCACTGAATCACTGAAGAGTGTAAAGCCACTCATCTGCTTTGCGGTAAAAGCCAACAGCAATATCGCCGTGCTGAAAACTTTGGCGGCGCAAGGCCTGGGGGCCGATGTGGTAAGCGAGGGCGAGCTACGCCGTGCGCTGGCTGCGGGCATCGTGCCTAGCAAAGTGGTTTTTTCGGGCGTGGGCAAAACGCGCAGCGAAATGAAATTCGCACTCGAAGCGGGCATCCACCAATTTAATGTCGAATCCGACCGCGAACTCATCGCGCTGAACGAGGTTGCAGGAAGCTTGGGCAAGAAAGCCCCCATTGCCCTGCGCGTTAACCCCGATGTGGACGCTAAAACCCACGCCAAAATTTCGACGGGTAAAAAAGAAAATAAATTCGGCATCGATATCGACGATGCACCCCGCATCTACGCAATTGCACAAAGCTTGCCCCACCTTGATGTGCAAGGCGTATCCGTGCATATTGGCTCGCAACTGACGGAACTTGCGCCCTTCCGCGCCGCCTATGCCCGCGTTCGTACACTCGTCGAAAGCCTGCGCGCCAGTGGCATCAACATCCGCACGATTGATTTAGGCGGCGGACTTGGTGTGCCGTATGCCACGGATGACGCCCCACCTCCACCCGCCGAATATGGCGCGCTGGTTGCTGAAATGTTCGGTGATTTTGGCGCCGAGTTTATTTTTGAACCCGGCCGCCTCATCTGCGGCAATGCGGGGATTTTGGTGACCGAAGTGCTGTATGTAAAACAAGCCAGCCACACCTATGTGATCGTGGATGCAGGCATGAACGACCTGATGCGCCCCGCGCTTTACGATGCGGTGCATGGCATTGTTCCCGTGCGTATTGGCAAAGCGCCTTCGGCTGTGGTGAATGTCGTCGGCCCCGTGTGCGAATCGACGGATGTGTTCCTGAAAAATATCGACATGCCATTGCCGCATGAGGGCGATTTACTGGCCTTCCGCACCGCGGGTGCCTATGGCGCAAGCTTAAGCAACACCTATAATTCGCGCTTGCTGATTCCCGAAGTGATGGTGAAAGGCGCTGAGTTTTCTGTCATCCGCCCACGCCTAAGTTACGCGGATATGCTGGCGCTTGAAGTAACACCTGAGTGGATTTAATTCACTTCGCTTTTCTCCATCGTTAGCAAAGTGATTTGTGTGAGGCGAGTGCTAGGAGTTGGTGCGCGCAGAAGCGGAGTGTAGCAGCGCTACATGAGCATTTGAGCACATCAATGACAACGCAATCGACCACAGAAATTACTTGGGCTAGTGCACATCCAAATAGCCGATGAATGGCAATTCGCGATAATGGTTTGCGTAGTCGAGGCCGTACCCCACCACAAATTTATCGGGAATGCTGAACCCCACGAAATCAGCCTTGGCAGCCACTTCCAGCTTGTTGGGTTTTTCTAGCAGCATAGCAATCTTCACATCTGCCGCGCCGCGCTCGATCAGCAAATCATGTGCGTAACGCAGGGTGCGCCCTGTTTCCAAAATATCATCCACAATCAGCACTGTGCGGCCTGTCACATCATCTGCAATATCGCGCCCGATGGCCACATTACCCGAGCTTTGAGCACCCGCGCCATAGCTGCTAAGCGTCATGAAATCGATTTGCGGGTGCACGCCCACCGCATACAGTTCGCGCACCAAATCGGCCGTGAACATGAACGAGCCACGCAGCAGTGATACAATCAAAAAATCAGCGGGCAATTTGGCCGCAATCTCACCTGCCATCGCCTCCACGCGCTCTTTAATTTCAGCCGCCGTGAACAGCACGGGAATCGAGCGTTTCTCTGTCATGGGGTCTCTTTCTATCGCACCAAAAGTTCTAGCGAATTGCCCATATCCACCACGATACTATTCACAGAACTCGCGAGGCTGGTTTCGACATTCGTGATACGGAAAGGATAAACCTCACCCGCCTTGAGTTCGGCCTTCACAGGGTATTCCCGTCCCCAGATACTTTCATTCGCCTTGCTGCGTAAACTCACACGAACCGTAGGCACTGTACGCGTGGCGCTGCTATAATTACGGATACTACCTGCCAAAATAAACTTCGTACCCGCCTCGCCTTTTTCACGCTGCATGGTGACGTCCGAAAACACCAATCCATCTGAGGGGGTGTTGCCAAAAGCGCTATAAATACTCGAGGCTATCGGCGCATTTGCCCAGCTGGGGTAATAGGTAATCAAGGCAAGTGCCGCCCATGCCGCAGCAATGCACGGAACTGCAATTTTGAACGGCCTTGCACTGCGTGGTGGCTTTATCTCGGTGGTTTTAGCATTTTTCTTGAATGTTTTTTGCGAGGCTTCCTGCTGAGCCATCGCAAGTTCCACACGGCTCAGGAAATCATCATCCATCGGCACTGCCTGCGGCTCAGCCTCAGGCGGCGCAATCTCGACTGGTTTGGCCACAATAGGCATATCCGCTGGGGCATAGGCATGCCATTGGTTTTTGCAACGGCTGCAGCGTACAGTGCGCCCGCCAGGGGGAACCTGATTGGCGGGCACCGAAAATTGGGCGTTACATGCGGGACATTCAAGAATCATACACGGGCACAATAAACCATTTGGTGCAATGCTTCCAGTCGATTATACAGTGGGGATATGATTCGCTGTAATAACATCTCGCTGGAATATATTGCTGGCAAGCCCGTGCTGCGCCATGTGAACCTGCACCTTGAGGCTGGCTCGTTTACGTTTGTTTCGGGCGCCAGCGGTGCGGGTAAATCTTCGCTGCTTTCCATGCTCGCATTGTCGCTCAAACCCACTTCGGGCAGTTTGCATTTATTTGGCGAGGATGTGACCGATTTGCCGCGCGAGGAATTGCCCGAAATGCGCCGCAAAATTGGCACCGTGTTCCAAGATTTCCAATTACTGAACCACCTGACCGTGGCTGAGAACGTGGCGCTCCCACTCAAAATCATCGGCGAAAGCCGCGAGATGATTCACACCAAAGTGAAAGAGCTGATTGGCTGGATTGGCCTCGAGGGCTTTGCCGATGTACGCCCGCCCCTGCTTTCGGGCGGGCAAAAGCAGCGCGTGGCCATTGCGCGCGCGGTCATCAACAAACCGCTGCTGATTTTGGCGGATGAGCCAACCGGCAACCTCGACCACGAACTAAGCATGAAGCTGATGTATCTGTTTCGTTCGCTGAACAAAGTGGGCACCACCATTGTGCTTGCGACCCACGATGCGTCGCTGCTTGAAGCGTTCGAATACCCCACCATTTATTTGCGCGATGGCCATTTAAGCCGCACGAAGCGCTAGGCCGCTGGCCGAATCCAATCCCTCAGCAGCACCGCCCAATATTTGTAGAACTCGCTGAACACCAGCCGCCGCGTGTTTTCGTGCTGCCACCATTCATCGCGCCTGAAGCCAGCGGGGAATACGGGGTCGGCAATGACGCGCACCTCGGGCATCACGGTTTTGAATTCGCGCAAGCTGCGCTTCATGTGGTAACTCGCAGTAATGAGGCGGATAGAAGTAATGCCATGCGTGCGGATAAATTCCGAGGCTTGATCGGCATTGCTAACGGTGCTGCGTGCCACATGGTCGAGGACAATTTCCCCGTGGCGCATCTCAATTTTCTTCCGCACCTCGGGCGTGGCGTGGGCAAGCAACAACTCGCGCACCGTCACCCCCTCGCCCACCCCGCTGATAAACAGCACCGGCGCATTGCCCTCTGCAAGTGCCTGAAACCCCCGCTCCACGCGGTCTTGCCCGCCTGTTAGCACCACTAGTGCTTGGGTTTTTTCTACCTGTGCGATGTTTTGTTCGGGCATGGAATTGACGAACCACGCAAGCGCAGCCGACCACAGAATAGCCGCCAACATGATGAGTGAGAGGATAAATCGCATGGAAGAAAGTGTAACGCCCGATGCCCTCAAGCGCCAGAAGATTCGCTAGCGATAATTAGCGATAATGAAGTCCGCCGCGGCGAACAAATCATCCACCACCACGACAGGCGCAATGTGGGCAGGCAATCCTTCCGCCTCGAACCGCGCGCCCTTGCCTGTGCGGGTGAGGATACGCGGGCAGCCCGCAGCCACCGCTGCTTCCATATCGCGAATCATATCGCCCACGAAGGGCGTGCGCGCAGGGTTGGCATTGTAATTATTAATGCCTTCAAGCAACATTCCGGGTGCAGGTTTACGCCAGATGCTAGGTAAATCATCGGCCGCCGAGGCGTAATAAACTTCATCAATCTTGCCACCTGCTTTGGCCACTTCCGCGCGCATATATTCATGTACTTCATTGACAATCGTGTGGGTTGTAAGCCCCCTACCAATCGCTGCTTGGTTGGTGCACACCACAATGTTGAAGCCCGCCTTGGTCAGCTTTACAATGCCTTCGATAGAGCGCGGCAAAAACTTGAACTGCTCGAACCTCAGCACACCTACTGGGTCATCTTCGTTGATGACACCGTCCCTATCCAATAAAACCAGCATTAGTGCATATTCTCCAGCATCGACTGGACAGTGAGGCGCGTAGCAACCAGCGCAATCATCGCCGTGAAAATAGGGAGAATAATGAACATCACCACATGCATTGCGCTGATGGAAATATGCGGAATCACGGGGCTATCCCAGCGCGCAGCGAGAATAACCGCGGTGACAAAAATACCGGCCGCGAACACCACACCAAAAAACGCGCCACGCGCCGTCAGCCATGCATTATTCCACTGGAATTGACGGAGGATATATTCATCCGTCGCGCCAAACATGTGCAGCAGGCTAACGGTTTTAAAATGCAGCCGCAAATTCGTGCGTGCCACCAGCACGATCATGCCGAGCACACACAGCAACAGTAGCAGCGCCACAACCACCACTAGCCCTTGCAGCAACGCAACCGCTTTCACCATATGGCCCACCCATGGGCCACGATCTTCGATGCGGATATTGGTATCAATTTTCGAGAGCGTGGCGCGCAGGGCCGCTAAATCCACCGTGGTTTCATCATCCTTCACAGCAGTTTTTACATCTAAAATGACGGGCACCGGCAAATCCGCGAGCGAAAAATCCTCGCCAAGCCAGGGCTTAAGTAATCCTTCCATTTGGGTTTGGCCAATCACTGTTATACCCTCAACCCCTGCGGTTTGCGTAAGGGCATCCTTTACAATTTGCATGTAGGTGTTGTCGTTAGCACGGGCGCGCGGCACCTCCACCTGCAGCACCCCAATCACCTCGTGCGAACGGTCGGAGAGGCCATGGGTCAAGCAAATAGATACCGCCAACAACAGCGCCGCAAAGCCTGTGAGGCAGGCAATCATTGCGGGCAGCAGACGATGTGCATCATCGCGCGCGAAGGGAATATCGGATGAAATGAGTCGGCGTAATCGGTTCATGAGCCAGAGCATACGCAAACCGCGCGAGGATGTAAAATGATTCCAAACGCTTATCAAGAAGCCGCAGCGCTTACGCGCTTGCATCCACCTGCTTGGCAGCACCCGCAGCTACACCCACCATGGCGGGGCGCAACAGGCGGTCATGGATGACATAGCCCGCTTGCAGCACTTGCACCACCGTACCTACCTCGGCATCGGGCGTATCAATTTGTGCCACAGCTTGGTGGAAGTTGTGGTCGAATTTCTTACCCATGGGGTCAATCCGCTGAATGCCTTGGCGGTTGAAAATGCCCAGCAACTCCTTCAGCGTCATCTCCACACCCACGGCGAGGTTCGCCACGGCAGGCTGCGCATCCTTCAGATCGGCGGGAATACTATCGAGTGCGCGTTGCAAATTTTCGAGCACATTCACAAGGTCACGCGCGAAGCCTGTGACGGCATATTTACTCATATCCTGCAATTCGCGCTCGGCGCGGCGGCGGGTATTCTCGGTTTCGGCCAAGGCACGCAGGGCTTGATCCTTCAATGCGGCAATTTCGGCTTCTTTTTCCTCAATCACAGCTTGCAACGCGCGAGCAACCGCCTCGGGGCTTGCTTCGGCAGCGGCTTCTTGTGGTTCGGGGGTATTCTCGGCATTCTCAGTCATACGGTTCTCCTTGATGCCCGCTATATGTAGTCTATTTCATCGAATTTCAAGAGCGATATGCCGTTAAGGCTTGGCGCGATTGAGCAAACTCTGCTAACTACGCACCATTCGTAACTCACACATCATCGAAAGCATGCTATGACCCGTTCCTTTAATCGCAATGCCGACCAACTCCGCCCCATCACCCTCACGGCCGATATTTCGCGCCATGCCGAGGGCTCGTGCCTTGTGGAGTTTGGCCACACCAAAGTGCTGTGCACCGCTAGCATCGAGGTCGGGGTACCGCATTTTTTGCGTAACACGGGCAGTGGTTGGGTGACGGCGGAATATGGCATGCTGCCCCGCGCCACCAACAGCCGCAACCCGCGCGAAGCTGCGAAGGGCAAACAAAGCGGCCGCACGCAGGAAATTCAGCGCCTGATTGGTCGCAGCCTTCGCACCGCGATTGATTTAGAAAAACTGGGCGAGCGCCAAATCATCATCGATTGCGATGTGCTCGAGGCGGATGGCGGCACCCGCACCGCTTCCATCACCGGCGGCTTTGTCGCCCTCGCTCGCGCTATCCAAAGCTTGCAGAAGAAAGGTGAGTTGAAAGTGAACCCACTGCTCGACCCTGTAGCTGCTATTTCGTGCGGTATCGTGAAAGGCGCAGCATTGCTCGATTTAGACTATGTCGAGGATTCGGGTGCTGAGGTCGATGCCAACATCATCATGACCGCCAAGGGCGAAATTGTGGAGCTGCAAATGAGTGGCGAGGAAAGCACCTTCAGCGAGGCCGAGCTGGCATCGCTACTCACCCTCGGCAAATCGGGCATCAAAGCCCTCATCGAAAAGCAACGCCAAGCACTGGGGCTATAGGATGAGCGTCCCTCTCGTCGTCGCGTCGCATAACGAAGGCAAAGTGCGCGAGTTTCGTGAGTTGCTGGCGCCGTTTGGCTTCGATGTCAAATCCGCCGCCGAGTTGAATCTCGACGAACCCGAGGAAACGGGCAACACGTTCGAGGCCAATGCCGATTTGAAAGCACTCGCCGCCGCGAAATCCTCGGGCTTGCTATGCCTTGCCGATGATTCGGGGTTGGTGGTAACGGCGCTCGATGATGCACCAGGCATTTATTCCGCGCGTTGGGCGGGGCCGAACAAAGATTTCGCGCAAGCCATGGGGCGCGTAGCACGTGAGCTGCACCAAGCGGGCGAAGAACCCAATGGTGCTGCCGCTTATTTCGTATGTGTGCTGTCACTCGCTTACCCTGATGGGCGCTTACGCACCATTCGCGGTGAAATCCATGGCACTCTTACCTTCCCACCCCGCGGCGAAAAAGGCTTCGGCTATGACCCGATTTTCATCCCCAGCGGCTACAGCGAAACTTTCGGCGAGATGGACCCTGCAGTAAAAAACGGCATCAGCCACCGCGCCAAAGCATTTGCCGCCCTCACCGATTACCTCAACAAGGAACGCGCCGCATGACTGTCAAACTTCTTGCCCTCGCCGCCTCTACCCGCGCAGGTTCAGTGAACAAAAAACTTCTCGCTATTGCCATCAAGCAGGCTGAACAGGCTGGCGCCGAGGTGACCGTGATGGATTATGCGCTGTGCGATGCGCCGCTCTATCGTAACGAGGATGGCCAAGCCTTCCCCGAGGGCGCGAAACGCCTGAGCGATGCGCTACACGCACATGCAGGCATCATCCTCGCCAGCCCAGAATATAACTGGTCGATCTCGGGTGCACTTAAAAACCTCATCGATTGGTTATCGGTCGATAAAACTGCCCCGCTGCGAGGCAAAAATGCGCTGCTACTTTGCGCTAGCCCTTCGGTGCGTGGCGGTATCCTTGGCCTCAACCAACTCAGCGTACCGCTGGCGCATTTGGGTATGTATGTGTACCCACACCTGATTGCGATTGGCGAAGCGGAAACACAATTATCGACGGGCGAAATCGCGAATGAAAAAGATAAAAAATTCCTCACCCAATGTGTAACCGATTTCGTGCGGGTGACGAAACATAGTGTGAGGTAATATCATGCGAAGCTGGTTTGGATTGGTTGTAACACTTGCCCTTTACTCTGGCGCCGTCGCGATGGAGACAAATGACATCCCACCGTCGCCCATCGTGAAAACCCAACTGATTGTCGATGCGCCGCTGGTGAAACGCGGCAAACCTATCGATGCGGCCGTCACCTTCACCATGCCCGAGCATTGGCATATTTACTGGATCAACCCTGGTGATTCAGGCATCCCTACCAGCCTTACATGGGCATTGCCCGAGGGCCTCACCGCAGGCGACATTGCGTGGCCCGCGCCCGAGCGCATCACCACCGAAGGCCTCGTTAATTACGGCTACAGCAACGTACTCACCCTGCCTGTTACGCTTACACCCAGCAATGATAATGTAATGGGCGAAGTGAAGGTGAAAGCCAGTTGGCTGGTGTGTAAGGAAATTTGTATCCCAGAATCAGCAGAACTTAGCGTACCACTTAATGCCAACCCAGATGCCGCAAAAACTATCGCGGATGCGCGCGCGCTGGTGCCTCAACCCTTCGAAGGCAACGCCAGTTTTGATGCCACGCCTGAGGGTGTCACCCTCACTATCTCCCGCACGAATCCGTGGGGCGTGATCGAGGGCGTGCGCTTTTCGCCCATCGAGGATGGTATAATGGCCAACAACCCTGCCGCGGAAGTAAAACAAGTCGGCAACGAGCTTACGCTCAGCTTCAGGCGCGGCACGGCGGATGCCATCAACGAATGGCACGGCGTATTGCATATTACGCAGGATGGAAAAAACATCGCGTGGGATGTGGCGGCTAAAAACGTGATTACCGTTGCGGATTTAACCCCGCCAACGCAACCGGTAGCCGGGCTTGCTACGCAACCTAACGATAATAGTGCGGGTTTCTTAGCCGCCCTCGCACTCGCCTTCCTCGGCGGACTTATTCTTAACATCATGCCCTGCGTGTTGCCCATCCTTGCGCTCAAGGCACTCGCGCTGAGCAAAAAGGCCGCAGCCTCGCGCGCAGCAGCGGCCAAGCAAGGCATCAGCTACACCGCAGGTGTGGTGGTTAGCTTTCTGCTGATTGCCGGGGTGATGCTGGCACTCAAGGCTACAGGCTCTGTCATTGGTTGGGGCTTCCAACTCCAAAACCCTGCATTCGTTGCGTTCCTTGCGCTGGTGATGCTTGTTGTTTCCGCCAACTTGCTGGGGCTGTTCGAACTGCCTGTATTGTTTGGCGCCAAAGCAACGGGGGTCGATGATTCCAAACTCAGCGGCTCCTTCCTCACGGGCGCACTTGCAGTCATGGTTGCCACACCCTGCACCGCGCCGTTCATGGCCACCGCCATTGGCGCCACCCTCACCTATCCCACCGCGCAAGCGCTGGCGGTGTTTGCCGCGCTCGGGTTTGGCATGGCCTCGCCATTTTTGTTGATTAGCATTTGGCCAGCCGCGCGCCGTTTGCTTCCAAAGCCTGGGGCGTGGATGCACCGCTTCAAACAAATCCTCGCCATCCCCATGCTGGCCACGGCGGCGTGGCTCATCTGGGTGTTTGTTCAACTCGTCAACCCCATGCCGCAGGAAATGAATAGCTGGCACCAAATGTATTCCGCCAGCAAGCTGAGCGCCCTGCGCGCCGAGGGCAAACCCGTGCTGGTGGATGCCACGGCGGCATGGTGCCTCAGCTGCAAAGTGAACGAGCGTGTGGCGCTGCGCCCTGAAGCCATGCAGCAATTCTTCCGCGAAAAAAATATCACCCTCATGGTGGCGGATTGGACCAATAGCGACCCCGAAATTACCAAACTGCTGGCCGAATTTGGGCGCAACGGCGTGCCGCTCTATGTTTATTATCCGCCCAATGAAGCTGCGCCGAAAGTGCTGCCACAAGTGCTGACACCCAGCATTGTGCGCGAAGCCATTGAACAACCCTAAACTTGAGCCTACATAGCCTTCACTCATTCACCCACACGGAGTTTTTATGCTACGCCAACTCGCTACACTCACTGCCACTACATTACTTGCCACCGCATCGTTTGCTGCCAATGTTGGCGAGCCCGCCCCCGCATTTAAAGGCACCGATGTCATCAGCGGTAATGAGGTTTCAAACGCCACCCTTAAAGGTAAAACCGCCGTACTGGAATGGACCAACCCAGGCTGCCCATTCGTGAAGAAATTCTATGGTGCGGGCGCCATGCAGAAATTTCAGGCCGCCGCCGTTAAGGATGGCGTGGTGTGGGTGAGCGTTAACTCCTCCGCCGCGGGTAAGGAAGGCCACCTGAAGGATGCCGCTGAAGCCAAAGCCTCCATCGCCGAGCATAAACACGCGTCGAGCCACTATGTACTCGACCATGATGGTGCCATCGGCAAAGCATTCGGTGCAAAAACCACGCCGCATATGTATGTCATCGATAAGGACGGCAAGCTAGTTTACCAAGGCGCGATCGATAGCGATAACTCGCCCGACCCAGCAGCCATTCCGAAGGCTACCAACTACGTGACTGCCGCATTGGCCGAACTGAAAGCTGGCAAGCCTGTCACCAAAGCAACCACGCAACCTTATGGCTGTTTCGTGAAATACTAGCCGTAGATTATATGCGCGAAAAAGGGGGCCTCGCGCCCCCTTTTTTTATTCGCTGCGCGGCGAGGTCATCGCGCTAGCATTTGCCCATTTGGCTTGTGCTTTGGCGGGCAGCAATGGTGAACGCAAGCCAGCATAAATTTGTTTTTCCGCCTCGACCACAAACACCCCACCAATGCGCGGGAAACAGGCTGCACCAATCCACTCGATTGCATGGAAGCACGACAGCCAAAAGGGGTGCGCTGAAGGCGGCGCAAACAACGCAGAGCGCATATCACGTACGGTGAAGCCCGCATCGTTGAGCAGTTTTTTAATGCTGGCGAGCGTGTAAGGTGTGCCTGTGGCAAATGGGGTGGCGCCAAAGCGTGCCCACAAACCACGGCGGTTGGGTACCACCAGCATTAACCGCCCACCCGGTACAAGCAACTGCCACCACACGCGAAGCAACTCATCGGGTGCGCTCGCATGCTCGAAGCCATGCACCATCAGCACACGATGCAACGAGGATGGCATGAAGGGCGGGCACATTTCATCGGCCAGCACGCTGTGGTTTTTGCTATCAATCGGCCAGTAGATGGCACCTTGCACCATGGGCATCAGCGCCACAATGCGCGCTTGCGCATCCGCCGCATCGGGCAACGGCAACAATGGTGTGGTGTAGCCAATGCCCACCGTGTTAAGGCCACTGCCGCCGAGCCAAAAATCGCGCATCAGGTTGCGCAAACGGCGACGCACCTTGCGCCCCAAGGGCGAGGAATAAAACTGGCGAAGATTGACGATGTCGGGACGCATAGGGTAAGTATAGCGCGAAACCATTCAAGGAATAAAGCCCTATGGAAGACCCCACCGCCCGATTTAACGAATGGCTGGCTCTGGCCAAGCAAACCCCAACGATTAAAGAGCCAACGGCGATGACGCTCGCGACCGCTACATTGGATGGCACGCCCGCTGCACGCATTGTATTGCTGAAGGAGAGCAACGAAAACGGATTCGTGTTCTATGGCAATATGGAAAGCCGTAAATTTACCGAGCTAAAAGCCAACCCCCGCGCCGCGCTGTGCTTCCACTGGATGCCGCTTGAGCGGCAAGTGCGTATTGAGGGAACCGTTGTCCCCGTGAGTGATGCTGAGGCAGATGCCTATTACAACTCTCGCCCGCGCGAGCGGCAGCTTGGTGCATGGGCTTCGCAGCAGTCGCGCCCACTCGCAAACCGCGAGGAATTGGAAGCACGCAATGCGGAGTTCGAGAAAAAATTTGAAGGGCAAGCCGTGCCACGCCCGCCGCATTGGTCGGGTTGGCGGCTCACGCCACTCTCCATCGAGTTCTGGATCAATAGTGATGTGCGTTTACACGAGCGCGAAATCTATCGCCGCGCTAACGCTACTTCACCATGGCAGCATGGGTTGATGTATCCCTAGAAGGATCGGCCAGCGCTGCCATAGGGCGCAGCGGGCACACTGGGCGGCCGCGCAGGCTGTTTACCGAATTCTGTCGGCGCGAGGCGGTTGCGTACTGGCTGTGGCTGCGCTTGCGGCGCTGGTGGGGGCGCCTGCTTAACTGCGGCAGCTGCCGATGGCTGTGTGCTAGGTGCGCCGCTAGGTGGGTTCTCTGCTGGGCGTTGACGCGCCGCCGCGGCCGATGGCGCGGTGCTTGGCGACCCACTGGGTGGATTTTGCGTTTGAGCAACTTGCTTAGGCGTCCGCCAGCCCGCTTTGGTCATACATTCGGTAAAGCGGCTGTTCACTGCGGCTTGCGTATATGCCGACGTAGCATTCGAATCGCCACCGCCCGCAAACAACTTGCTCGTTTCGGTGCGGCATATATCTTTGCTTTTGACGTACTTAGCCTGAATCTGACTCTGGCTTATACAGCCAGTCAGCGCAAGCGTTGCCACACCAATGATAAAAGTTCTAGTTTGCATCACGACGAATATACCCTCTAATTCCGATTTCGTCCATCTCCTGTTGCTCACGACGTTTGGCCGCGTCGTCGCGGCGCTTTTGCCAGTTGAGGAGCGCCAGATCAAACTTCTTCATTTCGCTGAAACGCTCGCGCAGTTGAAGCGATAGCTTGTCCAGTTCTACCTCCACCCGCCGCAAATGGCCGTGCATCATTTCCTGACGCTGCTTGATGGATGCCGAATAATTACCAAAGAAATGCGCCATATCGGGCATCTCCTGCGCGGCTTTCAGTTCGCTTACTAATTGGTTCGCTAGGCCATCAATAATCTTCACCACTTCTTCGCGCTGGTTTTCCAAAATACCTTGCTGGCGCTTCAACGCATCCATTTCGCGCTGCTTGATACGGATGAGAGTGGTGAGCGATTTCACGTTACGCCTTCTCCTCCGTTAATCCCAACACTTTTGCCAGCTGCTCATAGCCTTCCGCCAACGTGCTCGATTCTTTCTCGCGCTGGGTGATGAACGTTTCGAGTTGCGGATAAAACTGCATGGCGCGGTCAACATCGGGGTCGGTGCCACGCCGATAGGCACCAAGGCGTATCAACTCTGCCATGTTTTCATAGGTCGCCATGAACCTGCGCGCCACCATCAGCAGTTGGTTCTCGAACTCGTTATTCGCATCGGGCAACATCCGCGAGACGGATTTGAGGATATTGATAGCAGGGTAACGCCCACGCTGGGCAATCTCACGGTCGAGCACAATGTGCCCATCCAAAATCCCGCGCACCGCATCGGCGATGGGTTCGTTGGTATCATCACCTTCGACCAACACGGTGAACATGCC
>CAUJIC010000014.1 GCA_963205305.1 Pseudomonadota bacterium | reverse complement strand
GCGAAATCTCTCGCTACACGCCCCCAACTTAGATTGTTCTTTTCATCGGCCACAGGCACAATTCTCCCAATTAACCCCATCATTTTAACCTCATTATCGCGCCCTGTTTATGACAATTGCATGACAATTAGACCCCTGCCCGACTAGTTCGACCACCTATTCCTTGACTAGTCGTGCCGTCCGCCCATATAAACGCTCTCCCACAAATTTAACCTAGGCGGCAGTGGCTCGCCAACAGCAGGAATCATGACCCAAGAATACATCTCCATCCGTGGTGCAAAGCAGCATAACCTCAAGAATGTCGATATCGACCTGCCGAAGAATAAGTTGGTGGTGATTACGGGTCTGTCGGGCTCAGGTAAATCGAGCTTAGCGTTCGATACCCTCTATGCCGAGGGGCAACGCCGCTATGTGGAAAGCTTGAGCGCCTATGCGCGCCAGTTCCTGAACATTCACGATAAGCCCGATGTGGAATCCATCGAGGGCCTCTCTCCCGCCATCGCGATTGACCAAAAAACCACCAGCAAAAACCCACGTTCGACCGTGGGCACCGTCACCGAGATTTATGACTATCTGCGCCTACTTTACGCCCGCGCGGGGATTCCGTATTCACCTGCCACAGGTTTGCCGATTGAATCGCAGACCGTGTCGCAGATGGTCGATGAAATTAAAAAACTGCCTGAAGGCACCAAGCTTCACCTCCTTTCGCCCATCACCCGTGGCCAAAAAGGCGAACACCGCAAAGAAGTGCTGAGCATGGCCAAGCGCGGCTTCACGCGCGTGAAGATTGATGGCGAACTGCACGAAATTGCCGACATGCCAACGCTGGATAAAAACAAAAAACACGACATTGCCGTCGTTGTAGACCGTATCAAGGTGAACAACGAACTGGGCAATCGCCTTGCCGATTCGATTGAAACTGCACTGCAAATTTCCGATGGTTTATTGCAGGTCGAAATTGTCGAACTATCTGAATCAACCGCTAAAGCCAAAAAAGGCAAAGGCGAAAAAGCGGCATACGAAAACGGCCAAATCATCACCTTCTCGGCCAAGTTCGCCTGCCCTGTTTCGGGCTTTATGCTAGCGGAAATTGAACCGCGCATTTTCAGCTTCAACAGCCCGTTTGGCGCCTGCCCAACGTGTGATGGCCTTGGCACGCAAATGCATTTCGATGAAGGCTTGATTGTGCCCGATGCCAACCTTTCCCTCAGCCAAGGTGCCATTGCGCCATGGGCGAGCGGCCACGCAAAATTCTATCAGCAAGCGCTGGAGGCTATTGCGCGCCACTTCAAATTCAGCATGAGCACCCCCTTCCGCCAACTGCCCGAAGAAATGCAGAATAAAATCCTCCACGGCACGGGTGATGAGGCCGTAAAAATTGCCTATTTCGATGGTGCACGCACCTTCCATAGCAACAAACCGTTCGAAGGCGTCATCGGCAATTTGCAACGCCGCTGGAGCGAGACGGAATCCGACTCCGTGCGCGATGAGTTAAACCGCTTTCAATCCACCAGCCCATGCGATGATTGCCACGGCGCGCGCCTGAAGCCTGAGGCACTCTGCGTCAAAATCGGTGATAAAAATATTTCCGAAGTCACCGCCATGCCGATTGATAAGGCCGTGGAGTGGTTCGAAACTTTGCCGAAAAAACTGAGCGCGAAGCAAAACCAAATCGCCGAAAAAATCTTCAAGGAAATTAAAGCACGCCTTGGCTTCCTGCAAAATGTGGGGCTCGATTACCTGACGCTGAGCCGCGAATCGGGCACGCTTTCGGGCGGCGAATCCCAGCGCATCCGTCTCGCCTCGCAAATTGGTTCGGGCCTCTCGGGCGTTGTCTATGTGCTCGATGAGCCCTCCATCGGCCTGCACCAGTGCGATAACGAACGCCTGCTCGGCACGCTCGAGCATCTGCGCTCGCTCGGCAACACCGTGATTGTGGTGGAGCACGACGAAGATACCATGCGCCATGCGGATTACTTGGTCGATATGGGCCCAGGCGCTGGCATCCATGGCGGCCATGTGGTGGCCGTGGGCACCCCTGCGGAAGTGATGGCGAATAAAAAATCCATCACCGGCCAATACCTCGCGGGCACGCGCATGATCGAGGTGCCCAAGCAGCGCCGCATCGCCAGCAAAAGCAAAAAAATTGTCATCCGTGGCGCACGCGCCAACAACCTGCGCGATATCAGCGTCGAGATTCCCTACGGCCTCTTTACCTGCGTAACGGGTGTTTCGGGCGGCGGCAAATCTTCGCTCGTCATCCAGACGCTCTACAAAGCTGTCACCAAGCGTTTGCACGGCAGTAAAGTCATCCCTGGCGCGCATGATTCCATCGAGGGGCTGGAGCATATCGACAAAATCATCGAGATCGACCAATCGCCCATCGGCCGCACGCCGCGTTCCAACCCAGTCACCTACACGGGCGCCTTCCAACCCATTCGCGATTGGTTCGCGGGCCTGCCGGAATCGAAACAGCGCGGCTATCAGGCTGGCCGTTTCAGCTTCAACGTCAAAGGTGGCCGCTGCGAAGCCTGCCAAGGCGATGGCATGATTAAAATCGAAATGCACTTCCTGCCCGATGTGTATGTCACCTGCGACCAGTGTAAAGGCCAGCGCTATAACCGCGAAACCTTGGAAGTGAAATACAAAGACAAATCCATCGCCGAAGTGTTGAACATGACGGTAGATGAGGCCGCGGAATATTTCCTCAATCACCCCACGATTCGTGAAAAACTCCTCGCGCTGAAGGAGGTTGGCTTGGGCTATATTCGCCTTGGCCAATCCGCCACCACCCTTTCGGGCGGCGAGGCACAGCGCATTAAACTGGCGAAGGAACTCAGTAAGCGCGCCACGGGCAAAACCCTGTATATCCTCGATGAGCCAACGACGGGTCTGCACTCCGAGGATATCCAGAAACTCCTCAAAGTGCTGCATAAACTCGTCGATTCGGGCAACACGATTGTCGTCATCGAGCATAACCTCGATGTCGTCAAAACCTCGGATCATATCATCGATATTGGCCCAGGCGGCGGCAACAAAGGCGGCTACCTTGTCGCCATGGGCACGCCCGAACAAGTAGCCGCGACGGAGAAATCCATCACGGGTAAATATTTGAAGCCACTGCTCGCAAAAACGAAAGTGGTTGCGAATGTGGATTCGCCCGTGAAAGCAAAAGCGGGTGCAAAGGGTGCGCCAAGCAAAGCGAAGAAAAAAGCGGCCTAGCGGTAGTTCGTATTCACATCACGTGCATTACCAAGATTCACTCGTAACGCTTCGGGCAGCTGCGCATTGAGGCGGTTTATATTTTCGGCACTCGTGCTTAGAAATGGCTGCATCGACATAGTCACCTGATGTTCAGGGTGCTCACGCAAATACGCAACCACTTGCGCGCTCATATCTTCCATACGCCTTGGACGGAAAATTATTTGTCCAACAACTGTCGGCGGTCGCATATCGCAGCTGCGTAGGTAGGCCGCGACATCTTCAATACATGTTATGTCCAATTTCATGGGTCAACTATACCTCAACAACCTAGCCAGAGAATGACATTTTGATGACAATTAACGCAAATAAGGCATCGCGCGGAAAACGATTTCGGTAACGAAAATGATAGCCGCCACCATGGTTGCGTTCAGCCGAAAAAATGCTGCGGCCAGAATCACCACACCGCCCAGCGGCGTGGGCGCAAGCACCAGCAGCCACGGCAGCCACTCGCGTGCAACCCCGCGCATATTCTCAATCTTCGCGCGCTGCGCCTCGGTGCTCACGCGTTCGGGCATGCGGCGCAACCACACCCCAATCGCATAGAGTAATGCCGAGGCAAGCAGCGCGCCAACCGCAGCCATCGCTGCATTGGCTGGGTATTCCTCCAACTTGAAATGGCGAACTGCGCTGAGCGCGACCTCGTGAAACACAGGTAACAAGCGCGCTAGGAAGGCTTGAAAAAAAATATCAGGGTTCATGCTACTCTCCTTTGCGCGCATAAAGCAGGAATTCGACATTTCCTTTCGGCCCCGTGATGGGGCTTTCGGTGATGCCCACCACCTGCCAGCCTTGCGTGGCTACCCATTCAGAAATATCGCGACACACCTGTTGGTGCAAGGCCGTATCGCGAATCACGCCCTTGCCACGACTCACCTCCACCTTACCCACCTCAAACTGTGGCTTGATGAGGGTGACGAGTTGCGCGCGCGGCTTAGCCAGCGCCAGTACGGCGGGGAGAACTTTGGTGAGCGAGATGAACGAGGCATCACACACAATCACATCCAGCGCATCGGGCACCATCTCCGCCGTCAAATGCCGCGCATTGGTTTCTTCCATCACCACCACGCGCGCATCGTTGCGTAGCTTAACATCCAGCTGGCCGTGGCCAACATCCACCGCATAGACTTTCGCTACACCATGGGTGAGCAGCACATCGGTGAACCCACCGGTCGAGGCGCCCACATCCATCGCAATGGCGCCTTTTACATCGAGTGAAAAATGCTCGATGGCTTTGGCGAGTTTCAAGCCGCCGCGGCTGACACATGTGTGCTCGCGCCCGCGTACGCTGAGCTCCATATCCTCGGCAAATTCCGCGCCTGCTTTATCGAGTTTTTGTTCCCCGTGATAGACCAACCCCGCCATGATGAGTGCCTGCGCTTTGGTGCGGCTTTCGGCAAGCCCACGGGCAACGAGCAGTAAATCGAGGCGCTGTTTTGTCACTTGCGACTCAGCAGGAAAACGCCTTGCTGACCAAACAAATTGGCCGCCCAGCCGCGCCCAGTGAAGTTGGTTTTGTGTCCACGCGCATCGACCACCACGCGGTGCTCGATAGTGATGCCAAGCTCCTCGCAGAACACCACAAAATCGCTGATGGTGCAGAAATGGATGTTAGGGGTATCATACCACTGATAGCTGAGGGTTTTGGTGACAGGCATGCGCCCGCGCAACGCAAGGTAGAGCCTATTTTTCCAATGGCCGAAATTAGGCACGGATACCACCGCTTTGCGGCCAATCCGCACCAAATCATTCAGCACCACTTTGGGCTCGCGCATCGCTTGCAGTGCTTGGCTTAAAATCACGTAATCATACGCCGCATCGGGGTAGTGCGGCAGGTCGGAATCCACATCGCCTTGAATGACGGGAATACCGCTGCTGATGGCGCGGTTTACATCTGCTTGGTTAATCTCAATCCCGCGCCCATCCACTTTTTTCTCATCGCGCAGCCATTTCAGCAACGCACCATCGCCGCAGCCCACATCCAGCACACGCGCTTTGGGCGCAATCAGTTCAGCAATCACGGCAAGGTCAGCGCGTAAAGTCATGCTAGCCCCCTCGCCCGCGCGGCACCATCGATGAAGCCTTGCAACGTGGCATGAAACGCTGGCTCATCAAGCAAAAATGCGTCGTGGCCTGTATCCGTAACCACCTCAGTGAAGCTGACATTCGCAGCGGCGGCATTCAGTGCGCGAACAATGGTGCGGCTTTCGCTGGTGGGGAACAACCAATCGCTTGAAAAGCTGACCACGCAGAAACGAATCGGCGTATCGCGGAAAATGTTGGATAGCGGCTTGTTAAAATCCGCCTCTAAATCGAAATAATCCATCGCGCGGGTGATGTAGAGATACGAGTTGGGGTCGAACCGCTCAGTAAAGCTTTGGCCTTGGTAGCGCAGATAACTCTCCACCTGAAAATCAATATCGAACCCAAAGCCCACCGCTTGCTTATTCTGCAAGCGGCGGCCAAATTTTTCCTGCAATCCTTCTTGGGATAGATACGTCACGTGCGCGGTCATACGTGCCACGGCAAGGCCCTTCACGGGGAAGGTGCCGCGCTCGAGATATTTGCCATCGCTCCAGCCCACATCGGTCATAATCGCCTGGCGACCAACTTCGTGGAAGGCAATGTTTTGTGCGCTGTGGCGCGCAGCGGTGCAGATGGGGGCACAGGCAAACAAGCGCTCGGGGTAGCGCGCCGCCCACTCCAGCGCCAACATGCCGCCCATGGAGCCGCCAATCACGCAGAAGAGTTTGTCGATGCCGAAATTATCAATCAGTAGCACCTGCGCGCGCACCATATCGGCAATGGTGACCACGGGAAAATCAATCCCGAACGCTTTGCCCGTGGCGGGGTTGATGGATTTGGGGCCACTGCTACCCAAACACCCGCCAATCACGTTACTGACAATGAGGAAATATTTATCCGTATCGAACACTTTACCCGTGCCGACCAAATCCTCCCACCAGCCTGCCTTACCCGTCACGGGGTGCGGGCCCACGAGGTATTGGTCACCCGTAAGGCCGTGGCACAGCAAAATCGCGTTGGATTTCTCCGCATTCAGCGTGCCATAGGTTTGATAGGCCACCGTGATACTCGGCAATTCCGCCCCGCAATCAAAGCGAAACGGCGTATCAGGCGTCATATCCACGCAACGTCCCACGCTCACGAGCCGTTGCTCGGGGCCAAAAGTCAGAGGGAGATGGTAGGGGGTAGA
>CAUJIC010000013.1 GCA_963205305.1 Pseudomonadota bacterium | reverse complement strand
CACGCTGTTTGCCCCTCGTGATGTGCCGCATTACATGGCGCACCACTATGTTCCGTTCATGTGCGATGGCGCATCTATCACGCTGGCGACAAGCGAGCCAAGCGAGGGCCTCCGCCGATTTGCGGAATTGTATTATGCGCTTGAGGTGCGTTTTGTTGTCACCACCGCGCGCGAATTATCTCACTATTTAAACACCCGCGCGGCCACGGCTACCACCCGCACCGCACAGCTTGGCCTGCGACGCCGCTATCGTCACTTGGTGGCGGATCGCATTTTGCTTGACGCCCAATGGCGCGCTTTGCTTGGGCTTTCAGCGCTTCTGGCAGGGATCATATGGTTTGCACCCCGCACCAGTTGGGATGGTATTTTAATTGCCTGCAACCTGTTTTACGCCGCGAACCTTGCTCTTAAATTGGTGTTCTACCGCGAAGGCTCCATCGCGCAGCGCGAACAAGAAGCATCGGAAGTAACGCTCGCGACACGCGCGGGCGCGCTGCATGCGGGAGATTTACCCACCTACTCCATCCTTGTGCCCATGTACCGTGAATCAGCCGAAGTGATGGCACGACTCATCGCGCATTTAAATGCGCTCGATTACCCGCGCGACAAGCTCGACATCAAACTGATTTGCGAAGCCGATGATGATCAAACCATTGCCGCGCTAAAGGCCATTCAGCCCCCTGCAACCATGGAAATTCTTACAGTAGCGCCATCGCTACCACGCACGAAGCCTAAGGCATGTAACGTGGCGCTGGCACGTGTGCGCGGCGAATTTGTAGTGATTTACGATGCCGAGGATGCCCCCGCGCCCGACCAATTACGCCGCGCGGTGGCCATGTTTCGCGATGGCCCCAAAAACCTCGCCTGTTTGCAGGCCTCGCTCAATTATTATAACCGCGATGAGAACACGCTGACGCGCATGTTTTCGCTCGAATATAGCGCGCTGTTTCGGCTGCTGCTACCCGCGCTGGAGCGCTTGGGGCTGCCTATTCCGCTGGGTGGCACCAGCAACCATTTACGCACCGATGCCCTGCGTGAAGTTGGCGGTTGGGATGCATTCAACGTGACCGAGGACGCCGATTTGGGCGTTCGCCTTGCCTATTTTGGCTACACCACGCGCACCCTACCCTCGCTGACGCTAGAGGAATCGCCCATCACGCTTGGGGCTTGGATGAAACAGCGCACGCGGTGGATCAAGGGCTATATTCAAACATGGCTGGTGTTCACCCGCGATACACGCGAGCTGAAACGCCGCCTTGGTCTGCGCGGCTATTATGGTTTTCAGTTCTTCATTGGCGCGCCTGCCCTGACATTTTTGCTGGCACCACTGTTCTGGGTAGCATTTTTTGTTTCGCTGACAGGCATCTTCCCAAGCGCACTCAGCCCAGCGATGCAGGCGCTTTGTTCGTTCTCGTTTGTGGCTGGCACGCTTTGCCACTGGCTGTTCGCCCGTAAGGTGATGAGAATTGAAGGCTGGCGGAACATGGGCAGCGCCTTTTGGCTCTACCCGTTTTACTGGCTGCTGCACTCGATAGCCGCTGGCCGCGCCCTGTGGCAACTGGCCACTGCCCCACATTATTGGGAAAAAACAAGGCATGGGGTGAGTAAGTTGTTGGTAAATTAGTGCTATATGGCTGCATTTTCTCTATTGACACCCCCCACCTTCGCCGCTAGAAAGCGGCCTCTCTTTAAAGCTTACAGGTGATTTATGAAAGTTCTCAGCTCGCTCAAATCCGCGAAAAAACGCGATAAAAACTGCCGCGTCGTGCGCCGCAAAGGCCGCCTGTACGTCATCAACAAGCAAAACCCACGCATGAAAGCGCGTCAGGGCTAGTGATGACCGACTCTCCCGCTCCTACTGGTCGGGAAGCACATCGCCGTTCGTTTGCTAAGGCCGTTAGCTGGCGCGTTACTGGCAGTATCGACACATTCCTCATTGGTTGGCTTGTCACAGGCAACGCGGTCGTTGCCGGCACTATTTCGGCCATCGAAATCCTAACGAAGATATTTTTATATTACCTACACGAACGCGTATGGGGAAAAATCCGCTGGGGTAAAAAAGCCTAGCAGCGAAACACTTTCTAGTGCACGAATACGTGGGTTTCGTCGTACCGCAGACCAGCCTGCGATTGCCCAGTGACGCTGATGCGCTCCATAGGAACGCCCATTTCTTTCATCGCCTCAATCACCGAGCGCGTGTTACGACTTGCAACAGCTTGCCATTTTTTGTCGGTGTCCACATTGCCAACGCTTGGTGCCATCGAAACCACATCCAGCGTTAAATCAGGTTTAATTTCGAGGGCTTTAGCGATTGCGCCATATAGCTGCTGATCGAAATGTACACGAGGTTGGTTGAAACGAATCACCACCAGCGGCTGCGAGCCCTGCGTTTGGGCCATCAAAGCCGCAGGAACCGCCAAAATGAATGCAAGCAAGCTGAGGCTGAAGAATCGTGAAAATTTTGTCATGTAGGTTGCCTAGCACGGAGAAAAAATCGGTGCAAGCAACGTATCAAAAAAAAAGCTGCTTGCACTCTGGGTTCGAGTTAGTTAGGTTGCCGCTCCCTTTCGATAGGGTGCGGTCCCATAGCTCAACTGGATAGAGCACTTGACTACGAATCAAGAGGCTAGGAGTTCGAATCTCTTTGGGACCGCCAAATCTTTTCCCTCAAGCCAATCAGTTCTAGAAAGTCCTCGAATCAACCGTGGGGCTACCGACACTATCTGTAAAAAATATCCGCGAGAATACGCACACACACGAATCAGTTGATTGCGTGCCCGAGGGTTTTACATTACGAAACAAGGTTTCCGCCACTGCTTGGCGCTTTACACAATACAACTTAGTTCAACGAGATACCCATGCACCTGCTTGTCACCATTAAAAACGTGCTGTTTGTTCCCATTCACCCCAAGGGCTGGCCGTTCATTATCGTTGCAGCGGCGCTGGCATTGGTGCTGTTTCAATTCTCGGACGTTGCGGGGAATGTGGGCGTCATCCTCACCCTCTTTTGTGTGTATTTTTTCCGTAACCCCAACCGCATGGTGCCCCAAGGCACTGGGTTTGTGCTGGCCAGCGGCGATGGGGTCATCAGCCATGTGGCACGCTCGCGCCTACCTAAAGAGCTGCAAGCGGATGATACCGAGTATCATAAAATCTCGATCTTCCTGAATGTGTTCAACGTGCATGTGAACCGCCTGCCCGCAAGTGGCCGCATTACGGGGCACCAATATATTGCAGGTAAATTCCTGAATGCCGCGCTTGATAAGGCGAGCGACGATAACGAACGCACCGTGACCATGATGGAGACCACCCAAGGCCACACGATTGGCTTTGCCCAAATCGCTGGGTTTGTGGCGCGCCGCATTATTTGCGAGATTGCACCACAGCAAACCGTCACCCAAGGTGAGCGCTATGGCATTATTCGTTTTGGTAGTCGCTGCGATATTTATATTCCGCTGCATTACACATTACTGGTGGATGTGGGTAGCATTGCCGTGGGCGGCGAAACCATGCTAGCCATTGACCCCGCCACCTTTGCGCCCGCCACACTGACATGGAAGAATGTGTAATGCTAAAGCGCCTTTACCCTTTCATCCCTAATGCACTCACCCTCAGCGCCATGTGTTTGGGCCTCACCGCCTTGCGCCTGAGCTATGTGCGCGAGGATATCTATACCTCGCTGATGCTGCTGCTGATTGCCGCCTTTCTGGATGGTATCGATGGCAAGATTGCGCGCCGCCTGAAGGTTGAAAGCCCCGTGGGCGCTCAGCTCGATTCGCTTGCCGATTTCTTGAATTTCTGCGTCACCCCCACCCTCATTATTTTTGAGTGGCACCTGAAAGAACTCTATTTCTTCGGCTGGGCCGCAACCTTGATATTCCTTACGGGCGGTGCTTATCGCTTGGCGCGCTTTAATGTGATGTATTCGAAGGGCGTGGAGAATATCTCTTCGAATTATTTTGTGGGCGTACCCACACCTGCGGGGGCTATCCTCATCTTTTTACCCATGGTGCTGGCGCTTGAGGGCTATATGGCCGCGTCGTCCATTTTCACGGCCGTGTATGTGACCTTCATTGCATTTTTAATGATCAGCCACATCAAGACCCCCTCGAACCGCCTCGTCA
The DNA here is from genome assembly GCA_963205305.1 of Pseudomonadota bacterium. GTDB lineage: Bacteria > Pseudomonadota > Alphaproteobacteria > Rickettsiales > UBA3002 > QFOX01. The sequence goes on along the minus strand of CAUJIC010000013.1, from coordinate 22,097 downwards.
ATATTAAAAAGAAGCAAGCCCCTGTGGCGCTTGTGATTGCGGGCATCATCATCATCGCGTTTATCTATGCGCCGTTGGATATGTATTTAATCGTCATCAGCGCCTACGCGCTAGTCACACTATTCTTGTTCTTTAATGATAGCGCCTATCGGCAGAAGAAATTAGAACAGAAAAATCGCGATCCAAACCACGGCACAATAGAGAAGTGATAGCAGCACCGCCGCGCTGGCGATGTCTTTGCTCGCTTTCGATATGTCGTGATAATCCATCGAAATACGATCAATCGCGCACTCGATGGCGGTATTGAGCAATTCAGTAATCAAGACCGCAAACAAGCCAGAAATTAGCAGCACAATCTCGACGGTCGATTTTCCGCTGAGCAAGGCCACAGGCGCGAGCAGCGCAATGGCCACAAATTCCTGACGCACGGCTTCGTCGCGGCGAAACGCAAAGCGAAACCCCGCAAGGGAGTTACCAAAGGCGGCCAACAAACGCCTGAGGCCTTTATGCCGTGTATACTGCATTAGTTTGTACCTTCGAGTAGTGTGGTGGGCAGTGCTTTATAATCCTTTTCCCAGCGCGAAGCGGCTTCGTATTGCTTCACGACCCCCTGCACTTCGGGAGAGTTTTGGCTGAGTGAGTGGTTATCAATCACGTTACCCTCTTCGCTCTCGGCACCATATTGCTTCACAGGCTCGAGGAATGTCACCGCACCCTTTTTGTAGACCCCCAATTTTTGGTGGGTGGCAATCAGTGCACGTTCCTCGAAATCCTTGGCCATAATATCCTGCCCGAAGAACTTGCTACGATATTTCATCCGCAACAAACCCAGCACGGTTACAGGTAAATCGATCTGGCTCGATAGTTTATCGACCTGCTGCGGCTTGATGTTGGCAGGGCTGTAGATGATGGCAGGAGTATGGTAGAGCTTGGGCGGTAAGTTGGTTTTACCCGCCGAGCGCGCGGTGTGGTCGGCCACGAATACGAATATTGTGTTTTTAAACCATGGCTCCTTTTTCGATGCCTCAATCAGTTTACCCACGGCGAAATCGGCATAGCGCACGCCTGCGGGGCGGCCGCCACCTTCGGTAGGGATGCCAGCACTGTTCGGCGGGAAGGTGTAGGGACGATGGTTCGAGGTAGTCATGACCATGTAGTAGAATGGCTTGCCCTTGGCATAATCCTCGCGCGCTTCGCGGATGGTGCGGGTGAACAAATCTTCATCCGAGACACCCCACACATTCGCGAAGTGAATTTCTTCCTTACTCATATTGCCACGGTCGACGATATCGAAGCCATTAGCGCCGAAAAAGGCGTTCATATTATCGAAATAGCCATAACCGCCATAGATAAACTTGGTGGCGTAGCCATGATCTTTGAAGAGCTGCCCTGTGGAGAATAAATGCTCGTTACGAGGGCGCTTCAAAATAGAATCACCCGGTGCGGGCGGAATCGATAGGGTGAGTGCCTCGAGCCCCCGCACGGTGCGGTTGCCCGTCGCATAAAGCCGCGAAAAATACAGCGACTCCGTCGCCAGCGCATCGAGGTTGGGCGTCAAATTATCGGCATTACCGTCATGCGCCATGTATTCCGAGCCCATCGACTCCATGACAATAAAAATGACGTTATGTTTTGTTGTAGCCCCTGCAGGATTCACAACCTTCACCGCGCGTGGGGCGGCCGCACTTAGCCCCACTTCAGAACTCGTCAGGTAAAAACTCTCGTAGCTGAGCGCGTTGTTATTAAATGCAGCAAACAGGCTATAAATACCATTGGCTGCGATTTCGTTCGCGTAGCTATTATCCGATATTTTTGCCTGATGCAGGTTCGTGGATGTGTAGCCCACCAGCAGAAAGGCGATGAACACAGCCATGGCTTTCGCTTTTGTTTTAAAACCGCTTGGCGGCGTTAGCGCTGGAATAAATTGCCCGCGCAGCAGGTAATAAAAAACCGCGACCACTACTGCCACGCCCAGCAAAATGGGCACCATGGGGTAGGATTCCAGAATATTGCCGACAACCTCGTTCACATAAATCAAGTAATCGACGGCAATAAAATTGAACCGCACAGCAAACTCATCCCAAAACGCATGCTCTGCCGCCACATCGAACACCAGCACCGCAGCCATGATGAGGAATAGAACCGTGGTGCCAATGCGATCGAGCCGCGAATGGTACTTACGCAAAGGCAGTGCAAACAAGAACAGCGCATAGGGTATCATCACAAATCCATAGGTGATAATATCGAACAGCGTGCCGACGATGAGGGCTTTGACGATATTGACCAGCTCGAGGTTGCTCCACTCCCACACTACAAACATGAGGCGTATCAGCAGCTGGATACCCATAAATAGCAGAAATGTGGGCTTTAAGCGCTGGAGATAATAGGAAATATTCATGTTCAACCTTCTTCGTGTGCGCCACCTCCTTAACAATACGCCCACCAATTGCAAAGCGAAGTCTAAGGCAATGATAGTTTCGCTCAAAACCCCCTAATTTCCCCTTGCAAAGCCCCTAAACCCCGTGTAGATAGCCTCTCCGAATTCAATCCGCGCGCCCCGCGCACATGAGGTAAGTTATGAATATTCTTCAACAAATTGAAGCTGAGCAAGTTGCAAAAGTAAGCGCTGGCGTAAAAATCGACGACTTTAAACCAGGTGATGTTGTACGCGTGGACGTAAAAATCATCGAGGGCAGCAACGAGCGGATTCAGGCGTTTGAAGGCCTTGTAATCGCTAAGAAAAACGCTGGCATCAACTCCGCTTTCACCGTGCGTAAACTCAGCCACGGCGAAGGTGTTGAGCGTATTTTCCCACTTTACTCGGCACGCGTTGCGGGCGTTACCCGTATCCGCCAAGGTGAAGTGCGCCGCGCGAAACTGTACTACCTGCGTGGTCGTACGGGTAAATCGGCACGCATCAAAGAGAAGATGGACCTTACCCGCGGCGCTGACGCGCAAGCATAGGCCGTCTTCGCCGTTAGCTGCTAGGTTAGCCTCCCCGTTGCTCTCGGCACTGCCAAGCACATTGATTCACGCTAACCCAAGCCGCAAATAGCCATGACAACACCACGCACGCTTTTCGATAAAATCTTCGATGCCCACCTCGTCCACGAGGCTGAGGATGGCACGTGCCTGCTCTATATCGACCGCCACTTGGTGCACGAAGTGACCAGCCCGCAAGCGTTCGAGGGGCTTCGCACCGCTGGACGCAAAGTGGCGCACCCCGAAGCAACGCTGGCCGTGGCCGACCACAACGTACCCACCACGAAGGATCGCCTGCAAGGCATCAAGGATGAAACCAGCCGCATCCAAGTGCAGACGCTGGAGGATAACACCCGCGAATTCGGCATCACCTATTATAAAATGGACGATAATCGCCAAGGCGTGGAGAATATTGTGGGGCCTGAGCAAGGCTTCACACTGCCTGGTGCCACCATTGTGTGCGGTGATTCGCACACCAGCACCCACGGAGCGTTTGGCGCGCTCGCGTTTGGCATCGGCACCAGCGAAGTGGAGCATGTGCTGGCCACGCAAACCCTTATCCAGAAACGTGCGAAGAACATGCGCGTGACGGTGGATGGTGAATTGCCAAATGGCGTCACCGCGAAGGATATCACCCTCGCCATCATCGGCAAACTCGGCACCGCTGGCGGCACTGGCTTTGTGATTGAATATGCAGGCAGTACCATTCGTGGCCTTTCGATGGAAGGGCGCATGACCGTTTGCAACATGAGCATTGAAGCAGGCGCGCGCGCAGGGCTGATTGCGCCTGATGAAAAAACCTTCGAGTATCTGCGTGGCCGCCCCATGGCGCCTAAAGAGTTCGATGCGGCGGTAAACTATTGGAAAACCCTGCCAACCGATGCGGGCGCGAAGTTCGATGTAGAATTGACCTTGAACGCCGCTGACATTGCGCCGCAAGTGACATGGGGCACCAGCCCGCAGGATGTGCTGCCAATTACGGGCAAAGTACCAGCGCTGACGGATTTCCCAGAAGGCCAACGCGACACCGTAGCACGCAGCTTGGATTATATGGGCCTTACCTCGGGCACACCGCTCGACCAAATTGCAATTGATAAAGTATTCATTGGCAGCTGCACCAATGGCCGCATCGAGGATTTCCGCGCCGTGGCAGCTGTTGTTAAGGGGCGCAAAGTGGCCGCGAATGTGAAGCTGGCGATGATTGTTCCAGGTTCTGGCCTTGTGAAAGAACAAGCCGAAGCCGAAGGGCTGGATAAAATATTTACCGATGCTGGGTTTGAGTGGCGCGAGGCGGGTTGCAGCATGTGCCTTGCCATGAACAATGACCGCCTATCGCCCAACGAGCGCTGCGCCAGCACCAGTAACCGTAATTTTGAAGGCCGTCAGGGACGTGGCGGAAGAACGCATTTGATGTCCCCCGCGATGGCGGCCGCTGCGGCCGTTGTCGGCACTTTAACCGACGTCAGAAAGTTATAATCATGTCCACTCCCCAAACCCTCCGCACTGCGGGCATTTCCGCTGCGCGTGATTTCTCCGAGCTTCCAGCTTGGCAAAAATCTATCACCCTCGCCGAAGTAATTTTCGGCGCAACGAATGATTTCCCCGAGCGCGAGCATGCGGGCTTCGCGCGCGAAATGCGCGCCACAGCACTGTGTGTTGCCTCCTCCATCGCTGCTGCTTCGGGCCGCAATAACGAATTCGGTATGACGGATAGCTACAGCAAAGCGCAAAGCGCCAATGCGGAACTGATGACGCAAGTGACCCTCGCTGGCCGTTTGGGCTATATGGGTGCGGATACCACGAGCGAAGTGATGACGGCGCTCGATGAAGTGAGCCGCCTGATTGTGGCACTGAAACACGGCCTGAAAGTAGCTGCGAAAGACGCAGAACGCGCCGAGCGCCAAAGCCGTGACGATGATGCCACTGCCCGCGCTGAGCGCCCTGCCCGCCGTGAATATAAGCCACGTGAAGGCGGTGAAGACCGCCCACGCCGCGAGTTCAAACCGCGTGATGGCGGTGAAGATCGCCCGCGTCGTGAGTATAAGCCTCGCGATGGCGGTGAAGATCGACCTCGTCGCGAATATAAACCACGTGATGGCGGTGAAGATCGCCCGCGTCGTGAGTATAAGCCTCGTGATGGCGCGCCATCGGGTGACCGCAAGCCTTACGGTGATAAGAAACCTTACGGCGATAAAAAGCCCTATGGTGACCGCAAGCCTTACGGCGATAAGAAACCCTACGGTGATAAAAAACCCTATGGTGACCGCAAACCAAGCGGCGGCAAACCCTTCCGCAAACCACGGGATTAGTCCATACCTGTCACCCTGTCGAACGACGGGGTGACAGTTTGCATAAATTGAATATAGTGGCGATATGAATGACGATCGCTTAACACCACACACACAACCCATCTACGCGGGCTTTTGGAAGCGCTTTAATGCCTATGGCATCGACGCTACGATTGTACTGATCATTGCGTGGCTGCTCGATTATTTGCTGCCGGGTAGCGCCCACGCGCAAACGGCGGATGAGTTAAAGCAGCTCACCGATGCTGTTACCGCCTTGCAAACAGGCCAAGTGAGCCCCGAACTGATGGAAACCGCGAAGCAATCGCTAGTCAGCTCGATGTTTGGCGGCTCCATTTTGCCTGGGCCCGATCAATATTTGCTGGTGGCGGTATCGGCGATTTATAACATCTTTTTTGCCGTGGGCGCATGGCAGGCAACCCCGGGGAAACACTGGATGAAAATAAAAATAACCAATGCCGAGGGGCAACCCATGAGCCTTATGCAATCCATCATGCGCCATGCGGCGAGCGGAATTTCCATGCTGCCCATGGGGCTGGGCTACATCACCATGTTCTATAGCCCGCAAAAGCTTGCCCCGCATGATATGCTGTGCCACACACGGGTGGTGCTGCGCGAACCCAACGCATAGGAGAACCTCATGTTTAAATGGCTAAAACGCTTGATTTCGGAAGCAAAACAGCGCAAAAAGCTGGATAAAATCATTGAATCCAACTACCCCACCGAAGTGGCGGATAACAGTAACTTCCTGCCGCTCGACCCCAAGAACGACCCTTGGGGACGGCGCTAAACGAAAGACACGACCCATGCAAAAATTCACCACCCTCGCCGCCATTGCTGCACCGCTGCCGATCCAGAACATCGACACGGATATGATTATTCCGAAGCAGTTCTTGAAAACCATTAAGCGCACGGGCCTGCGCGAAGGGTTGTTCTACGAAATGCGCTTCACGGTGGAAGGCAAAAAGATCGAGGATTTTGTGCTCCACCGCGAGCCCTACACCAACGCGAAAATTCTGGTCGCGCTTGAAAATTTCGGCTGTGGCTCCAGCCGCGAGCATGCGCCATGGGCACTCGCTGATTTTGGCATCGCTAGCGTGATTGCACCAAGCTTCGCAGATATTTTTTACAATAACTGCTTCAAGAATGGCATTCTGCCTGTAGTGCTGCCACGCGCAGATGTGGATACGCTGATTCAGCACGCGCAATCAACGAGCAACTCCATCACCGTGGATTTGCCAAGCCAAACAGTGAAGGCGGGCAACCACGAGTTCCAGTTCACACTCGACCCCTTCCGCAAGCATTGTCTGATGAATGGCCTCGATGATATTGGCCTGACGCTGGAGAAAGCCGCTTCCATCAGCAGCTACGAAGCAAAAACGCGCGCCGAACGCCCGTGGATGTTTGCGTAAAACTGAAGAGTGACAGGATTTTTTAGGAACCTGCTTCGCTGAGAATGACAGGATTATGACCAATAAAAAAGGCACCCAAAGGTGCCTTTTTTATTGGTCGGAATGACAGGATTTGAACCTGCGACCCCTAGTCCCCCAGACTAGTGCGCTACCGGGCTGCGCTACACTCCGTTACCAAAAACGAGATGGCTTGATAACGCCACAAAGCGCGAACTGCAAGGGCAAAACGCTAGTGTGCAACCGCTGTACGGGGCAACAGAACGCTGAGCGCATCACGCGCGGAAAGCAGCTCGGCACGCATGGCTAGCAATTCCTCGCGCGAGAAGGCAGGCTTTGCTGGGGCGATGGAAACCACCACATCGTTCACTTCTTCGGGCTCGGCCAATGCTTGTGCCAATTCGGCGAGCATGTCTGGTTCTTCCACAAAGTTATCGTTCACGTTGGCAGGCGGAATCGCTTCGATCCACTCGGTGGTGCTGATGCCACGGTCGTTGCGTGCATGAATAAATTCATCCACCGCTTTTTTAGCACCTTTGATGGTGTAGCCCTGATTATAGAGCAGGTGCTTAATTTGCTGAAGGATATCGAGATCCTGCGGGCGATAGAAACGGCGGCCGCCATTACGCTTCAGCGGTTTGATTTGGCTGAATTTGGTTTCCCAAAAACGCAGCACATGTTGCGGCACATCGAGCAATTCGGATGCTTCGCTGATGGTGCGGAGTGCGTTGGGTGATTTGTCTTTTTTGTGATCGCTATCGTCGTGCGAGAACAGTGATGTTTCGATGCTTGCCATGGTGTACCCCGTGTTCGGTGGTGATTTTAATTGCTTGTTGCATCACCAGTGTTACGCGAGGCGCGTAGTAAACGCGAACAAAAAACTACGCCTTATTCACAGCCTGTTTTAAAATGTTCGAAGCATTGAACGAAAGAACCGTGCGTGGCGTGATGGGAACTTCGACACCCGTTTTAGGGTTGCGACCGATACGCTCTTTTTTACGACGCAGTTTAAATGTGCCGAATGATGAGAGTTTCACCGAACGTCCTTCGCCAAGCGCTGCCGAAACTTCTTCGAGCACGGCATCGACCAGCTGGGTGGATTCCGAAAGCGACAAACCAATTTCGCGATAAACGGCGTTCGAGAGGTCAGCGCGGGTGAGGGTTTTCTGGGTCATACATCCATCCTTTTCAGAGGGTTGATTCACCATGAGAGTACACAACAACCCCATGTGAGTCCAGCCCCAAGTGCAGGCATGGCAATAATATTGCCTTTTTTCAGTCGCCCGTCACGGTTTGCCTCATCCAGCGCAAGGGGGATGGAGGCGGCGGAGGTATTGGCATGGTGCGGTACCGTAACCACGCATTTACTGGCAGAAACCTTGAGGGAACGGGCAATCATGGTAATCATTCGCGCATTGGCTTGGTGGGGGACGACCCAATCCACATCGGCCATATTCAGCCCCGCTTTGGTGGCGGTGGATAAGGTGATGGAGGCCATTTTCTCGACCCCATGGCGGAAGACTTCCTGCCCTTCCATGAATAAATGCCCTGCGGTTTGGGTGCTGCCAATGCCGCCATTGGTGCCCAAAAGTGTGCCAAATTCGCCCTGTGCCTCGAGCGCGAGGGCACGCACGCCACGAGTGGCATCGTCCGACGCTTCGAGAATGACTGCCCCTGCCCCATCGCCGAACAAAATGCAGGTGCCGCGATCACTCCAATCGACGATTTTGCTCATGCTCTCGGCACCGATGACAAGAATGCGGGTGGCGATGCCTGTTTGAATCCAGCCATGAGCAACGCTAAGCGCATAGACGAACCCCGTGCACGCCGCAGCCACATCGAGCGCGGGGCCATGGGTGATGCCAAGTGCCGCTTGCACTTTCGCGGCGACGGAAGGCATGGTGGAATCAGGGGTTGAGGTGGCGACAATCACGCCATCGATTTTATCGGCGTCATAACCTGCCATTTGCAGTGCGCGCTGCGAAGCTTTGGTGGCCATGTGCGACGTGAATTCGCCCTCGGCTGCAATGTGGCGCTGCGTGATGCCAGTGCGCTCACGAATCCATGTGTCGTTGGTATCGACCGTTTTGGAAAGCTCATCGTTGGTCAGGATTTTTTCTGGCAAATAGCTGCCAGTCGCCGTGATAATGGATTGCGTCATGATGCTAAATATCCGCCGTAATCGGCACCACAGTGGCCGTTGTTTCAGGCTTTACGCGCTCCAGTTCGGCAATGATTTTCTCGTTCACGCGATTTTCCACCATCGAGATGGCAACCTTGATGGCATTGGCGAAACTTTTCGCATCCGCCCCGCCATGGCTTTTCACGGCAATACCGTTGAGGCCAAGTAAAATTGCACCGTTCAACTTGCGCGGATCGAAGCGACGCAGCGCCTTACGCACCGTGCTACGCGCGAAGAGATAGCCGATTTTCGCCATCGTCGAGCGTTCAATAGCGCTACGCAACGTGCCATAAATCTCGCGGCTTAACCCTTCCGCCGTTTTAATGGCAATGTTGCCCGTAAAGCCATCGGTCACGACTACATCCACCGTGCCTTCGAAAATATCGTGCCCTTCGACAAAGCCATGGTACTGAATAGGATATTGGCCTGTGCGCAGCATGCGGTGCGCCTCTTTCACTTCCTCGTGCCCCTTCATTTCCTCGGAGCCGACGTTGAGCAGGCCAATTTTTGGCGCGGCCATACCATTGATGGCACGTGCATACGCATCGCCCATGATGGCGAACTGTACAAGGTTCTCGGAGCTACATTCGAGGTTTGCGCCCATATCGAGCATGACCACGGGGCGATGACGCGAAGGCACTGAAGCCGTAATGGCAGGGCGCTGAATCCCTGGGAGCGTTTTCATAACGAGTTTGGCGATTGCCATGAGCGCGCCTGTGTTACCCGCAGAAACCATAGCGCAGGCACGTCCGTCGCCCACGGCGTTGATGGCGGCACGCATGCTAGAATCACGGCCTTGGCGCATAGCAACCGAGGGTTTTTCGTCCATCGCGATCACGGTTTCGGCATGCACCACTTCCGACGCGCGGGCAAGAACACGATTGCGCGCAATAAGCGGCGCAATCACAGGTTCGCGGCCAAAAAAGATGAACCTAGCTTGCGGAAATTCTTTGAGTACTAAGCGTGCACCTTGGATGACCGCCTCAGGGGCTTTGTCACCGCCCATGGCATCAATGGCAATGGGTAAGGAAAACGGCATAGCGCCCCCGCAGTTAACGTGAACTAGCGCTTAACTTTGGCAGTCGTAACCTTGCGGCCCTTGTACATGCCATCGGCCGATACATGGTGCGAACGCTTCAGTTCGCCAGTGGTTTTATCTTCAGCGATCGCCTCGTTGGTCTTGAGGGCGAGGTGCGACTGGCGCATACCACGGCGTGAAGGGGAAGTTTTGCGTTTTGGAACAGCCATGATGTATATCCTTAGAGTTTAATGTTACCGCCGCTTGTTATTGTAAAATACCACCACGCGCAACGGTAAAAATTAGGGAGGCAGGCACTATAGCCATAGTTTTCCCGAGGTAAAGCGAGAAATGACGGATATTAGCGGGTGATTGGGACCTGAAGTGCAGGATCTAGGCCAGACTTCATGATATCGACCCAAGCACGCTTGGGCTGAGCCTTCTTTTCCTCCAACGGACGAGAACCTTTGAAAAGCGCTGGAAAAATAGCATCTTGGGAGAAGTGTGCACTGATGTTTTCGAGCGACTCCGCATTCAATTTACCATCATTGAGCGGAATATAGTGGAACCGAACCCCCTGTTTGCTGGCGCGCTTAACAATACGCTCGACCCCTTCCTTGGGGGAAGTGGGCAACATGCCGTTTTTAATCGCGTTGCCATTGGCCTCCATGACCCACACATCGCGGATGCCCGCACTCCCGAGCGCGGGCAACGCAGCCGTGACCGCGGCCACCTCGGCATTGGGCAGCGAAGCGTCGTATTTACCTGAACATTCGGTGGCATGGTGGAACGTGCCATCATCGAGCTGGATCACCACACAGCGGATGGAGGGGATGGCCTTGGTGATTCTCTGTCGCCATAATTCTTTCACATCGGGATCGTTCGTGATGCGATCAGCGCCAATATGTTTGATTTCGTCACGCATAAACCGATTGATGGCAGCTAGGTTCGGCTTGTTGCCGACCGATGCTGCATCGAGCGAAGCAATACTTTGACGACCAAAAAACTGATTGGCTGCGGCATTGGTAACCGCCGCACTGTTATTGAGCCCAAGAATTTCTTGTACCTTAATCCCGAGTCGCTGCCCATGCACCACAATATGTTCCATGACACGCCCAAACAATGCCAATGGCGACTTAATTGATTTGTCTTCTTTGTTTATGATTCTCAATACTTCCGCATGTTTCTTGGCAGCAGCATTCCCGTGAATGCTTTCAGGATTCTTCATCTCTTTGCACAGCAGATCATAGGCCATGCGCTGACTGTTAGCGATATATTGCCTATCTTCCTCGAGCGATATTTGGCGGTATGCATTCAGGTTTCGAATGGTTGTTTGCCACACGGGGTATGGCGTGAGCGCTGGCTCCTCTTTTGCACCTGTAGGCTGCGTCACCGCCGCGTGCACATCGGCTATTGTTTTTCCGCGGCTCACTTCGATTGTCGAAGTTGGCGTATCATTTAGATAATCGAAGGTGGCTTTGGAAAGGATGGGCAGCGCATAAATTTTGCCACCATCGGCCATGTTCTTGGCCAGCATATCCGTGCATTTGCCGCACGGACAGGATATGGGCACTTTACCCTGATCGACACCGCCCATCATGTACACTTGATCAAACACAGGGGCTTGTGGCAGTCGAAATTTATCCCAGCCAAACTTTTTGACTTGTTGATAGGCAACCAAATCCGATGCTGCACTTACCATGTTCTGCTCGGCACATTCCTTGAAATAAGGCGAGGTAATCTGCCCTGTGGCGGTGTTAGCGCCCAGAAAAATCTGACCATTGGTGGCCACGCCCAACACCGCTCCGCGATAGCCATGCTCATCGCCGATGGAATGTTTACGGTACTCGTCCAGTATTAGTGAAAAAACACGCAGCTTTTCAGTCTCGCTCAGCGCGACTTGCCAATCATTACTATTGGTCTGACCTTCTTTTACTTTTCGCGGATTAAGGCATTCCACTTCGACGCGATTACGCTTCACGCGAAACTGGAAACTATTTCCATACTGGCGCGAGTGAACTTCGAGGCGCAAATCATGCTTCTCGCCGGCGCGTTGTGGGTTGTAATCCTTTTTAATAATACTCATGTTAGTCAGCCACTTTGCTTGGTGTTGCAAACAGCCTAACACAGCAGGGGCAACATTTCATGCCCTCAAAAAAAACTTCATCAAACCGTCACAAAGCCCTATTTTTGGCTGATTTCAGCAATCATCTCGTTAAGCAGGGAGAGCGCCTCAAGGGGGGTTATTCTATTCACATCGATACTTAACAAGCGTTCAGTTAACGCGTCTTTATCATTATTTTTCTTATTATTAGAATTAATATTTAATGTAGTAAATAGCGGCAACTCGGTGGCCGCCTCACGCTCGGTTAGGCTATGGCCAGACTCCAGCACCGTCAGCAGCTCCCGCGCGCGGGTGAGGACTTGTTTGGGCAAGCCAGCCAACGCGGCGACGTGGATACCGTAGGATTTATCAGCGAACCCCTCGCGGATGGTGTGGAGGAATATCAGCTTGCCGTTATGCTCCTTGGCACTAGCGTGGAAGTTCTTGAGGCGCGGCAGGGTTTGGGCCAGCGCGGTCAGCTCGTGGTAATGGGTGGCGAACAGGGCGCGGCACTTGGTGATGTTGTGCAAATGCTCGGCCACCGCCCAAGCGATGCTCACCCCGTCATAGGTCGCGGTGCCACGGCCAATTTCATCGAGCACCACGAGGGATTGGCTGGTCGCTTGGTGCAGAATGCTCGCGGTTTCGACCATCTCGACCATGAAGGTGGATTGCCCGCGCGCCAGATCATCAGCCGCGCCGACACGGCAGAACAGCTTATCGACCACGCCGATGCTGGCCGATTTGGCAGGCACAAAACTGCCGATCTGGGCAAGGATGGTGAGGATGGCCTGCTGGCGCAAAAAGGTCGATTTACCGCCCATGTTGGGGCCGGTGATGAGGTGCAACGTGCCCTCGCCCGCCGCCTCGCCCATGGCGCAATCATTGGCAATAAATTCCTGATGGGCGCGACGCAGCGCAGCTTCGACCACGGGGTGACGCCCCGCTGAAATGCGAAACTCGCGGCTATCATTCATTTCGGGGCGCACCCAGCCGCCACGGCTGGCCAATTCCGCCAGCCCCGTGATGCAATCCACCACCGCCAGCGCGCGGGCAGCGGCCACAATTTCCTTGCCGCGTTCGAGCGTGGCGAAGCGCAATTCATCGAACAATTGCAGCTCCAGCTTCAGCGCCGTATCCGCCGCCTGCTCGATTTTAAGGGCAATATCGTTCAGTTCTGTCGTGGTGTAGCGCAGCGCGCCCGCGAGACCTTGGCGGTGGATGAAATCTGATGGAATTTTCTTCTCGTGGATGGCGGTGATTTCGATGAAATAACCCAGCACGTTGTTGTGCTTAATTTTGAGGGATGGAATGCCCGTATCGGCCTTCAGCTTGCCTTCCATGGCGGCGATAACGCGTTTGGATTCATCCCGCAGGCGGCGATATTCATCGAGGTCGGCACGGAAACCATCGGCAATGAAGTTGCCATCGCGCGCGAAAACACCGACTTCAGTTTTGAGCGCCGCGCTGAGATGGTCTGCCAATTGGTGATGCCCCATCAACGCCTCGCGTGATTCCATCAGCAGAGTTGGCAACTCCATCGTCCGCAACTGCTCGTGCAGCGTGTTGGTTTGCGTCAGGCTTGTCGCAAGCAACAGCAAATCACGTGGCCCACCGCGCCCCAGCGCAAGACGGCCAATGGCGCGCTCCATATCCGCAATCGCCTTCAGCGTGGCGCGCAAACCTTCGCGCAACGGGTTGTTACCAAGCGCCCATGCCACCGCGTCGAGCCGCTCGCTGATGCCGTTGCGCTGGCGTAGCGGCGCGGATAGCCATTGCGCGAGGGCGCGACTGCCTGCGGCGGTCACCGTTTCATCCATCGCGTGCAGCAAACTGCCACGACGCGCACCTGCGAGGGTGTGGGTGAGCTCGAGGTTGCGGCGGGTGGCGCCATCCATTTGTAAATAGTCGCCACTTTGCTCGCGCTTGGGGGCATCGAGGCGCGCACTGGCATCCAGCTGGGTGAGTTGAATATAGTCGATGAGTGCACCGCAGGCGGCAAATTCCTCGGGCAGGAATTCACCAAAGCTATCACCCGAGGCCACTTTGAAGTGTGCCGCCAAGCGCCGCTCACCCGAAGCTGGCGTGAATTGTACCTCGGGGCGGATGGAGCAGCGCTCGCGCCACTCGATGAACCATGGCTCGGCGCTAAGCGCGTCATACGTGGCTTGGGTGACGAGTAATTCTTTGGGTTGGATGCGCGCGAGCATGGTGGGCAATTGTGCCATTGCGCAGCTGCTGGTGGTGAATTCTCCTGTGGTAAGCTCCAACCAAGCCACAGCAGCTTTATCCAATTGTACTGCCAACGCCGCTAAATAATGCGCTTGTTCGGGCGCGAGGAGCGTTTCTTCCGTAATCGTTCCGGGTGTCACAATCCGCACCACATCGCGCTTCACGATTTCTTTGTAGCCGCGTTTTTTGGCTTCCTCGGGCGTTTCCATTTGTTCGCACACGGCGATTTTGAGGCCGCTGGCGATGAGCTTTGGCAGATATGCCTCGGCCGCGTGGACGGGTACACCACACATGGGGATTTCATCGCCCGCATGTTTGCCGCGCTTGGTGAGGGCAATATCGAGGATGGAACTTGCGGTTACGGCATCCTCGAAAAACAACTCGTAAAAATCGCCCATGCGGTAAAAAAGTAAACATTCGGGATAACGCGACTTAATCTCAAAATACTGGCGCATAGAGGGCGTGGCGCTGGCATGTGAAATTGATGCAGCGCACACTGCATTATCGCTTGTCGTGGCAGAATCCGACACTATGCTAGCGGCCTTGGATGCGGACGACATACCGTATTCCCTGATGAATTTGAACCGCTAGAATTAATGCAAGGACGCACCAATGGCCAGTGAAAACATGAAGATTACCGACGAAGAAGCCCTGCTCTATCACTCACAGGGACAGCCCGGTAAAATCTCCATCACCCCAACCAAACCGCTGATTACACAGCGTGACTTGGCGCTGGGTTATTCGCCGGGTGTGGCAGTTCCATGCATCAAAATCCACGAGAACAAAGACGCCGCTTATGATTACACCAGCAAGGGCAACCTTGTAGCAGTGGTGAGTAACGGCACGGCGGTGCTGGGCCTTGGCGACCTTGGCGCGCTGGCCAGTAAGCCAGTAATGGAAGGCAAATCTATCCTCTTCAAACGCTTCGCGGATATTGATTCAATCGATATCGAAGTGGATTCAAAAGATGTCGAAAAAATCATCGAGACCGTGCGGGCGATTTCGGTCAGCTTCGGTGGTATTAACCTCGAGGATATCGGTGCGCCTGATTGCTTCATCATCGAGCAACGCCTGAAAGAAATTTGCGATATCCCCGTGTTCCATGATGACCAACACGGCACCGCGATTGTAACCGCTGCAGGTATCATCAACGCCGCACACATCACGGGCCGCCAAATGAGCGAACTGAAAGTGGTGGCCAATGGCGCAGGTTCGGCGGGTATTGCTTGCATCGAGCTGCTGAAATTGATGGGCGTGAAGCACGAGAACGTGCTGCTGTGTGACCGCTCGGGTGTCATCTATCAAGGCCGCAACGACCCTAGCATGAATCAATGGAAATCGGCACACGCGGTGAAAACCGATAAACGCACACTGAGCGAAGCGATGGTGGGCGCGGATGTGTTCCTTGGTCTTTCCTCCGCAGGTGCCATCACCAAAGACCATGTGAAGAGCATGGCGAAAAACCCAATCATTTTCGCGATGGCGAACCCCGTGCCCGAAATTATGCCCGAGGAAGTGCTGGAAGTGCGCAAGGATGCAATCATTGCCACCGGTCGCTCGGATTATCACAACCAAGTGAACAACGTGATGGGCTTTCCGTATATCTTCCGCGGTGCACTGGACGTGCGTGCGCGTGAAATTAACGACGCGATGAAAGTGGCTGCTGCCGAAGCGCTGGCTGCCCTCGCGCGTGAAGATGTGCCCGATGAAGTGCTCGCAGCCTATGGCCAAGAGCTGAAATATGGCCCTGAATACATTATTCCTACGCCGTTTGATCCACGCCTCATCACCACCATTCCTGTGGCAGTGGCACAAGCGGCGATGGATTCAGGCGTTGCACGCCGTCCTATCAAAGACTTTGGTGCGTATAAGCGCGAGCTTTCGGCCCGCCTTGACCCCGCAGCCAACAGCATGGCCAATATTTTCGATGCCGTGCACCAAAACCCACAGCGCGTTATTTTCGCGGAAGGCGAGGAAGAAAAAGTCATCCGAGCGGCTGTCCATTGGCGTGATAATGGCTATGGCAAACCCATCCTTGTCGGCCGCCCTGAGCGTATTCGCCAAACCATCAGCCGCCTTGGCATCAAGAACGCCGATGATTTGGAAATCGTCAACGCAGCGGTCACCAGCCACCTTAAGCAATATGTCGATTACCTCTATAACAAGCTGGGTCGCAAAGGCTTCCTTGAGCGCGATGTGGAGCGCATGGTGAAAAACGACCGCAACATTTTCGCCAGCTGCATGATTGCCTGCGGCCACGGCGATGTAGTCATCACCGGCCTCACCCGCAACTATTACCGCGCGCTTGAGAACGTGAGCCGCGTGATTGACACCAAACCAGGGCAGTTCCTGTTTGGCCTTTCGATGCTTGTTACCAAAAACCGCACCGTGTTCATTTCCGATACGGCGGTGAACGAGTTGCCAAGCGAGAAAGAGCTTGCCGATATCGCCGTGCGCACCGCGCGCATTGTGCAACAAATGGGGCATGAACCACGTGTGGCACTGCTTTCCTACTCCAACTTCGGTAACCCGATGAAGGAGAAATCCAAGCGCATCCGCGATGCGGTGGAAATCCTGAATGCGCGCACCGATATCGACTTCGAGTATGACGGCGAAATGTCGGCGGATGTGGCACTGAACGCCGAACTGATGGCGCTCTACCCCTTCTGCAAACTTTCGGGCCCCGCGAACGTACTGGTTATGCCTGCGCTACACTCCGCCCATATTTCGGCAAATATGCTGGAAGAGTTAGGTGTCGGCACCGTTGTTGGCCCCGTACTGGTTGGCCTCGAGAAGCCTGTTCAAATCGTCAATATGAACTCGAGCGTTTCGGATATCATCAACCTTGCCGCCATTGGCTGTATTGATGCAATTGCCCAAGCACAAAAGGCGCAATCATCTGGCTCGGATAAGGCTAAAGCAAAGGCAAAGCCCGCCACTAAGCGCGCTGCAGCCACAAGCAATGTAAGCAAAGTCGTGAAGGCAGCAAAATAAACTGATCCCATTCAGTCGTGCGAGCGGGATTGAATGGGATCACTCAAAAACTACGGTTTGGGGGCGCTGGAAACATCGGCGGCTGGCGCAACTTTCTTGCGCTTCTCGGCCAATTCCTGTGTTACGTCGCGCGCCTTTTTGGGGCTCATGTTAGCGAGCACCAACGCTACTTTGCGCTCTGACATTTTGCCAATCACTTCGAGCAAAATAGGCATTTCCATTTCGTTGAAAATGGCGGCGGCCTCATCAGGTTTCATGTTCTCGTATATTTTGACGAGGCTTCTGATTTGCGCACCTTGCTTCTCGTTGTATTGGGCGAGCACACCCGAAAGGTCATTTTTTAGGGTCTTCATCTCGTTCATTTTGTCAGCGATACGCTTATCCGTTGCCTCAAGTACTTTGGCTTTTATCTCGAGGTCCTTCTCTCGCTGATCCAATTCATCGCGGCGCTTTGATAGGTTTTGCAACAAATCGAGTTCCGTCTGCGAGTAGCGCGGCTGAAGCTCTTTCGCTTTCATCTCCTCGATGGCTTTGACCGTGCTTCTGCCTGTGCCATGTGTACGTGGCTCGACGGGCGCTTTAGCTTCGGCGCTACCGTGCTCGCCTTCAGCTTTCTTCTCGCCATGCTCACCTTCTCCTTCAGGTTTGGCTGCGCCGTGTGCTTCTTGCGGCTTGGCTTCCTCTGGCGCTGCACCTGATGGCGCGGCTTCCTTCTTAACTTCTTCAGGTTTCGCGGCAGCGGCGGCAACATCAGCTGGCTTTGCTTCAGCGGCAGTTTTCTCGGTCGCGGCGGGCTTAGCTTCACCTTCTTTAGCTGCAGCTTTTTCTTCAGGCTTTTTCACTTCTTTTTTATCCTCGGCGATGGCATCGCGCGTGGCATACATCTCGCGCAAGGTTTTGCTACCGATGTAAAGTTCGTTCACTTTCACCACCAGCAAAAGGCAAAGCATAGTCACAGTCATGGGCAGCAAGCGGAACATGCGCCGTTTTTTTTCTTTTTTTACTTTAGCCATGAGGTTTCCTGCCTAGCGAGATTCATCGTTATTTTTTGCACCCATGAGATTCATGAGATCCTGCTCCGCGCGTGAACGCATACGCAGTGGGCGGCGCGGCGCTTGCTCCGCAGGCGCTTCAGGCTCGGGAATGCGATGTGCCGCTGGGCGCGGCGCAGCCTGTTGCTGTGGCTCAGCGCGTTGCTGGCGCACAGGCGGCATATCGACCTTGCCCGCCATTTTATTACCTTTTTCAATCATCATTTCCAGATCATTAGCGAGGTAATTGGCCTTATCGATTTTATGCTGAATATTCTCGCTGATACGATTGGTGGCCGCATGGATTTCGTTGATATTTTGTGTAGCACGCTGAGTCGACTCATCGAACTCGCGGATGATGCGTGCAAGCTCAGATTTACTATCTTGCAGCACTTTGATGCGCTTGTTGAGGCGCAGGCAATAAATAATGGTGGCCAGCAACAAGCCCGCCATCATCAAATCCATGAATATGCCAAGTACGGTATTTTGCATTAGATTGCCCCTTGCTCGCGCAGTAATTCGCGGAACTGGCGGATGTCGTCGTTGATGGCCACGGCGATGCGATCTCCGACTTTGCCCACTTGTGCGGTGGTGACGGGCACGCCGCCGCACTTGATGCGAACAGGATCATCGGGCGAAACATCGAGCAAAATGGTGGAGCCGATTTTGAGGTCGACCACTTCGCCCAGCGAAATTTTGCGTTCATCGAGCACCGCTTCCAGTTCAATATCCGCTTGGCCAACCTCGCGCCCCAAATGGCGCTCCCACACGGAATCCTGACCGAATTTTTCACCCATGAACAGCTGCACCAGCAAATCACGGATGGGTTCGAGCGTAGCGTGCGGCAGCAGAATTTCGATATGCCCACCGCGCTCTTCCATATCCACGCGCAAGCGCACGAGCAGCACAGGGCTATTGGGGCGGGTGATTTGGGCGAAGCGTGGGTTGCTCTCGATACGGTCGAACATGAACGATACAGGCGAAAGTGGATCGAACGAGGAACTCATATCCGACAGCAGAATATCGGTCATTTTCTTCACGATATCTTGTTCAATAGTCGTATACGGGCGCCCCTCGACGCGCACAGGCTTCGCCGTGCGGCGACCTCCCAGCAGAATATCCACGGTGGAATAAATCTGGGCGGAATCAATCGTGATGATGCCGAAATTCTCCCACTCAACCGCGCGATAGACCACCAGCAGCGCGGGCAACGGAATGGAGTTAAGGTAATCATCGAAACGCATGGAGACCATGGAATCGATGGAAACATCGACGTTATCCGACGTGAAGTTACGGAACGACGAGGAGAGCATACGCACTAAGCGGTCGAACACCACTTCGAGCATGGGGAGTTTTTCGTAGGCCATCATCGAACGGTCGAGAATGGCGTAAATGCCTGAACTGCGGTCAGGCCCCGAGCTGCCACCATCGAAGCCTAGCAGCAGGTCAATCTCATCCTGATTCAAAACGCGGGCAGGCTCTTCGCTCGTTTCCGCAGCGACTGCATCACCCGATGCTTCGGCGGCTGCCATTTTTTCCCATTCCGCAGCGGCGGCTTCTTCTTCGCTCAACTCAGCCATTGGTTTTGCCCTCTATGCACACGATACCTAACGTATTGCAATTTACTTGCCAGAGCACACCATTCCCGCCGTGTCTGGTGCGTTAACCGCACTCTCACGCATGGTTACTGTACTATAATTTCGCCAAAAAGTATATCTTTAACAAGCCCCTCTTCCATCGTCGCATTAATGCGCGATAAAAGCTCGGTACGTAGGCGGTAAATACCTGCCGAACCTTGAATATCCGCTGGGCGAAGCTCACGCAGGTAGGTGTTAAAGATATCCTGTATGCGCGGTTTGTTAGCATCCATAGTGATCACAGCCGCTGCATCGCGCAACTCCAGCGTGACCGACATTTTAAGGAAGCTTACGCGCCCCGTGGTCGAGTTTAGGTTGACCAGAAACTCCGGCAATTCATAATAAACAGGCTTATTGGCCTCAGCCGCAGCGGCATCGTGCGCGGCTTTTTCTTCCTCGCTCATTTCTACGATGGGGTTACCATGCTCATCGAGCTTGGGTTCGCCGCCAAGGATGCCCGAAAAAAACAGCCCAGCACCAATAGCCAGTAGCAGCACCACGCCTGCAGCGATAAAGACGAGCTTTTTCTTGCCCTTCTTCTGTGCGCCCTCGCCCTCACCTTCAGTAACTTCTGGCGTAGCGCCTTCTGCTTCCTCTGTTTCGGGGGCTTTACTTTTTTTCGACATGGCGAGTTCCTTCTTATGATTTTCATTAGGTTGTAGCGCCCTAATGTCACAAGTCAACCCGCCAAGGGATTTAATCAACCAAAAAGAAGAGGTTGAATTCACCCATCACTCGTTGGGAATCGGGGGTTATTCACAAGTTGGCACAGTTCCTGCTTATCAGATGGCGAGAGCACAGGATGTGCAGCGTAAAAAATAGGAAAAGCGACTATGGATAACGGTATTTACATTAGCCTTTCGCGCCAAATGGCTCTGTTTCGCGATTTGGAAGTTTCGGCCAACAACCTCGCGAACGCGACAACTACTGGCTACAACGCCCAAAAGTTGGTGTTCAGTGATTATTTGAGCAAAGACCAGAAACGCAAAGATGCCTACGCCAACGATGTTAGCACCTACCGCGACACGGCCAAAGGCTCGCTACGCATGACCAATAACCCATTCGATGTGGCAGTGACTGGCCCTGGCTATTTAATTGTCGAGACCCCTTACGGCGAGCGCTATACCAAAAGTGGCAATTTTCAGATCGGGCCCGATGGTACAGTGACAAACACGCAGGGTTATCCTGTCATTGGTAATGATGGCGGCCGCATTATTGTTCCAGAGAATACCAACCGCGTTGTTATTAATGGCCTTGGCCAAGTATCGGCCGATGGGAACGATATTGGCCAGCTTGGTTTGGCCGAATTTGCCGACGAGCAAAAGCTCGAACGCATGGGCGACACGCTCTACAGCTCGAAGGAAGAACCGATCCCCGCCGATAACTCACGCGTGGTACAAGGTGCCATCGAAAATTCTAACGTGAGCGCCGTGAGCGAACTTATCCGCGTACAGGAAGTCTCGCGCTCGGTGGGCAACACCGCCAAATTCATTGAAACGATGTATGACCTGCAACGCAAGGTCGCATCGGTCTACGCTAAAGCACAAGGCTAACAATTATAAAATACTAGGGAGATACCACCATGCGCGCACTCGATATTGCTTCTACAGGCCTTTCAGCCCAGCAGATCAACGTAGAAACCATTTCGCAGAACCTTGCGAACGCCACCACCACTGGCTTTAAGGCGGAGCGGCCCGAGTTTCAGGATTTGCTTTACCAGGATCTGCGCCGCGCGGGGAATAACTCGACCGATCAGGGAACGATTTTGCCTGTTGGCATTCAAATCGGCCTTGGCGTTAAAACAGGCGCCATCTCGCGCGATACGGGACAAGGCACCGTAAAAGCTACCGAGAACCCACTCGATATTGCCATTCAAGGCCGCGGCTATTTGCAAATTCAAATGCCTGATGGCTCAAAAACCTTCACCCGCGATGGCACACTGAAACTCTCGCCTGAAGGCATTATCGTGACCAAAGAGGGCTACACAGTTGAGCCCGCCATTACCATCCCGAACAACGCGGTGAGCATGAGCATCAACCAATCGGGCATTGTAGAAGTTACCCTGCAAGGACAAATCGACCCCACGCAACTTGGCCAAATTCAGCTTTCCACCTTCGTGAACCCCAATGGATTGCAAGCATTGGGCGATAACTTGTTCTCGGAAACACCCGCTTCGGGCAATGCACTGGTGAACAACCCAGG
>CAUJIC010000012.1 GCA_963205305.1 Pseudomonadota bacterium | reverse complement strand
TTCCGGGATGCTGTCGCCAGTCAAAAATAAAAACCCGCGTTTTACCTTTGGCAATAGCTTTGCTAGGCGCCCATTCTTCTCCAGCTTGTCTGCGGCGATAAAAAACGTTTCCGCTTCCATTAACAGAGGAGATATCAATCTGAACGTCTGTATTGTCCCCAAGTGCCGCTTCTATATGTTCCGGATGGCGATAGTGAGCAGATTCATCTTTAAAATAAACAGTGGTACGCCCACCGCGTCCAATATTATCTCCGGCCTCACCCGTGATAGAGGAACCATTATCCGGATTAATGATCTTCATATGTGTGGCATGTTTTCTAAAATCAAAGCCTGCAGGCCTCATCCACGACGGTAGGTAATCTATAATCATACGCATCTTCTCGAAGATACTATCCGGAACGCCCAGACGGTCGACCAATATTTCTTTACGAGAACCCCAACCAATCGATGATCTCGGCACGAATAGCCATAACCATACAGAATAGGCGCAGCATAACCATGTAGCGCCAACATCACGAGACTTTTCGATGAGACCACAAGATTTTTCTGTAACGCAGCTATGTAGAAATTCAAGAAATTCAACTTGTCTTTCAAAAAGAAGGAACGGTAAAATCTTGATGCCTTCCTCTCTCGGGTTATAGGTGATAACCCAATCATTGATCCAATCGACCGGATGACTCCGATAGTGAATCATGAGGGCTTTTTGAAGCGTAAGGTTATGCTGGCATGCACGGATGTTACTGACGCGATTCAAAAATGCGGCATGATAATCCGGAGGCCAGATAGGCTTATCGACCGTCATTTTTTGATCATCTCCATATAAATATAGTAAGCATCTTCAGGCGTTGACGGGAAGTCTACTTTATTTTCGACCTCCAACGGTTCGGACGGGTTCTGATGTGAAAAACGCAACATAAAATCGCTTATAGCCTTAAGAGCCGAGAGATCTCCACCTGCGGCTTTGTTTGCTTGCTGTCTTATAGCAGCTTGTAATTTTGTAATCCGGATCCGTTTTCCGTTTTCGCTAACTGTAATGAGCGCATTCAGCTCATCTTCAATAATGCGAGCACGGCTTTTGGATCCTTTCGGACGGCCTTTGGGGTTGCCTGATTGCCCCGGTTTGAAACGTGTCTTCACAGACCTGTTCTGATTGTGGCTAATGGCTTCCTCTTTCATCTCAGCACGAGATCGGGAAAGTGTTGGGTTTCAGTGATATCTGGAGGTAACAGGCAAGCTTTTTTTCCAGTGCACTGTTCCCACCGTCTTACAATCACGTCACAATAACGCGGATCTATCTCGATGAGGCGAGCCATACGATTAGTGCGCTCTGCAGCGATCAGAGTTGTTCCGGATCCCCCGCATGGATCAAGAATAATGGCAGACCGGTGACTGCAGTCTTTGATGGCATCTGCGATCATATCAACCGGCTTTGTCGTAGAGTGAAGAGCAAGGTCTCCTTTACGGGCGCTGCTGAAGCTGTTTGCGCCCTCATACTGCCAGACATTTGTTCTGTTTCTTCCGTGCTTTCCTAACATGATGTTATTAATATGACCGGATGCGCCTGATTTAAAGATATGAATCAGCTCGTGCTGGCTCCTGTAAAATGAACCCATGCCGCCGGAATGCTTTACCCAGCACGCCATGTTTAAATAAGTATATCCAGCCTGTTGCGCTGCGGTTAGTATTTCCAAACTATGTCGCCAGTCCATGCATTGCATGTGTACAGAACCCTCCGTAGAAAAAACACGCAACTGATTGAATATAGAGGCCATAAAACTTATGAATTCTGAAGGGTCCATCTCACCAGAACCCATAACAAATTCATGATGTTGTATGCTGCCATTTCCGCACACGTGACCAGAGATCGGGACATTGTAAGGGAGGTCCGCAAATACCATTTCCGCGCGCGCATCGCCCATTAGAGCAACATAGACGTTATGATCTCTGGCGTCGCCGCATATGAGCTTATGTCTACCCAAAGACCAAATATCGCCCGTTTTTGTTACAGCGAACTCGTTTGCTACTGGAATTGGCATATCTCCGCCAATATAGTCTTGCTCTCCGATAATAATATCCAGCTGGGGCGTCTCAAAACCAAGATCTACAAGCTCGAGACCTATTTCTGTCGTGTGTGAGGATAAATAGATTAGTTCTTCGCGCAAAGCATCTTTGTACCACTCTGCATTCAAGGTGAATTGATTGTCCGCCAGAATGAGAGCCTTGATCATGATGTCATCAAGGTGGTCGGCACGGATAACAGGGATCGACGTTAAGCCAAGGATCTTCAACGCGCCAAGACGGGCATTCCCGAGAACAACAAAGTTATTTTTGTCTATAACAAGAGGGGTGATAACACCGGATTTCTCTATGAATCGCGCCAAGCGCGTCGTTTTACTTTGGGAGTGTTTCCTTAGTAGCCGTGGGTATATTTGCAGCTTATCTGTTTCGATGTGTTCCAGTACGATCGGATTAAAGATATTTCCTGCTGAAGTCGGGTCTTGATGCATCTCTTGTCTCCCAAAATGAATACAAACGGCTCTGTTATCGCCGGCATTCATTTATAGCAGAGAATTGCCTTCATTGAATTCGATGCTTGTTACCCAAGCTAGCTTCAGTAACCTTATTAATATTGCATATCAATATCTTGTCTTTTGATAAATTCAGGGATCCATTTTACTTCAAGCGTCGATATTTTGACGTCAATTTTTTTCATTTTTAATAGTCGATGCAATTCTTCGGCCATAGCGAGATTTTTACTTCCAAACTTTTCTTGGATATTGTTTTCAACAAATATTGCATAGGCTTTGTTGTGATTGGTCCTATATGGACCCACTCTTTTATCGCCACCCTTTTTACCATGAACCGCGTGATATGAGGTTCCTAGACCAACATAAAGAAGTTCTGCGTTTAATTGACTTAGTCGTGCCGCGTCATTTTTTAAAACAGCATCAAACATAAAATTTATAACATAAAAAATAGCCGCTATGTAGATGTCTTTCTCCTTGATCTGTTCCTTCCCTATATAGAAGCAGTTTGTTTTGCATCTTTGTTTTTCTAGTTCGAGATAGGTATTACCCACATAAGGGTGTTCAACCTTTGTAGATTGAGGAAACTTATTTTTAACCTCTTCTGCTTTTTTCTTTTGGACCGCCGCATAGAGATAAGAAAAAAAGCACCCTTGTTCATGAATTCTTTGGAAAAACTTGTGCTGATCCTGAGGTGTCGCACCAAATCGCTCGTTACAATGTAGGCCAATAAGACCAAGAGCATAAGCTACGCGCGCGTTAATAAACGATAAAGCAGCTTCATTGTAAATAAGACGGTCTGAGGATAAATCTATGTGCCAGTTTTTATTCTGGCTTGGAAAAAAATTATCCTCAGCGTACTGCAGATAGTAATGCAACTTTGCCGCTTTGAAAATATTCAAGCCGTCGCCCGAAAGATTGTTATAGGCTAGATAATTTTTTGGAGGCGTCAATGAGCGGGTTTTCTCCCCTGTCTTTTTCTTAGTGACGTTCTTCATGAAAACTCGCTTTTCTATCAAGAATAATAACCTGAATACAAAATATACAGGATACGAGCAATAATATTGCTCGGTAAATCATACGCTGACGGAGGCACCGCGCTCACTAAATAATGGCGCTGCTACTAACGTCCATATGCGGCACTGAAATCTCCCTGTATTTCGGTGCAGGACAATTCAGTGACATGATGGATGTCGTAGGTCGGGGGCTATCATGGAATGCGTTCCCGTATCTGACGAGAAAGTACTCGACTTCGCGCGCACGGCAAGCATTGCTGTGGGGAACAACAGGAGAACGCGCATGCAACTACACCGTAACGAAGCTACTAACGCACAGGTTGCCCACCAAGCGTCGATGACGCGCATCCATGAATTGCTCGCACGGTTGCAGATGGGAGTGGACACTGAACTTACACCCACCACGGGAGAGCTACATTGGGGGCATGCGGGTGACGCAAAAAGTATCGAAGCAGCCTTGCAACAAATCTACGACCGCATCTTCCGCGAAGGAGAATACGCCTAGAAGATAGAGACCTATACCTGCGCTTCAGACGCCCTACAACTCTCCCAGCCCGCAATGCGGGCTTCAGGCAGTACAAGCACCAGCATTCCGCTGCGGCTATAACCTGAAGGAGAATCCCATGTCGAAAGCAAAATCTAAACGCATCGAAACCGCTGAATCGGAAACACCGAAACAGCGCGCTGCGAAACCCGCCGCTGCGCCGGTCGAAATCATCATCGGCAAATCAAAACCGAAGTTGCCACAGCCCCCAGCACCTGCGGCATCCAAACAGCAAATCCTGATCAGCCTGCTAAAACGCCCCAAGGGTGCAGCTATTGAAGAGTTGATGGAAGCGACGGGCTGGCAGCGCCACAGCGTGCACGGCACCATGTCAGGTGTGCTGAAAAAGCGCCTCGGCTTGCCGCTCATCACTGAGTACGGTGAGCACGGGCGCACCTATCGCATCGCGGATGCGCGGTAATGAAACGTCGCACCAACAGCAGCCTCGCCGATGAGTTGGCGAGGCTGCCAAGCTTGGACCGGTCTGCGCTGATTGCCGCGTGGAAAACGGCCTATGGTGCTGAGCTGCCACGCAATATCAGCCAACCGCTAATGCTGCGTGCGCTAGCCTATCGCATGCAAGCACAAGCACTGGGCGGATTGAAATCATCCATGCAACGCTATCTCATGAAAATTGCTGAAGATGGTCATGCATCTCGTGCGGCAATTCCGGTTACACAAGTTAAGTCAGGCACGCGGCTGCTGCGTGAATGGCACGGGGTAAGCCATGAGGTGACGGTACTCGACGATGGGGTGCACTATAAAGGTCAGCGCTATCGTTCACTGTCGCAAGTCGCGCAGCAAATCACTGGTGCTAAATGGTCCGGCCCCCTGTTCTTCGGCTTGAAGAAAGGTGCCGCA
Organism: Pseudomonadota bacterium; assembly: GCA_963205305.1. Taxonomy (GTDB): domain Bacteria; phylum Pseudomonadota; class Alphaproteobacteria; order Rickettsiales; family UBA3002; genus QFOX01. The sequence goes on along the minus strand of CAUJIC010000012.1, from coordinate 29,695 downwards.
TGACCAGCAAGATCATCCGCTGTGCTATCTATACCCGCAAATCCTCAGAAGATGGATTGGAGCAAGATTTTAACTCTCTGCATGCGCAGCGTGAAGCCAGTGAAGCATACATCAAAAGTCAGAAACACGAGGGATGGCAGTTGGTAAAAACGGCCTACGACGATGGGGGGTATAGTGGCGGGACCATGAATCGCCCAGCGTTGCAGCTGCTAATGCAGGATATCGAGGCAGGTAAGATAGATGTGATCGTCGTCTATAAGGTGGATCGACTCTCACGCTCGCTGCATGATTTCGCGAAGATGGTGGAGGTGTTCGATAAGCGCGGCGTGTCATTTGTATCGGTGACACAGCAGTTTAATACTACCAGCTCCATGGGGCGCCTAACACTTAACGTTTTGCTCTCTTTCGCCCAGTTCGAGCGCGAGGTCACGGGCGAGCGTATCCGCGATAAGATCGCTGCCTCTAAAAAGAAAGGCATGTGGATGGGCGGCTATGCACCGTTGGGGTATGACATTGTGGAGAAGAAGCTGGTCATCAATCAGGCCGAGGCGTTAACTATCCGTTATATCTTTGCACGGTATTTGGAGTTGGGCGGCGTCCGCCAGCTATGCGATGATCTACGTGCGAATGGCATCTACTCCAAAGCACGTGATAGCGATACGCGTCCTGGCGGGATGGTATTCTCGCGTGGGTCTCTGTACCATCTGTTATCCAACCCACTCTATGCGGGGAAGATACGCTTTAAAGGCACCTGCCATGTAGGGCAGCATGAGGGTATTATTGACCCGCAGCTATGGGATCGAGTGCAGCAAAAGTTAGCCAGTAATCGGTCTGGCATCGTTGAACAATCGCGAAAAACTGAAGACGTATGCCTCAATGGTAAGTTGTTCGATGCTGCAACCGGTGAAGCGTTGGTTGTCGTGCATGCGAACAAAAAGGGACGACGGTATCGCTATTACATCTCCCAATCTTTAAAGACGGGCATGAAAGAGGATGCCCCGAATGGCTGGCGTCTGCCTGGTAAAGCCATCGAAACCACCATCTTCGGCATTACCCAAGCCATGCTAATTGACCGCGATGCTATCGTAGATGCCTTGCAGGCAGCAAATGTACCATCGCATCATATTCCAGCCTTGTTAGCCAAAGCTCATGAGGTAGCTCAGTATCAAGGTTATGTTTTTGGGACATTTGTGAGGCGGGTAGAGCTGCAGCAGGATAGGGTGCAGATCCAACTGTCGTTGGCATCGCTCGTATCTTTACAAGCTGATGACGATGCCATCTCCATGACGCGTGATACGCCGATGCAAATTAGGCGGCGCGGCCATGAGATGCGGTTAATCATCGAAGGCGGAATGGCAGCTACTGCTACCATCGATTCTACTCTCGTCAACGCCATCGCCCGTGCCCATGCATGGAGCGAAGCGCTGCTATCCGGGAGCGTCGCTACAATGGCGGAGATCGCATCTCAGCATAATGTGAGCGACAGCTATGTGAAGAAAATCATGCCCTTGGCATTCTTGGCGCCGGATATTTTAGAGGCCATTATGGCAGGTAAGCAGCCCGCTCATCTTACGACCCAGATGCTGATTCGCCAGATTGACATCCCGCTCGACTGGCAAGCACAACGCCGCGCGCTCGGCTTCAGCGACTAATATTTCCCTTAAACGACACGCCGAAATTGGCCCGTAGAGAGAACGGGGTGAATGTGGCTGTAAAATAGCTCGGAATCGGTTTCTCGGGTGTCGTTTTGGGTAGTGAGTGGCCCAGAAAGCGCCGCACAGGGCGATTATCTCTCGAAATATGAGACTGCTACTCGGGAAATGGTGGGTCCGGGAAGAGTTGAACTTCCGACCTCACGCTTATCAGGCGTGCGCTCTAACCACCTGAGCTACGAACCCATTTCCTGCGGTAAGGAGGCCGTCTTTTAGGGATTGGGGGGGCGGTTGTCAAGTGATAGTGGCAACAGGCGGTTTAGGGCAGGGGACTCGCGCAGCGGGCACGAAGGTAGAGGATGCCCCAAAGCGTGGATAGAAGCGAGCCTGCGAGGACGCCAATTTTTACTTCATCGAGCAAAATGGCATCCGAAAAGGCCAATTTGCCAATAAACAGGCTCATGGTGAATCCAATGCCCGCAAGGATAGAGATTCCGTAGACCAGCGGCCAGTTCACGCCCTTGGGCAAGGGTGAGAGGCCGAGCTTCACCGCGGCGTAGGTAGCCCCCAAAATCCCAACCTGTTTGCCAAAAAATAGCGCGAGAGCAATGCCCACAGGCAGGGCGGAGAGCGCTTGGGCAATGGGCACGGTGCGAAGGTCGACCCCTGCGCTGGTGAAGGCGAACAGGGGGAGGATGAGAAAAGCCACAGCGGGGTGGATGCTGTGCAGCGTATGGCTTAGCAGAGCATCGCCGCTGCGGGTGCGTAGCGGGATGGCAATGCCGACCATGACACCCGCCACGGTGGTGTGGATGCCCGCTGCGTGGAGGGCGAACCACAGGGCAACGCCAATGGCGAGATAGGGCAGAAGATGGCTGACATTCGCACGGTTGAGCGCATAGAGCGCGACACCCAAGATGGCTATTGCAGCAAGGGGTAGAAGGGCAAGGCCGCTGGAGTAGAAAATGGCAATGATAAGAATGGCGGCGAGGTCATCATAGATAGCAATGGCGAGGAGGAATATTTTCGCAGGCGCGGGGACAGAGCCGCCGACTAGACGTAGCACGCACATGGCGAAGGCAATATCTGTTGCGGTGGGGATGGCCCAGCCAGCATGGAGTTCGGGCTGGTTGCGGGTGATGAAAAGATAGAGCAAGGCGGGCACCGCAATGCCGCCGAGTGCTGCAATGAGGGGTAATATTTTTTGGCCTTTTTCACTCAGTGCGCCTTCGCACATTTCCAGTTTCAGTTCCATACCCACGGCGAAAAAGAAGATGACCATCAGCACATCATTGGTGAAGTGGCTGAGGGTAAATTCAGCAACTAATGGGGCGTGGATGAGTGCGGTATGGCTGTCGGATAAGGGTGAGTTAGCCAGCACAATTGCAAGGGCAGCAAACGCCAGCATAACAATGCCGCCTGCCGATTCGAGCAGCAGAAAGTGCCGCGCATGTTCGGTGAGGTGGCGAACCAACTGCTTCATACGGTTACTTTAACGCGTTTGCCGTTTGGTGCATCGGCCTCACTCAGACGTACAAAAAGTTCGGTGATGGATTCGGGCGTGGGCAGTGTCATCGGGTCTTCCCCTGGGAAGGCTTTGGCGCGCATGGCGGTGCGGGTGGCACCAGGGTCGAGCAGGTTGGTGCGTACGGTGGTCATCGCCATCTCGGCGGCATAGGTGAGGGTAAGGTGCTCGAGCGCGATTTTGCTTGCAGCATACGGGCCCCAATAGGCGATGGGGGCGATGGCCGCGCCCGAGGTGACCATGATGACGCGGCCTGCTTTGGCAAGGCGCAGTAACGGGTCGCATGCGCGCAGCAGGCGCGCATTAGCGATGGTGTTGATGACGAACACATCCTCCACCTCACTTGGGCTGGCATGGGCAAGCGGCGAAAGCGTGCCAAGCGTGGCGGCATTGCCGACGAGAATATCGAGCTTGCCGAAGCGCTCATAAATCTGTGCGCCGAGTGCATCAATCATATCCGACTGGCGCAAATCGAGCGGCACGATGGTGGCGGGGGTGCCAGTGATTTTCTGGATTTCGTCATCCACCGCCTCGAGCCCGCCGATGGTGCGCCCCGTGAGAATGACATGTGCACCCTCGGCCGCAAAGCGTTTGGCTACCGCCGCGCCAATGCCACGGCTGGCACCCGTGATGAGGGCAATTTTTTGGTCGAGGCGTTTCATGGGGTCTCGTCTGGCATCGTTGTTCGCGGGTTCAGCGCGTGGCAGGTAATGGCTGCATAGGCGCCGATGAGGGGTAAGTAATAGCGCACAAGGCTATCAAAAATCCAGCCATATTCGTGGTAGCGCTGCCACGAGAACGTGGCGTGGATGCCAAGCGTGATGAGTGTTGCAGCGGCTGAGGCAATGGCCATGGCGCGCATGGGGCTTGAAGGCTGGTTCATGCGTGGCCAGAACAGGGCGAGAAGCGCCGCCGCATAGGCGAGGATGGGAAAGAAGGTCGCCTCGGGCACCGAGAGTTGATTGGCGAATTGACTGAGAAAAAAACCAAGCCATGTGAGAAAATTCATGTTGGTATGGGTGCAATTCAGGCATGCTTTGAGTTGTGCAAGTTGGCCAAGCGTGGTGGGTGCGGGGCTATCGAAGGTGAGCAAAAAATAGACAAAGGGCGCGGCGCTGATGGCGGCGATGAGCAAGCCAAACAAGAAAAAACGGCGCGGCAAAACGCGCACTTGCTGCGCGCGCAGCCCAAGGCAGAATAGTGCATAGAGCCCGACCAACAGCAGCGCGGTGAGTTTGACGCTGGCAAGCAGCACGCCAGCACCCATCCAGAAAATAGAGCGGTGTGGGCGCTCCCCTTTCAGCCAATGTAAACTGGCGTAGGTAGTGATGACGCCACCCAGCAGCGCCATAGCATCGTTACTATAGAACCCCATTTGCAGCTGTAGATAGAGCATGAAGGGAAACAGCGCATAGAGGATGGAGCCACCCACCGACAAGCCAAGGCGGGTGCCAAAACGTGTGTAGAGCCACATAGCGAGCAGCGATAACGCAAGGCTAAACAAGCGAAATTGGATGGGATGCAAGGATGGTATTGCCACATGCGCGAGTTTCATGAACCAATAAAACATGGGCGGGTGGTTGATGTAGTTGGGGGTGGAAAGTGCTTTGTTTGTTGCAACATCCACCATGGGGAACTGCGAAAAATCAGGCCACCAGCGATGGGTGTTGATGAGGTGGAGTGTGTAGGAAAGATGACCGTGCTCATCGATGGCGGTAAACGGAAATGCTGCAGCAGCGAGGTTGTTAAGAGTGAGTGCAACCAGTGCAGCAAACGCGCACCAGAGGATGATGGAAGGAAGGCGAGCGGGGGCTGAGTTGGTGGTGCGCCGCGTTAGCGTCACGCCACGTCTTTCACGAAGAGATCCTTCTGGTTACCGCTGATGCCTGAGGCGTTATCCGTCAGCGCAATGGGGTATTCGCCGCTAAAGCACGCGTCGCAATATTGCGGCAGTTCGTTGTTGCGCTTCGCTTCGCCCACGGCGCGGTAGAGGCCATCCATGGTAAGGAATGCGAGCGAGTCAACACCGATGATTTTGGCCATTTCATCGATCGTGTGGTTCGCGGCCATGAGTTGCGATTTTTCGGGTGTATCTACTCCATAAAAACAGGGGTTGGTGGTCGGTGGGCTCGCGATACGCATATGCACTTCGCTTGCGCCTGCCTCGCGCACCATGGTGACAATTTTTTTCGAAGTGGTGCCGCGCACGATGGAGTCATCGACCAAAATAACCCGCTTGCCTTTCAGCAATGCGCTGTTGGCATTGTGCTTGAGTTTAACACCAAGGTGACGCACCGATTCCGATGGTTCGATAAAGGTGCGGCCAACATAATGGTTGCGGATGATGCCTAAATCGAACGGTATACCCGCAGTTTCGGCATAGCCAATGGCGCCAGGTACGCCCGAATCGGGCACGGGGACGACCACATCGGCCGCCACGCCAAACTCACGCGCGAGCTCGGCGCCGATACGTTTACGCACCGCATAGACACTAGTGTTCTGCATCACCGAATCGGGCCGCGCGAAATAGACATATTCGAAAATGCAGAAGCGCGGTGGTTGTGCAGCAAAGGGGAACAGACTCCGCACGCCGCTTTCATCGACAATAATCATTTCACCTGGCTCGACATCGCGCACATGTTCAGCGCCGATGATATCGAGCGCACAGGTTTCCGAGGTGATGATGTGGGCATCACCAAGTTTGCCCAGCACCAATGGGCGCACGCCGTTGGGGTCGCGCACGCCGATGAGCGATTTGGGCGCGAGGATGACCAGTGAATAAGCACCCTCAACCAATTTGAGTGCATCAATCACGCGGTCTTCAATCGCGGCGCTGCGCGAGAGGGCGACGCGGTGGACAATGACCTCGGTATCGGACGTAGAGGCGAACAGCGAACCACGCGCGATAAGCTCACGGCGCAGGGTGATGGCGTTGGTGAGGTTGCCGTTATGGGCCAGTGCGAACCCGCCAAGCGCCAAATCAGCATAGAACGGTTGCACGTTGCGCAGCAGCGTTTCGCCCGTGGTGGAGTAACGGTTATGGCCGATGGCGGATGCGCCTTGCAGGCGGTTCATCACCGCCGCATCGGAGAAATTATCGCCCACCAAGCCCATGGCGCGGTGCGAGAAAAACTGACCATCAAGGCAACTGACAATACCTGCGGCTTCCTGTCCGCGATGTTGTAGCGCGTGAAGGCCGAGTGCCGTGTGGGCGGCAGCGCTGGTCGAGCCGAAGATGCCAAAGACGCCACATTCATCGTTGAATTTATCGAACATTAGCGGTTCCTGTTCTCTTCTTTGATGCGTTTTTGCAAATCCTCGATCGAGGGTAGCGACGAAGCGGGTAGTTCTTCTTCGGTCGCGAGATCATCGAGTTTATCTTTGGCTTTTTTGTCCCATTTCTGGATGATTTCGTTCATTTGCTTTTTGGTATCTTTTATATCTGTATCGTCGGATTTTTCTTTGTCTTTATCGGTGATGGTATCGAGGTAGCTGGGGGTGAGGGTGCCCACAAGCTTCGCCGCTTTCGCAATGAAGGGCTGGGTTTTTGCTTCCATCACCCAATCAGGGTAATCTTTCTCGACCAGCATCACACTCATGATGAAATAGGCAATCGCCACAATTAGAACTCCGCGTGCTACACCAAAACACAGGCCGACAAGGTTATCGAGGACGCCGACCTCGGAACCGGTTTTGAGGAATTTGAGCACGAGGCTGGTGATGATCGAGATAGAAATCAGTGCGACAAAGAACAGGCCGATGGAGGCAAGGCCGCTGGCAATTACCGCACTGCCCACATGTGGCTCGATGAATTTGGTGGCGCTGGGGAACATGTAGAGGGTGATGATGGTGGCGCCCATCCACGCGCCGAGCGAGAGAATTTCGCGCACAAAGCCACGGAAGAACGATAACAGCGCCGACAAGCCGACAATAATCAGCACGCCCAAATCGAAGATATTCATCGATGTTTCAACCATGGAAAGCCTAGCTATTTGTGGTTAGCAGTAAGGGGTCAGCCGTTCTCTAGCATAAAACGCACAAGCGCGTCTACATGGGCGACACGCTCGCCGGCGTTTAATTTTTCAGGGCTGCTGGTGGGGATGATGGCTTTGGTGAAACCAAGGGCTAGCGCCTCCTTAAGCCGAGTATCCGTGCGGCTGACGGAGCGGATTTCACCCGTGAGGCCAATTTCACCAAACCCCACAAGGCTGTTGGGCAGCGGTTTATCGAGTAGCGCCGAAAGCAGCGCCATGGCGACGGCCACATCGGCCGCGGGCTCGCTGATTTTGAGGCCGCCCGCGACATTGAGGAACACTTCTTTATCCGAAAAGCGCATGCCAGCGCGGGTTTCGAGCACGGCGAGAATCATGGAGAGTCGCGCGCCGTCATAGCCCACCGTGGCGCGGCGGGGGGTGGACATGGTGGAGGGGGAAACGAGGGCTTGAATTTCGACGAGTAGTGGGCGTGTACCCTCCATACCCGCAAATACGGCGGCACCGCTGACGGGGTTTTCGCGTGCGTGGAGGAAAAGGGCAGATGGGTTTTTGACTTCCTCGAGCCCTGTATCGCTCATGGCGAACACGCCGATTTCATCCGTCGCGCCGAAGCGGTTTTTCACCGCGCGCAGGATGCGGTAATATTGCCCACGGTCACCCTCGAAATAGAGCACGGTATCGACCATATGCTCGAGCACGCGTGGGCCGGCGATTTGGCCATCCTTAGTAACGTGCCCGACGAGGATGAGCGAGAAGCCGCGCTTTTTGGCCGCGCGGATGAGCTCGTGCGTGGAGGCACGCACTTGGGCGACGGTGCCTGGCGCGGAATCCAGCGAATCGACGAACATGGTCTGGATGGAATCGATCACCACCACATCGGGTGCTTGGCCACTATCGATGCTGGCCAAAATTTCACGCACACTGGTGGCGGTGGCGAGTTTGAGGGGGGCATTGGCAAGCCCAAGGCGCTGGCTGCGGAGTTGAATTTGCGCGAGCGATTCCTCGCCACTCACATATAGCACATCGCGCCCACCACGGGCGAGGGTGGATGCAGCTTGTAGCAGTAGGGTAGATTTTCCGATGCCAGGATCGCCGCCGAGAAGAATGGCGGAACCTTCGACGAGACCACCGCCCAGCACACGGTCAAGCTCGGCAATGCCTGTCGATTCGCGCGCATGGGGTGCCACTGTATCGGCGAGGCTGGCAATCTCGAGACCCTTGGATTTTCCGGGCTTCATGCCCTTGGGGGTGACGGTGATGGATTCCTCGACAATCGTGTTCCACTCGCCGCAAGAATCGCACCGCCCTGCCCATTTGTGGCTGACGGCACCGCAGGCTTGGCAGACATATTGGTTGGAATTTTTGGCCATGGCACTGTTTTAGAGAGCCATAGGCAGGAGCGCAACCGTTAAGGTGCGCGGCCAGCGGCTTTGGTGGGCACAAGTTCGCGTGGGCCGGTAATCACTGTTTCGGCGACGCTGTTATAGCCATAGCTTGCAACTCTCGCGGCGGATTCTCTGTAAAGGGTGTTGATATCATTGGCTCTGAAGGTTGAGGCAAACAAATCAGGTCGGTTTTTGTAGAGTTTGCTTAAGAGCTGGCAGCCATCCCTAGCCGCATAATCGGGGTGAAGTACGGTGGATTTCTCGGCAGAAGCGCCTTCGGTATTGGCAAGCAAAAGCATCATTTTGCGATTGTTGGGCTCTTTGGCGTGGATACCGCGCTGATCGGCAACATGGATAATATCGCGCGTATATTGTGCGCCACCGACTGCAATCAGCACGCCGTGATGATCAAAGGTGTGGTCGACGACGGCATCGGCTAGCACGAGGGGTTCGCCATCGATGCGCACCATATGCGTGAGATGCTTGTGGCTTATTGCATCATCGAAGCTGGGGTTCACCAGCAAGCCGACATTGTAAAGCTCGTGCTTTCCGGCTTGTTTGCGTGTTGTATTAGCCTCGCGCAGGGCTTGGTTGATGACTTTGCTTAAGCCAGTTTTTTTGTTGCGTCCCTGCACAATATAACATTTGTCGCCCACCGCATGGATGAGCATATCGACCGCAATGGCATTCTCGCGTTGCTGGCCTTTACTTAGGCTGTTCCAGCTACTGCCTGATGCGCCAACAATCGTGATGGGGAATTTGCCTTCGAATTCGGGGACGCGCTCTTTGGGGGAGTGAATGAGGGTGACTTGCTCGGCAGTTAATTTGTCAGCCACCTGCGCTTCATCCACGGCCTCGCTCGGTGGGGCAGGAGCGCGTTGCACTGCAGCAAGGCGCTTAAACATAGCGTCAAAATGCGCCTGTTTTCCCTCGGTCGTATTCCACTGTGGAATTGCTGCGGCAACGCGTTTCGAGTAATCTTGCATATGGGAAACAAGACGCTGCTGGTGGTGGTGCAGCGCTGCGAAACCCTTGCCATCGAGCCCCGCATAATAGGCAGCAAGGCCCAGCTGTTTGGCGTCGGTCTGGTACATGCCAGCGGAATCGGAACTGACGGTGAAGGGGATGCCGTTCTCGATGGCTTTGGCGAACGGTATTTTTCTTAAATCATCGACGTTGTTCAGTGCAATGTTTGAAGAGGGATTGAACTCGATGGTGAGTTGCGGGGTCTTTGGGTCCTTACAAAGCTTTTTGGCGAGCCGGATCGTTTCCTCGTCCATGCCATAGACCCCGTGACCCACAAGGAATTTGAGGTTGGGGTATTTCACCGCAATCTTGAGGAAGTCTTTAACGTTGTCGTGGTTCTTGTCGTTCTCGCCTGCATGCACGCGGATGAATGAGCCAGGTTTGTGCTCGTTCGCCCATTTAGCATATTCATCGAGTCGCTCTACGAATTCTTTCGTTTTGTTGGCCTCGTACCCCAGAATATCGACGCCCATGATGTAGGGGCTATCGAGGAGAATTTGTGCTTTATCGAGTTTTTCCTTGAGCTGTTCCGACGATAATTTGCGTGGAATGCCAATCATGTAGCGCTGAGCAAAGTTTTGTGTCTGCGGGTCGGCTTTCAGTTCATCCACGGCTTCGTGAATGGTGCGTAAGGTATCGGGGTTGTCGAGTCCGACATAGGCAGTGAGGGCAAAATTAACGCCCTGTGCGGCATATTCCTGCGCTTCCTTCTTACGAATTTCTTTGGTGAGCTTGGTATCCTTACTGAAGGGGTAACGGAAGCGGTTGCCGTTATATTCGAGCTGCGTGAAGGTGGATTGGCGATCGGCAGGCAGTGCCATTCGCGCGGCGAGCTTACTAAGATCCGCCTCGGGTAGTGCGTGCAGGTTAATGGCATCTACTTCATCGGGGTATACTTCGCCTTTGCGCTCGAGTGGTGGAAAGGGAATACGTTTGATACTGCTGCGATCTTTTTTACTAGGGATGTCGTAGGTGCTCGTGCTGATACCTGCTTCACGCAGCAGTTCGGTTGGGTAAAAATAGGGTTTGTGACGCATCGCCACCTCGAGCAGGCCGCGGGCACTAATTTGGCCAGAGCTGTGGGTGTGAATGTCGGTGAAGACGGCGCTTTTTGCAGTTTTGAGAAGGGTCTGCTGTTCGCCAGTATCGAGGGTTGGTCGTAGCTGCGGGTAGGGGTCGCAGTCATGGAAGGTACCCATACGGCGTGTCTCGTCGACCGTGAGGGGGCGACGCATGGTGGGAGAAAGGGTGGCTGCGGCATCAATGGTGTATTCACCAATGGGTTCACTTCCCAAGTATAATGTAAATTCACGGCTAACGTTAGGGTAGGTTAATACATTGCCCGCGCGTTTCGGTTTTGATTCCTGTGGGCCTAGATTTAATGCGCGTGCCAGCGCTTGATTGAGCCGTGGCGCATCGCCGCCCGTATCAATCGCTACCTTTAGCTGTCTGTTGCCAGCATCATAATGAAGGGAGAGGCTGTAAAGCTGATTATAATCAATATAATGTCGGATGTTACCCATGCTGACACTATACTAGCATAACCGGCAAGAAATATGAAGATTATATGAAGATTGGCCTAAGCCCGCTTGAAATCGTTGGTGATTGGGCCTTCGGCCTTACCGTGTACGAACTGGTCGACGTAGGGATTACCTGAATTGTCAATTTTGCTGACGGGGCCATCCCAGATGATTTTGCCTTGGTAAATCATGGCCACACGGCTCGCGATTTTGCGCACCGAGCTCATGTCGTGCGTAATCGTTACGGCGGTGGAGCCAAGTTTTTTCACGCACGAACTGATCAGCTCGTTGATGACATCGGACATGATCGGGTCGAGGCCAGTGGTGGGTTCATCGAAGAACAGAATATCAGGGTTTGAAGCAATGGCGCGGGCGAGGCCGACGCGTTTTTGCATGCCGCCTGAGAGTTCGGAAGGTAGCATATCCGCCACTTCGGGCTTGAGGCCAACCGCCTCAAGTTTTTCGATGGCAAGTTCGTGCGCGGTTTCGTTGCTTAAATGTTGCCCGCGTTCGCGGCTGCCAAAGGTGATATTTTTCCACACAGGCAGCGAATCGAACAGCGCGCCGCCTTGGAACAGCATGCCAACTTTTTGCAACATGGGTGCGCGCTGGTTGAAGTTGTAGTGGGTCACATCCTCGCCATCCACCTCGATGGTGCCTGAATCAGGCTTCACAAGGCCAAGCACGCTTTTGATGGTGACTGATTTGCCAGAACCGGAACCGCCAATGATAACCAGCGATTCACCCGGCATGACACTTAAATCCACCCCATCAAGCACGACTTTGGAACCGAATTTTTTATGGATGTTGGTGAGTTTGATTTTTGGGGTTTCGGTCATCGCGTTACATCCCAAAAAAGGCTTCGGTGATGAGATAGTTTGAGAGCAGAATGAGAATCGACGCAGACACCACTGCGTTGGTGGTTGCGGTGCCTACACCCTGTGCGCCGCCCTTGCTGTGATAGCCGTGGTAGCAGCCCATCAGCGCGACAATGAAGCCGAACACTGCAGCCTTCACCAACCCTGTATTCACATCGTACCATGTGAGGAAGTTCCATGTGTTATTGATGTAGGGGATGGGCGAAAATCCAAGTGCTTTCACGCTTACGGCGTAACCACCAAAAATACCAATAACATCGCCCACGAACACAAGGCATGGCAGCATAAGTGTGGCGGCAAGCAGGCGTGGGAAGAGGAGGTATTTGAAGGGATTGGTGGAGAGGGTGACGAGCGCATCGACCTGTTCCGTTACGCGCATGGTACCAATTTCAGCAGCAAACGCGGCACCAATGCGACCCGCGACCATGAGGCCAGCCATGACAGGCCCAAGTTCGCGCGTGATAGCAAGCGCGACAATGAGCGGGATGGAATTTTCGGCACCCATATCGGCAAAGCCCGAGTTGGATTGCAGTGCCAGTGCCGCGCCTGTGAACAAGGTGGTGAGGCCAACCACGGGCAGCGAGTAATAGCCAATCTCGATAATCATGCGGCCAAGTTGTTTGGGGTAATAAGGCGGGCGAATACCCTGGCCGATAATGCTACCCGTGAACAGCACAAGACGTCCGACTGAAGCCAGAAACAACGACACAACATGGCCGATCGTGGCCAGCGGATTGGAACGAATGATAGAGCTCATACCTAAGGCTATAATGCGATTAAACAAAAGAGTCCAGAGTATCTCTTACATACAAAGCGCCGCCCCCCAATAACGAGAGGCGGCGCAAAAAATAGAGGCTAAAAACTTATTTCGCAGCAGCGACTTTTGTGACTGCGGGCAGGTCTTTCACCAATGTGTTCTCGGTGCCGGCGCAAACAGGATGGCCAAAGCCGCCTGCGCTTTTGCCCGCAGCAATATCGTAGATGATTTGGTCGGTTTTATCCTTCGCAACGCCTGCTGGAACAAAATCTAGCTTCAGGCTGTTGCGGGTACGCCATGCAATGTTGTGGTCGGCGCACGAGCTATCGCCGCTGACGCCGAGGCCACCGATGATGGCGCCTTTTGCATTGTAAAGTGCCAAGCCGCCGCCGAACACGTTCACGCCACCAATGCGCTTGCCCGCCATGGGGTCAGCGGCGGTGCCGAAATCTTTCATGTTGCCTGCATAGGCAACGGCGGTGTTCACAGGGTTGCTCTCTTGCAGGCCGAACAGGCTGCCGCCAGGTTGAACAGCGGAGTAGAGGTTGGCAGTTGAAAGCGCGAGGCCAACGAGGCTGAACGCGTTTGCAGTGTTAGCTTTTTGTGCCGAAATCACGCGGCTGCCTGGCCATTGGGCATCGACCGTGTCCCCGCTATAGGCAACGGCGCACACGGTGCCGCTACGATCCACAATGGTGCCCCACATTGGCAATGCAAAGCCACCATTTTGAGCAGAGGTTGCGGCCTTGAGGGCAGCTTTAAGTGCTGCCTGATCGGGCAGATCGGCGCAGGTGGGAACGCTTTGCGCGTGGGCGCTGGTGGCAAGCAGAGCAACAGTGACGGCAGTGAAAAGTTTACGCATAGATATTCCTTCGGAATGCTTGTGAGTGGACGATAGAGAATTGACCCGCATCCATCATGCATCGCCCTGGGTGTAAAGGAAAAACGCTATTTATTTAACATACACGCGCTTCACGCGCGGGCCGATGCGGGTGAGGATCTCGTAGCCAATGGTGCCAGCTTTTTCGGCGACGTCATCGACGCGTATGCCATCTTTATCGCCCAGCAAGGTGATGGAAGCACCATCGTGCGCCAATGCTTCGGGCACGCTAGATACATCGAAGCACAACATATCCATCGTCACTCGGCCGATGAGGGGGACGGCGTGGTCGCCGATATAGCCGATGGCCTTGCCCGTTAGGTGGCGCAAATAGCCATCGGCATAGCCACTCGCGATGGTGGCGATGCGCGTGCCCTTACTGGCCGAAACAGTGGCGCCATAACCAATGGTTTGGTCACGCTCCAGCGTGCGCGTCATCAGGATTGGAGCGCTCCACGTGGCCACTTGCTGCATGGGGTTGGTGGCGTTGCTTTGCGGCGCGATGCCATAGAGCGAGCAACCTGGGCGGGCGAGTTGGAAGTGATTTTCCTTCGGCAAATAAATCCCACCCGAATTACACAAGCTGGCAGGAATTTCAGGCGCGAGGGCGAGGGCTTGTTGGAAGAGTCTACGCTGCTCGGTATTGAGTGGATTCTCTACCTCAGGCGCGCAGGCGAAATGGCTGAGGATGAGGCCAGTGCGACATTGTTCGAGTATCTGCGGATTCTCTTTCATGAGTGCAGCAAATTCACCTACCTGCAAGCCCATGCGCCCCATCGCGGTATCGATATGCAGTGCGCTTACGGCATGCACATGCTCGGCGGCGACAGGCTTCCAACGTTCGATTTGCGGGAGGGAGTTGAGCACGGGAATGAGGCGGTGGGCAGCAAAGGCAAATTCCTCGCCCGCCAGCACGCCGTGGAACACCAGAATACGCACATCGGGCAATGCCGCGCGCAGCTCGATGGCTTCCTCCAGTGTGGCGACAAAAAACGTGTGGCAACCCGCATCCGCCAGCGCGTGTGATACTTCCAACGCACCAAGCCCATAGGCATCGGCCTTCACCACGGCCGCGCACTCATCGCCCGTGAAGCGCGCGCGCAGCGTTTGCCAGTTGGCAACAATGGCAGGCAGCGAAACGGTGAGGGTGGGGGTGGTGAACATGAGCCGTGTGTGTGGTGGTTGGTAGCATTTAGCTAGCAGCTAGTTAGCGTAGGCACAACGGGGGATTTGAGGGGTGGCATCTTCCTGGTAGGGCGCGCTTGTTGGATAGTGGCGCAAACGAACATGAGGCCGCATGACCATTACCCCTGATTCTCCACTCTACCAAAAAGCATTCGAGCAGTATCTGCGTAAGGGCACGCTGATGGATGTTTCCATCAAAACGCTACTGCAAAAAGCCGAGACTGCGGCCAGTCACACTACAGCGTTCTATATTTGGCACACCCAAGGCGATGGCAAAGTACGCCCCAGCCATGCAGCGAATGAAGGCAGGATTTTTGCGTGGGATAAGCCGCCTGCGACAGGCAACCCTGGCGAGGATTTTGGGTGCAGGTGCTGGGCGGAGCCGTATCACGGCATTGCGCCTAAACCAAAGCCTGAGCCTATACCCGCCGAGCCTGGACTCGACCCAGTCTATCCCGAATTATTGTTTTTTCCACTTTTCCGATTGGGAAGAATATTATCTGCGGTCGTTAGAGGAATTCGAGCCTTCAGTACAGATACACTGACTCCTGCACAGGCAAGAAACTTAAATCGCTTTGATAAAAAATTGCCGAAAGATGCGGGCGAGATAACAATAACTGAAGGCTCAAATGGGCAGCGTATATTTCGCTCAGACGTTCCCGCCAAAAATATACCTGGCTCCTATGCGCGCTATGAAAAAATTGTTGATAAGGCAGGTAATACAGTTTCCTACACAAAAACAACATATGGTTCTAATGGTAACATTGTTCATGTAAAAGTGAAGTTCGGAGAATGATAATGAGCACACGTGAAAAATTATTAGTGAGCCTCGTAGAAGCATCTGGCGACGTGGGAGCTACTGTGTCTGCTTTGAGTGCGTTGCCGTGGGATTCGCAAGTTGCCCTCGCGACCTTAACCCGACCAGATGTGTTGCGATTACTAACGCAATATTTTGAAGGCAAATTGGCCGCAGAGGTAGTGGAGAACTGGGCAAACGCTATCGAAGGTAGAGAAGACATAAAGTATGAAACCGGCTACGAGGATGTTCTGAGTGAGGTGATTCACCAATTGGCAAACCCACTGCTTACAGTGCCACTTTCTTTATCAAGCGCTCAGGAAATAATTGAAGTGTTAAACTGATCAGGCCTCACTACCCCTTCACCTTGGCATAGCGCCCTGGGGCGGGTTCGAGGGGTTTGTAGCGCGTGTTGCCAAGGCGTTTGCGTGCAGCCACTTTGGTGCCTGCGCGCTTGCTTTGCCACTGGTGCCAATGCTCCCACCAGCTACCGGGGTGTTCCTTCGCGGTTTTGAACCAGTCCTCGGCCTTGGGGGGCAGTTTGTTGTTCACCCAGTAGCAGTATTTTTTCTTCTTCGGCGGGTTGACGACCCCTGCGATATGGCCTGAATCGGCCAGCGTGAACACCACTTCGCCATCGTACGTCTGGGTGGCGATATAAGCCGACATCCACGGCGCGATATGGTCTTCCTTCGTGGCCAAAATATAGCTCGGCGTAGTGATTTTGGTGAGGTTGATGGGCGTGTTGAGCAGGCTGATGCCGTTCGGTTTAATCAGCAAATTCTTTTGGTACATGTTGCGTAAATAGAAGGCGTGCATGGTGGCGGGCATGCGGGTGGAATCAGAATTCCAATAGAGTAAATCGAACGGGAAGGGCTGCTTGCCCAGCAAATAATTATTGATGACAAACGACCAGATGAGATCGTTCGCGCGCAGCATGTTGAAGGTGGTCGCCATCTCGGAGGCATCCAAAAACCCGCGCTCGCTCATGCGGTTTTCGAGTGCTTCGAGTTGCGTATCATCGATGAATACCGATATCTCGCCCGCCTCGGCAAAATCAACCAGCGTGGTGAGGTAGGTAATGGAGGCGACGCGTTTATCTTCCTTAATGGATTTCAAATAGGATAGCGCGATGGAGGAAAGCGTGCCGCCCAAGCAATAGCCAATGATGGCGGTTTGCTTCACGCCGCAAATATCCTCAATCACATCGAGCGCGGCGAGCGGGCCTTCCTGCAAGTAATCCTCGAAATTTTTGCGGCCGAGTTTTTCGTCGGGGTTCACCCACGACACCACAAACACGGTGTAGCCTTTTTCGGTCAGCCAATGAATGAAGCTGCGCTCGCCCGTGAGGTCGAAGATGTAGTATTTGTTAATCCATGCGGGGATGAGCAGCAGCGGCGTTTTGTATACCTGCTCGGTGATGGGTGCGTATTGAATCAGCTGCATCAGGTCGTTTTCGTAGACCACTTTGCCTGGGGTGGTGGCAATGTTCTCACCCAGTTTGAACTTCGTCTCATCGGTCATCGAGATGCTGAATTTGCCGCCGTTCTTTTCCATATCGGCCAGCATGTTGCTAAGCCCTGCCACCAAGCTTTCGCCGTTGGTCTCGAGCATGGTCTTCATCACCTCGGGGTTGGTGAGGGCGAAGTTGCTGGGTGACACCGCATCGATAAATTGACGGGTGAAGAAGCCGAGCTTCTGGCGTTCGTGGTCATCTAGGCCATCGACATTGCTCACCATATCCTGCAGCCAGCGGGCGTTGACGAGATATTGCTGCTTGATGAAATCATACACCGCGCTACTCGTCCATGTCGCATCGGCGAAGCGCTTGTCGCGCGCAGCGGCCTCCACAAACGGTGCTTGTTCTTTGCCCAGCAGTTTGTTCGTCCACCAGCCCCAGAGTTTGAGGTGATCGTTCATCAGCGCCATTTGCGATTGCACCATGCGATCAGGGTCGATGGTGACATTTTTCATCACATGGATAGCAGATTCCGCCATGCTCATAGGGTCGGAGTGGCCGAGGGTGGCGGGGTTGTTGACGTGGTTGGCCATCGCCGCTTGCGCAATGCGTTGCCAAATATCGGTGGCGCGTGCGAGGTTATCGGCGAAAGCTTGCGCGTCGATGGGCTGTTCTGTGCGGTTGTTCATAGTTTTTTTGTGGCCTGTGCTCATGGAGGCCTTACGTAGAGCATATCGCCTAAGGATGCAATCTGTGGATTACTTTTGCGGTTGCTGGACAAAACCCCCGTATGGCATTAGCGTGGCCCGAAATAGACTAAGAACATCTTAAGCATCGATAGGCACGCTATGCGACTTACACATTCTTACACCCGTTGGTTCACTGCAGCATTGCTGGGCGGCACGCTTTCTGCGTGTGCGTACATCATTCCCCCATCGCCGAATGAGCCGCGCAACAATACGGTGCAGGGCGAAATTCGTAAACCTATTAACAATCCTACTTCTAGCGGCAAGCGCAGCGCGCTGACCCCAGACGAGCTGCCCAACGCAGCGCCAGTCGCGCCGGTAAAGCAGGCAGCCCTGCCGCCCGTCGATAATGCTACGCAGCAGCGTGCAGAGGCCATCATTCAGAACTCAGATCGTCGTATGCCTGTCGAGAATGCGCAATTCCAAGTAAGCTCGAATGGTTACCCGCCTATTCATTCGGTGCCGCCAATGCCTGTGACGACAGGCCCCGACAGCGCGCAATCGCAGTTGAATGCGACTAAAGCTGAACTTGAGGCCGACCGCAGCAACGCTGTAGCCGCCACAGAAACCTTGGCCAAGGATGCTGCAGCTGAGCCATCGATGCTCTCCGAATTGCCAAAAATTGATGGCGTTGTCCCCGTGAATGACCCAATTAACGTTGCGCCTGTTACGTCCGAAACAAAACAGGCCGCGCCTGCAAAAGCCGCGCCGCAATCATCTATCAGCGCCCCTACGGCTGAGGTGAAGCCATTGGCAAGCGTTGCAACGCCTATCGAGGCTCCCGCGCAGACGGTAGTGGCTAGCAGTTTGCCCAATATTCCTGCATTTGCGCCACCTGCACCGTTGAAAGCGGCCGTAGTAAAGCCTGCCGTGGTTACTGCCGCTAAGCCAGAGCCCGTTGGCGCTGTGGTGAAGCCCGCATCCGCGCCTACCGTTACAGCTTCGGCGGCGCCCAACTCGTTTAAGGTCGACTTAACACCAAGTGAACCTGCTACCATTACCGCACAACCGCTGGCTGCCCCGTCGCCTGCACTTGCAGCTAATGCTGCTGTCCCACACGTGCGTGCAGGTGATTTTGACCCGCTTGCTGTAGCTGATAATGCACCTGTTGTGACGACAAAGACCTCGTCGCGTGTTATCTTGTCGTCGTCCTATGCAAGCAATCGCTACATTGCACCGTCGCGTTATTCGTCGATACGCAACTAAAAATACAGCGTATTGGTTGACATAGCCGCGCCCGCACACGTAGAGTGCAGCGCATTATGGAAGAATTTTACCGCATTTCTCGCTTGCCACCGTATGTTTTTGCGGAGGTGAACAAAGTGAAGGCCGCGCACCGCGCCGCTGGCCGCGACATTATCGACCTTGGCATGGGTAACCCTGACTCGGCGCCGCCCAAGCATGTCATCGAAAAACTGCGCGAAGTGGCGCTTGATGAGACCGCGCATGGCTATTCTGTCAGCCGCGGTATCCATGGCTTACGTAAGGCGCAAGCGGGCTACTATAAACGTCGCTTTGGTGTTGATCTCGATCCTGATACCGAAATTACGGCAACGATTGGTAGCAAAGAAGGCCTCTATAATTTCATTCAGGCCATTACGGGGCCCGGGGATGTGATTGTTACGGCGAACCCATGCTATCCCATCCATGCGTTTGGCCCTGTGATTGCGGGTGCCTCGATTCGCTATATTAAAATGGATGATGGCGGTGACTTTTTGGAACTGCTGGAGCGCGCGATTAAAAACATGACGCCCAAACCTGTGGCGGTGATTGTTAATTACCCTGGCAACCCAACGGCAGAGGTGGTCGACCTTGCATTCTACGAAAAGCTCGTCGCGCTGTGTAAGCAATACGGCGTCTATATCATTTCCGATCTGGCCTATTGCGAAATTTATTTCGATGGCAACCCACCGCCCAGCATTTTGCAGGTGGAGGGCGCGAAGGATATTGCGATTGAATTCACCAGCCTTAGCAAAACTTATTCGATGGCAGGCTGGCGCGTGGGGTTTGCTGCGGGCAACAAAAAGCTGGTCTATGCGCTCACCCGCATTAAATCGTACCTCGATTATGGCATGTTTACGCCCGCGCAAGTGGCGGCAACGGCGGCGATTAACGGCCCGCAGGATTATATCAATGACATGCGCGCCATGTACAAAGAGCGCCGCGATATTTTGGTGAAGGGCTTGAACGAAGCAGGCTGGCCAACGCCAAGCCCAACGGCTAGCATGTTCATCTGGGTGCCGATACCCGAGCAATATAAGGAACTCGGTAGCTTCGAATTTGCCCGCCTCTTGCTCGATCAAGCCGAGGTGGCCGTTGCCCCTGGCATTGGCTTTGGTGAATATGGCGACGGCCATGTGCGCATTGCGCTGGTGGAAAACAAACACCGCCTGCGTCAAGCGGTGCGTAACATCAAGGCGTTTATGGCCAAGGATGCCGAAGCGATTAAAGCAAAACTAAAGGCCGCGGCATGAGTAGCCCCCTTCGCATTGCCATTGCTGGCCTTGGCACCGTAGGTGCAGGCACGCTGAAAATTGTGCAGCAAAATGCCGCATTGCTGGCGGCGCGCGGCGGGCGGGCGATTGAAGTGGTCGCCGTTTCGATGCGCGATGCGAACAAAAAGCGCGACGTAAAACTTGATGGTATCCGCGTTGAAAAAGATGCGCGCGCGCTTGCTAGCGCCAGCGATGTGGATGTGGTGGTCGAGACTATCGGCGGCGATGAAGGCATCGCCCGCGAGATGGTGGAAGCGGCGCTGAACAACAAAAAACACGTGGTGACGGCCAACAAAGCACTCATTGCCAAACATGGCTTGGCGCTCGCCGCGCTTGCCGAAAAACAAGGTGTGGTGCTGGCGTTCGAGGCGGCAGTGGCGGGTGGTATTCCTATCATTGGTGCGTTGCGCTCGGGTTTAGCTGCGAACAGAATTCTGCGTATCGCTGGCATCCTCAATGGCACCTGCAATTACATTTTAACGACGATGCAACGCGAGCAACGCGACTTTGCGGATGTGCTCGCCGATGCACAAAAACTTGGCTATGCCGAGGCTGACCCTAGCTTCGATGTCGATGGGATTGATACCGCGCACAAAGTGGCCATCCTCACCAGCCTTGCGTTTGGCACCGCGCCGAATGTTTCGGCCGTGCATGTGGAAGGCATCCGCCGCATCAGCATCGCGGATATTGAATACGCAGCGAGCTTTGGCTACCGCATTAAACTGCTCGGCATCGCGACGATGGAAGACGGCAAATTACTGCAACGGGTGCACCCGTGCCTTGTGCCAAGCGCATCGCCACTGGGCGTGATTGATGGGCCTTTCAATGCTGTGCAGGTCGAGGGCGATGCAGTGGGGCGCGTGGTGTTCGAGGGCCGCGGCGCGGGCGGTGGGCCGACGGGTTCGGCTATTGTGGCGGATATTTTGGCCATCGCCCGCGGTGATAGCTACCCGCCCTTCACGGTTGCAACCAACCAGTTGCTGCAAGCAACGCCTGCACCGCTCGATGCACACCAAGGCAGCTATTATTTACGCCTGAGCTTGAAGGATGAGCCAGGGGTGCTGGCCGAATTTACCCGCGCGTTTGCGGCAGAAAAAATCTCGGTGCATTCCATTACCCAACGCGCGATTGCGGCGGATGCCAGCGCGCAGGTGATTGTGCTGACGCACCAAACGAATGAAGCCGCTGTGGCGCGCGCCGCCAAACGCATTGCTGAATTGCCCATTAGTGTCGCTGCACCTGTGGTGCTGCGGATTGAAAATTAGGAGAGAGTTATGACTGCCACCGCATACAACACTGATGCCCCCAACAAAAGCTGGATCATGGATCGTAACTTCGCGCTTGAGGCGGTGCGAGTGACGGAAGCTGCCGCGCTGGCGAGCAGCCACTGGACAGGGCGCGGGCAAGAAAAAGCCGCTGACCAAGCCGCGGTGAACGCCATGCGCGAGGCACTGAATGGCCTGACGATTGATGGCACGGTGGTGATTGGCGAAGGTGAGCGCGACAAGGCGCCGATGCTTTACATTGGCGAGAAAGTGGGCACGGGTGAAGGCCCGCAGATTGATATTGCGCTCGACCCACTCGAAGGCACCACGTTGTGCGCCCATTCGGGCCCGAACTCACTCGCCGTGGTGGCAATGGGTGAACATGGCAGCTTCCTGCATGCACCCGATGTGTATATGGATAAAATTGCCGTCGGCGGTGGCCTGCCCGAAGGCGTGGTGGATATCGACGCGACGATTGCTGAGAACCTGAAGAACCTCGCGAAAGCGAAAGGCAAGGATGTTGCCGACCTGACGGTGGTGGTGCTGAAGCGCGACCGCCACGCCGAGAAAATTGCCAAGCTGCGCGAGGCGGGTTGCCGCGTGCAACTTATCCCCGATGGGGATGTGGCGGGCGTGATTGCGACTGCAACCGCGATGACGGGCATTGATATGTATTTGGGCATTGGTGGTGCGCCTGAGGGTGTGCTGGCGGCTGCTGCGCTGCGATGCATTGGCGGGCAAATGCAAGGCCGCTTGTTGTTCGATGGTGAAGATGAACAGAAAGAACGCGCGAAGCGCATGGGCATCACCGATTTCACCCGTAAATATAACCTGAACGAACTCGCCAAAGGCGATGTGATGTTCGCGGCCACCGGCGTGACCGATGGCAGCATGCTCAAAGGCGTGCGGCGCTGGGCGGGTGGTGCCTCGACGCATTCTATCGTGATGAGGTCAGCGACAGGTACTGTCCGCTGGATCGAGGCGCAGCATAATTTCGGCATGAAAACCGAGATCTAGGCGGATTGTCGATCCTTAACCTTGGTGCTGTAAATACCCATAAAGCAGGAGTGCACTATGGCTGCAGATACGCAAGATAACAATGCACAATTCACGCCGCACCAGATGCTGGCGAAGATCAAGCAGGACGCTGTGGCAGAAGGTCACGCGATACCACCTCAGGCCGAGGCTGCATTCACCGCATTACTTGGCGAGATGCTGGGGACAAAAGGCAAGGCACAAAGCGCAGCAGCATTGTCAGAAGGAATTGAACGCATGAAGGCCGATATTGCAGCCTCCAATGCTGCGGGCAAATTTGCTGCGGCATTTGGTGCGATGGTGAGTGATAAGGGTGGCCTAACCGAGCAAGCGCAGCGCACGATGTCCGAAGCCACGCGCAAACAGCTTAAGCGGCTCGACGAAACTCGTATCGCCACGCCTGACGAGGACGGTGAAGTACCCAAAGGTACGATGTCGCAGAAGCAGTGGAATCAAACACGCAACACGATTCTAGAGAATGAGAAAGCGACCAACGCGGCCTATGCCAAAGCAGCTCAAGCAGTAAGTGATCAGATGAGTCCAGCGCTTCTTAATAATACGTTGATGGGTATGCTCGATGAGGCGAAGCGGATGCTTGTGCCTGAGGCCCCTAACGCAGGAGCGCATGGGAAGCCAATGAGTTTTACCCCCGATCAGTCACAGGAAATTGCGAACGCGCGCAAGCTGTTGGGTGGCTCTATCGAGGTGCAGCAAGGCACAGCACCGCAGACAAGCTCAGCGATGCAACGGCCTGTGCGTGGTACTGGGCGCTAACTCACTGCTGGATTCTTTACCCGTTTCTCCCTAGATTGCGTGGATGCAACAACCCACCCACACCGCCTCTGCCCTGCCATGGCGTTTGCGCCGCGAGGATGCGCGCAGCACGCTCGCCATTGCCCAACAGCATGGGGTGAGTGAGCTAGTGGCGGGTATTTTAGTTGGTCGCAATGTGGCGGTCGATGAGGTGCCGCAATTTTTGAACCCCACTTTGCGCGATTATCTGCCCGACCCGTTTCACCTGCTCGATATGGAAAAAGCCGTCGCGCGCATCATCCGCGCGGTGGAAGGCAAGGAGCGCATTGCCATCTTTGGTGATTACGATGTCGATGGCGCAACCAGCACCACGCTGCTGATGGAGTATTTGGGCGCGATGGGCGCTGATGTGGTGCCCTATATCCCTGACCGTATGCTGGAAGGTTATGGCCCCACCGAGGCCGCATTTGAGAAGCTGATGGAGGGCGGTGCGAAGCTCATTATCAGCGTGGATTGCGGTACACTGGCACATGCACCGATTGCACTGGCGCAGGGGCGAGGGGTGGATGTGCTGGTGCTCGACCACCACCTCAGCAGCGGTGCGCTACCCAATGCCCACGCAATCGTGAACCCCAACCGCGTCGATGAAACCTCGCCGCACACGAATCTCGCGGCGGTGGGGGTGACGTTTCTTACGCTGGTGGCATTGAACCAGCGCTTGCGCGATGCGGGTTTTTTTGCACATAACGCTGCGCCCAATCTCCTCGCGCTGCTCGATGTGGTGGCCCTTGGCACCGTGTGCGATGTGATGCCGCTCACTGGTCTCAACCGCGCATTTGTCTCGCAAGGGTTAAAGGTAATGGCGCAGCGGCGCAGGCTTGGCCTGAACGTGCTTGCCGACGTGGCGCGGATGGATGAATCGCCCAATGTCTATCATCTCGGCTTTTTGCTGGGCCCGCGCATCAATGCGGGCGGGCGTGTCGGTAAATCCGGCCTTGGGGTGGAGCTGCTGACGGCAACAGATGAGACGCGCGCACGTGGGGTGGCGGCTACTCTGGATTTACACAACCAAGAGCGCCAAGCGATTGAAGCAGGGGTGCTGGAGCAAGCGCTTGCGCTCGCCGAACAGCAGCGCAACATGCCTGTGATACTCGTTGCGGCCGAGGGGTGGCACCAAGGGGTGATTGGCATCGTGGCAGGGCGCATCAAGGAGCGCTTCAGCCGCCCCGCCTTTGTGGTGGCTCTGGAGGATGGTATGGGCAAAGCCTCGGGTCGCTCCGTAACGGGCGTCGATATGGGCGCGGCGATTCATGCTGCGGTAGCCGTTGGGTTGCTCGAAAAAGGGGGCGGCCATGCGATGGCAGCGGGCTTCAGCGTGGCAGCGGAGAAAATTGATGCCCTGCACCAGTTCCTTATCGCCCGCATGGCGGCGGATGTGGCGGCCTATACGGAAGGGCGGGTGGTGACGTATGACGGGCTGCTCTCGGCCAGTGGTGCGAACCTTGACACTCTCGAGGATATTGCCCGCGTGGGGCCGTTTGGCATTGGCAACCCTGCGCCGCGCTTTGTGATAGCCAATGCCCGCATTGCTCATGTGGCGGTGATGAAGGAAAAACATCTGCGGGTGACCCTGACAGACGATTCGGGTAGCGCCCGCCTTAATGCCGTGGCGTTTGGCGCGGTGGGCACCGTGCTCGGTGAATGGCTGATGGCCGAGAAAACCCTGCATATTCTAGGCGAACTGAAGCGTAATAGCTGGCAGGGCAAGGAAACGGCGCAATTCATGATTGATGACGCTGCAAAGGCTATTTAGCGCTTCGCGCTTGATGGGGGTCTTGCCACCAAACCCCCGCCGCTAAAGCGGCTCACCATGGAAGGCTTCGCAAACCAGCCTAAGGGCGTTATAAACTGCTTGACTTGGGTTCGCGCCCGTGGTGTATCTCCCCGCCTGTTTTGGGCTTGCCCAAAGCCCGTGGCCCCTTCGTCTAGTGGTTAGGACGCCTCCCTTTCACGGAGGTAGCACGAGTTCGAATCTCGTAGGGGTCACCATAAATTACAATAGGTTAGGTTTCCACAAAAAGCCGGTTCGCCCCAAAAATGTCGATGAATGATGACCACGGCGAATGGTCAGGGCGGGCATTATCGCTAAAAAGGTAGAAAATCAGGTGCTCAGGGTAGCAATTGTCATAAAACTGTCACTTGTTGTTAAGAGTGGTTCGCAATAGGGTAATGGTTCACTACAAATTAGGATCCATGAACATACTACACGCATCGCCCCAGAACCTTACCCAAGCACCCACGCCATTGACGATGGAATCCTACCGCGATGCTGCTTTCCGTGCGATGGTGGTGCGCCGTATGGATAGTGAAAAATCACGTGGCCAACGACCAGAGCAGGTAGCGGCCAGCATTGCTGCCGAACAACGCGCCCTTGCTAGCACCATCACGGATCCCGCGTTGATCGATGTTGCAGGTGATGCGCTGCTGAAAGCGCAAACAACCATCACTAGCAATGCGCGCTACCACAGCACGCCCGAACAGGCGCGCGAAGCAATGCATCAGATTATGCATCGGCGCGCGGCGGAGGCGAACCACTTTGCAGATTTACTTTCGCAGCCTAATTATGTGGCCAGCCTTGCAGCGCTAACGCCCGCCGAGGCAGATGCAGCGGTGCCGCCTTTGCGTGATGTGAAAATGAGCGAAGTGTTGGACGATTTGCTGCATTTGGAGAATGGGAAACCACAAGTCATCGCGCATATTGATGCAACGGCGAAAGGCGCCATGCTGGGCCATGATGCACTAGCAGCGGTATTTGCGCCCGATGGAGCGCTTCGTGATGCGCTAACGAAGGGATTGGCTGCCGCACTTCCTGCGATGGATAAGCAACAGATTGATAGCATTGCTAAACAGTGGCTAGGCACGCGTGAAGCGGCAGCGAAGCTGACTTCCGAGCTTTCGGCGAATGATGGCGCGGCCTACCGTGAGGCGGTGCGCCAATCGACCGAGTGGCATCGGCAACCGCATGATGCACCCCTTGCGACGGTAACGCCCGCCACGACCGTTCACGCCGCGCGACTTGAAAAAGAACTATCAGCGCGTGCCCATGAAAAAGAGAAGAATGCGAATCAGCGCGCCGAGGATGTGGCCTACACCATCAACCATGCGCTTTCCTGTGGCACCACGGATGTGGTGTTGCAGCCGCTGATAGCGGCGGCGTTTGGGGTGAATGTAGGCTGCGGTGATTCTAGCCACGACCATAAACATGACCACAGCCACGAGCATCACGAACATGAGATATGCGGATATAAACGTTATACGTGCAGAGCAATCGCTGAGCCGCATCACCACCCAAAGCCTAAACTCACCCTCAGCACTTTTGCGCACGAGGCAGGGCATTATTTGAAAGGCGAAATCGTTGGTGATTTTGCGGCGGTGCCACTCACGATTGCTGTGCAGCGCCTTTTCCCTGATTTTATGAATGGTATTCGTAAAATCACCGATCCACTGTTTGGTTGGGCGTTTCGCAGTGGCGCGAATCGCACTGCCCGTCACTGGGGTCAGCAGCAAGGGTTAACAGCCGATGCACCCGAGGTAAAAGCGCATGCCGAGGAAATTTACCAGCACGAAGTCTCGCACTTGCCGCAGGCAGTAGTGTGGAACATGTTTGCTTATCCGCTTGGGGCAGTCGCGCAGAAAATGGGCGGACATGGCCGCAGCTACCCCGAGATATTTAAAAGCAAACTGGTGGGTGCAATCGTAAGCAACGGTATCCTGATCGGTGGGCGGATGGTTGCACCTGCCGCTGCTCAGAAATGGGATGCAGTGACGAGCGAGAAAGTGTTTCTTCCCGCTAGCAAAACCATTGGTAAAGTTTTTGGTGTCGATGAAAAAGCCATGGAACGCGCCGCTGAAAAACAAAAAAATCGCCATGCCCCTACATGGACCAAGCGCCTGGAAGATGTGCAGCAGCACGACGCGCAGGCCCCAACATTGAACCCGTAAGTGACCGTGACAGGTTAGCCCTTGGTGGTTAGCAGCTCGTGGAAACATTGGGCGGCGGCGGCGAGGTTGGCTTGCCAATCGCGCGAGGCGTTGCCATCCGCCCCATCGGTGATGTATTTGACGCTCGTGAACGAAACCCCCTCGTGTAGGCACACTTTGGCCATGGCGAAGGCTTCCATCTCGACCACATCGCAGGGGATGGGTGGTGCGCCCTCGACAAACGAATCGCCCGAGCCACACATGCCCGCAGGTAAATGGTGGAAGCGGCGCGGCACGCTGATGGTGGCGGGCGTGGTATCGAACGGGGTTTGGCCATAGGCAAAGCCCAGCGCCACCGCATCCATATCCCGCTGCACAAAACGGTCGATTTCGACCAGTGTGCCAGTGTTGAAATGGTGGCTGCCCGCCGAGCCTAGATTGAGCACATAGGGCACCGTTTGCCCCGCACGCGCCAATTCGTGTAGCCGCCGCGTGAGATGGTAGGCAGCATTGACCTTGCCCACGCCGCAATAGAGCACCTCGACGCCAAGGGCTTCGAGTTTGCCTTGGCTTTCGCTTTCGAGCGCCATCACAATCAGGGGTGTTTGCATTAGGCCTCGTAGTCGATGAGCGTGCGCGGGGCTAGCCCATTCCAGCTAAAGTTATTCAGGAAGGTGAGGTTGATGAGGCAGCATAGTGCCTGCACGGTGTGGCCTGTGCGCTTGGCAAGATCTGCGGCGGCTTGAAGTGTGCCACCGGTGGCCAGTACATCATCTACAATCAGCATGCGGCCAATGCCGTGGTGCATTTCAAGCGCGTCCGCGCCATATTCCAGCCCATAGCGCTGATGTTCGATCTTTCCAGGGAGTTTGCCCGCCTTGCGGATTTTGACAAAACCTTTGTTTTTGGCCACCGCCAGCCCCGCCGCGAGAATGAACCCACGTGATTCGATGCCGCCGATGACATCAATCTTCGCCCATTCCTCGTCGGTATAGAGCGCGGCTAATTGTGAAATAGTCTCGGAGAATTGTTCGCGCAGCAGCGGCGAAATATCACGAAACAGGATGCCCGCCTTCGGGAAATCGGGAACATCGGCGATGTAGTTACGTAGATTAAGCATCTTTGCGCCATACGGTACGGTTGATGACATCGACATAGCTCAGGATAATCCGCACCACTTTGTCGGAGACGTTGGGCATGGCATAATCCGCCACTTGGCGTAAGGCACGGGTGGCGCCGCGCGGCTGGGTTTCCAAAATCGCCATGGCTTGCAGCACGCGTTCGAGCGAGAGACCGGTGAGCATCACACTGGCTTCCTCCATCGCCTCGGGCCGCTCGTGCGCCTCGCGGATGTTGAGAGCGGGGAAATTGAGGATGGAAGATTCCTCGCTGATGGTGCCGCTATCGGATAGCACTGCTTTCGCATCCATCTGCAGGCGCACATAATCGGCAAAGCCGAGTGGTTTCATCAGCTGGATGCGGGGGTCGAGCGCGACCTTTTGCTCCTCGATGCGTTTGCGGGTGCGTGGGTGGGCGGCGAAAATGATAGGCAGGTTATACTGCTTCACCAGCCCATCAAGCACTGCTATCAGCCCCGCAAAATTCGTGGGGTTATCGATATTTTCCTCGCGGTGGCAGCTCACCACAAAATAGCCTTCAGGTTTTAGGTTGAGGCGGGTGAGCACATCGGATGCAGCAAACTGCGGCTTATAATGCGCCAGTACCTCGGCCATGGGGCTGCCAGTTTTGATGATGCGATCGGGCGGCAAGCCATCGCGTAGCAAATATTCGCGCGCAATATCGCTGTAGGGCATGTTGATATCGGCCAGTTGGTCGACTATCTTGCGGTTGATTTCTTCGGGTACGCGGGCATCGAAGCAGCGGTTGCCTGCCTCCATATGGAAGATGGGAATCTTGCGGCGCTTGGCGGCAATCACCGCAAGGCACGAGTTGGTATCGCCCAGCACCAGCACCGCATCGGGCGCCACTTTCGCTAGCAGCGGGTCAATCCGCGCAATGATGTTGCCAATGGTTTCGCAGGCACTTTCACCCGCCGCATCAAGCACATGGTCGGGCGCGCGAAGCCCTAACCCCTCGAAGAAAATCTGGTTCAGTTCGTAGTCGTAATTCTGACCTGTATGCACCAGAATATGCTCGCACGTTGCATCGAGCTTCGCGAGCACGCGGCTGAGGCGAATAATCTCAGGGCGGGTGCCGACGATGGTCATCACTTTGAGTTTTTTCATACGGCCTCTGCGAATGTGTCGGGGTTTTGGGGGTCGAACAATTCGTGCGCCCAGAAGAGGGTGACGAGTTCACCACTACCCACATTGGTGATGGAGTGGGTGTGGAAGGTGGGCAT